>CALXTS010000016.1 GCA_944391465.1 uncultured Alphaproteobacteria bacterium
TTTGTTATGTAAAAAACTTTTATAAAAGGAAAAAATATAATGAATAAAACTTTATTATTGGCAGGAGTTGCTGCTTGCTTGTTTGCTGCAAATGCAAACGCTGTTGAACTGAAACAATATGTATCTGGTAAATTGACCTATTCCGATATGTCTAATGACGTTAAATATACGGAAGAAGATGGTGGGGCAAAAGAAAAAGCCGATGACAATGTATTGGGCGGCAGTTTCGCTTATGGTATTAAAGCCGGTGCGGTAAGAACCGAACTTGAATTAAATATTCACGAAGATGCTGAAAAGAAATATACCGAAGATGGAGATTCTTGGAAAAACTCTTTGGAAAATAACTCCATTATGTTGAATGCTTACTATGATATTGACACAGGAACTAAATTTACTCCTTATGTCGGTGCTGGTATCGGTATGGCTCGCCTAAAAGGTAAAGTTGCAGATACAGACGAAAGCATCAGCAAAAGCAAAACAAATTTTGCTTGGCAGGTCGGTGCTGGCGTTTCTTATGCTATGACTGACAACCTTTCTTTGGATGCCGGTTATAGATATATGGACTCCGGCGATGTTACTATTAAAGAAGATTGGGGTAAGGTAAAATTTGACTCTACTTCTCATGAGTTCCTGCTTGGTGCAAGATATGCTTTCTAACCTTGTCAGGTAAGTAATAGTTTTTTTCATATAAGAGGTCTCGGGCTGTATAAGCAATTATACAGCCTCTCCTTTAAATCTCTATAACCGTATATTTTCCGCTGTCATATTTTACGATAGCAAAATTATGTTTGTTAATGGCTTGGAATACTACAATCCAAGCCCAATTATTATTAAATACAATTTTACCATCGCTTTGAATGTATGAATATTTTTTATTATAAGTCATTAACTGCTGATATGCTCTGATTATTTCCATTTTCAATCCTTAATTTTCTTTTGTAAAAATTAAAATTCATCAATTAACGAAAATTGAAAGTAGGGTTAATTTATAGATATTTAAGCAATTTTTTTGTGATTATTTGATTACCTCGGTTAATGAGAATATCTAAATAATTGCTGATGGTATATTTTTCTTCATAAATTGGCTGAATTTGAATCAGATTTTGGACAAGGCGGTGCAATATGTTAATTGGTGGTTGTCTTCTTTCGCAAATCAACATACCCAAATAATCTTGGCTTTTACTCAAAAATTGCTGGCTGAATTGCCTTTGGCTTTTTACTATCCCTAATTTTTGAAGATATTGACAGCATTCTCTAATAAATTCGGCATCTTCTTGTTCTAAATTATAGCGTTTTGTTCTTTCTTTTCTTAATTCGTTATTGTTTTTGGCTTTTTTATCTTGTAATGCCTTTTTTTCGTTCGCTGGTGAGGTGTATTTTAATTTGCTGTTGATTGACTCATTATCCTTCATTATGGCTTCTATGCGGTCATTTATGGCGGTTTTCTCTAAATTCATTTATTCTCCTTTTTTATAATTATTTTAATGCCTAAACTCGCTTTGCTCGTTCAGGCAAAATTTCGCAATCTTTGATTGCTCATTTAATTTTTTTTCTTAATTTATTTTTTTGATAATTTATTTTTCATAGTATATCTGTTAGATTTGCTCTTTTTACCCATAAACAGAGGGTAAAAAAGAGTATAGCATATCCGTTGAGTTTGCTTTCTTGTTTTGGTTATATTAAGTATGTTTCCTTAAAATCCGCACACCGCCAATGCGAACCTTCCACCTGCTTTTCCGGTTGGCACATTTAAAATCCGAACAAGAACCAAATTTTAAATGCTGGGGTTATCAATGAGCACAGATATTGCCCCGACTTCTAACTGACATCATCAGCCGTGCCCTATTTATATTCCGCCAGCCGCCTTCGGAGGGGTTATTTTGCGGTGCTAATACCAATGGATTAGTCGTCATAGGTTTTCAGTTTGTTCCCTGCGTGAGGGTGCCTGTCAAAAGGCCTGTTTCCCCGTTTTCGTGATACAAAATATAACTTTTGTAATTGGTATGTATTTGAATAATATCATATACGTTGAGACCAACGCAAAAATAAAATTCATCTAATTTTATTTATTTGTTTTTCATTAAATTTTGTAATTAGGAAATTTTATATTGAATTTTTTTAGACTCTAGGGTATTACAGAATCGTGCTACAAAATAGCATATTTAAAAAAATGAAAAATAAAAATATTTGGGTTTTACAATGTGTTATAATGGCGTTGGCAAATTATCTCTGCCTCTCCGCCAGTTTTAAGCTCTGATTTCGGAGCTTTTTTTTATTTTAAAAGCAATCAACAAAAAAAAGAGCCTTTTTAGGGGCTCTTTTTTATTATATTTCATAAAAATCTTTATGGAAAAAATACATCTAATTCTTTTTTTTCACCTCTCATTAGCAGACGAGCTTCTTTTGTGGCGATTTCAGGGAAAATCTGATAGTCAATCTTTTCTATCAGTTCATCCAGAATTTTCCGGCGCGCATTGACATATTCCTGATTGCTGTATTGCTTGTATTCATCTCTGAGGCAATATGCGTAATCCAGATAATTTTCATCGTCAAAGAGAATCGATAAATCCAAGTCATGAATGATTCTTGCATCTCCCGACAGATTTGAAGAAACCTCTCCAAGGTGCTTGGTTGCCATAATCAAGTCATTGACCTTTTGCAAGAAATCAGGCATTGCTGCCACAGATGCTTCCTCGGTTTCCTTTAAATTGTGGTACCAAATGGCTTTTCTTAAACACTGTTCATCTTCTACTTTTCCGCCTTGTCTGATATATATGTTAAGACGGTTCAGCATGTAGGCAATGTGGCTAAGGTTATGATAACTTCTGCCCTCAAAGTTTTTTACAAAACGTTCCCACCATTGGTTTTTTCCGAATGTTCGATGAAATTCATCTTTCAGAAAGATTTTCATCAATTCGTTGTGTGTTGGTGGTACAACAAATGATTTTACCAGAATATATTCCCCTCCGGCACATTGCGACTTGATAACCGATGATGATACAAATTCATACCAGATATCCGCCGCTATTCGCACTTGTTCAATGTTATAGTTAAACCGAATCTGTAGAAGTCGGTGATTGATATCTCTGATGATATCTTCTTTATTACAATCTTTGGCATCTCTTGCGCCCCTTACAAGGTGCGTACAGCCATGTTCGATTGCCGCATCAACGGTATAACCATCATAGCTGATGACTTCAATATCAAGTTCTTCTTTAAAATAACATTTTTTACAATATTCAAGGGCTTCTTTAGCAATTCTTGTCCGTTCTGCTTTGTTAAACAAGGGCGTTTTGTTTTTATTATCGCCAATGGCAATGATGCATTTGCCGTATTTTTTAGCGGCTTGTTCTGCTATAGACAAATGTCCGCGATGAATTGGGTCAAAGAACCCTGCGTAGAATGCTTTAGTTTCCATATCTCACATAAATTTAAAAAGTTAATAATCTGTTTTTGTATGGAAACAAATATCATTAATAGATTTTTTTGTCAATTTTTTTATTTTATTAACGAAAACGTCTTAGTGCATCATAAGCAAGCCCCAGTCCTACTGAAGAAAGTTTGTTTTCTTCGGATATGTTTGCTTGTGGAAAGTTTGAACAAAGGCAGTTTCTGACATATGGAATTTCTGTCGAGCCTCCGGTCAGGATTATCAGATTAATTTCTTCAGCTTTTATTTGAGCAATTTTAAGGGCTTCAGCTATTGATTGATTTATTTTTAATGTATTTGGCGCAATGGATTTTTCAAACATCTGTTTTTTGACACTTATTTTCGGAGCATCTTTTAAAAACTTTAAAGTGGTTTCGTAACTTTCTGAAATACTTAAATTTATTTTTGTTTTTTCCACCATGTTTAATAACAAATGCCCCTTTTCTCCTTCTATGACTTCAACTAATCTTCCGTATAATTGCGGATTATGAGCATTTGTATATACCTCATTGATTATTCTTTTGTTTTGATAAGTATAGACGCTGTTGATTTTACTCCATTCCGATAAATCAAAATATTGCGATGTCGGAACCGGAAGTCTTTTTTCTCCATATGTGGTTTTTAATCCAAGTTCCGGCATAAAAGCACTAATACTTAAATTTTTATCAAAATCATTTCCTCCAATTCGAACACCTGAGGAAGCCAAAATATCATCTTTTCTATCATTTTTTGCTTTAAGTTTCGACCCTAGTCGGATGATTGTAAAGTCAGATGTTCCTCCTCCGATATCTATAACGCAGGCCATACTTTCTTTTTCAAGTTTATCTTCGTGCGCAAATGCCGCAGCTATCGGTTCATATTGAAAAACGATTTCTTTAAATCCTACATTTCGGGCTATCTGTTCCAGTTGATTTTGAGCGGCAATATCTCCTTTAGTATCATTATCTCTAAAGTGGACAGGTCTTCCCATAACGACGCACTCGGGAGTTTGTTGATATTTTACATTAACTTTATATTTTAAGTTTTTGATATATTGAGCTAAAATGTTTTCAAATTTTGCCGGTTTGCCGTTAATATGTGTTCCCGCAGACATTAAATCTGTTCCTAAAACACGCTTGAGACTGCGCATAAATATCCCTTCTTTTCCCGATATATAAGCCTCTATTGCTTTTTCTCCAAATAAGGGAAAATTTTGTCCTGTTTCGTAAAATATTGTGCTGGGGATTGTGTGTTTGCCGTTCTCAACTTCTGCTAAACTCGGAGCTATCTTCTCAGAACTGACAGCTATCGATGAATTGGATGTACCAAAATCAATTCCACAAAAAAAGCGGTTGCATTTCTAATACTCCTGATTTTATGTAAGCAACGCCTTTTAACATACGCTTTTTTATAAGTCAATTTTTATTTTAAATCCCTTCATCTTTATTATGTGAATACCATGATAATAATTGCTGAAACTTTTCATATATAAAAAACAACAAGATAATTAATGTTATTAATATCATAAATCCCATATTTTCTCCTATACTTTAGCTAGGGCTTACGCAGTCATCCCCGTTAAAGCTATAGTCAACAATGACTCCGTTTTGGATTGTAAATGAGGTTTTGCAATAGTAAAAATTATCCGATGAATCATTTGGAAAACCAAAATTTTGGGTGGATATTGCCGGATAATAAACTTCATAACCGGCATAGGGTTCTTTGTTTCCGTCAACCGCTTGGTTCGAATAGCTAATGTATGTAACAACCTTTTCTTCAGGTGTTACATAAAATTCATTATTCGGAGCTCCCCAAGTTTGTTGTAAAACATATTCCGGTTGCCCTACCCACATTTCTAATGTATCGGAATATGGTCTAGTATGCGCACTGCATGCGCTTAATAGTGCGCAGATTATCAGATATCTTTTTTTCATCTATTGTTTCCTCCATTTTGCTTAAAATGTAAGAAACAATTATCTGAATACAAGACTTGAAATTTATATGTTTGTCAGCATCTTTTGCAATTTATTGGCAGATTTGGTGTCTATTTGAACTTCATATTCCATTAAGTCATCATTTATTTTATCTGCTGAGATAACTTTAGAATTAGCATAAAGCCATGCTATTTTTTGACCATCGGTTATCGGAAGTTTTATTTTTATAGTTTTTTGGTTTGATAATAAAATAGTATCTAATTTTTCCAGAAAAGATGAGCACCCTTCTCCGTTTAGCGCTGAAATTGTTATCATCCTCGGGTTAGATGCAATTCTCTTTTGCAAATCTTCTTTTTGTTGAGGTTCTAAAATATCAATTTTATTTAGCACCTCTATATAGTTTGTTTGCTCTTCTATGTTTTTAAGTCCAAGGCTTTCTAAAACCTTCAAAACATCTTGTTTTTGTTCTTTATTTTCTTGATTTGATGCGTCTCTGACATGGACAACAATGTCTGCGGATAGGACTTCTTCTAATGTAGCTCGAAAAGCCATGATTAATTCGTGTGGTAATTCTGAGATAAAACCTACCGTATCGGATAAAATCACTTCATTTCCTGAAGGTAAGCGTATCTTTCGCATTGCCGGATCAAGTGTTGCAAAAAGCAAATCTTTTGCAAAGACACCTGCTTTGGTTAATTGGTTGAAGAGAGTTGATTTTCCCGCATTGGTGTAGCCGACTAATGCAACTATCGGGTATGGAACTCGCTTGCGGGCAGACCGTTGGATTTGTCTGGTTTGTTTGACTTTTTCAAGCTCTTTTTTTATGCGAATGATTTTATCATCAATTATTCGGCGGTCTAATTCTATTTGAGTCTCTCCCGGACCACCTAAAAATCCGGCTCCACCGCGTTGCCGCTCTAAGTGTGTCCAACTGCGAACCAAGCGACTGCGTTGATAGGTTAAGTGTGCTAATTCAACCTGAAGTTTTCCCTCTTTTGTTTGTGCGCGTTCTCCAAATATCTCTAAAATTAACGCTGTTCGATCTATGACTTTAATTTTTAGTTTTTGTTCTAAGGTACGTTGTTGGATGGGAGTTAAAGATGCGTCAACAATCAATAATCCAACTTCTTTAGAAGTGAATTCGTCTTTTAACCTCTCTAAAACACCTTGCCCAATGAACGTTGATGGTTTGATATCGCGGATTTTTATAATTTCTGCGTGTTCAACATTGAGGTTAATTGCCAGAGCCAATCCTTTTGCTTCTTCTAACCGCGACTCTGCCGATGTTCTCAACGGTTGGCTAAAAACATCCGGAAAAATCACAGCGGCGTTTGTTTTTTTATTTTTATTAAACTCTATAAACGGCAATTCTTATTGCTACTCTTTTATTTCGATATCTACGGCTTCTGTCGGCATAATCGTTGAGACGGCATGTTTATATATTAATTGAGTGTGTCCGTCACGACGAAGCAACAGCGAAAAATCATCAAACCATGTAATAAGGCCTTGTAATTTTACACCGTTTACCAAAAAGACCGTTACTGAAATTTTATTTTCACGGATATGTTCTAAAAAATCTTCTTGTACGTTTTGGGTCATATTTTTGTTCCTTCTTATTATTTGTTTTATATTCTTTTATATATAATGCACAATTAATGAAGATTTATTTAATAATTTTTTCAACTTGTCGAATAACTGATGAATCCATGTACAACAATAAAATATCATCTTGTTCAAGTTCTGTTGTCGGATCTGGATAGATAAAATCTTCTTTTCTTTTAATTACAAATATTCGGCTTAATTTAGGAAGATTCAGCTCCCCTATTTTTTTGCCGATATTTTGATTTTCTTCGTCTAATACAATTTCCCAGATTTCGCCGTTTCCCCTATTTATGGCGTATGCATCACGCATTTTTGTTTTTCTCAGTTCTTTTAATATTTTTGAAACAGTCACGGAACTACGGTCTATTAATATGTTATCGCCCATATTTGAAACGAGATTGTTATATGAGGGCGTATTTATTACCGCAATGGTTGATGTAACGCCGCTTTGTTGCGATATCATTGATGCCAATAGATTATCTTTATCATTTGCTGTTACGGTTATGCTGGCATCTGTATGATTAATTGATGCCTCCTTTAATATGATATCACTCATCAGAGGCCCTTGTATAACAACCGTGTGCGTTAAATCTCTTGCCAGACGGCGTGCGGAATCTATGTTTTCTTCTATAATTTTGCAACTAACTATACTATCATCTCTCTCTATCTTGCGCCCCAGATAAAGAGCTATTTGATTCCCTCCAAAAATGACTATGCGCTCATTGGTTGGTTTTTCTAGTCCGAAAGAGCGTATCGTTTCTTCTATTTTATCTGCTTTTACCAGAATATTGATTTCATCTCCTTTTTCTAAGTTGTCGTACATTTCGGGAATAAAGCATTCGTCATCTCTTTGAATATTAACGAACCCGATATCTAGATATTCATCCAGACGATTCAGTTGCAATAGAGGCGTGTTTAGTAATGGACATTTTTCGGTTAATTTTAAATTTAATATGCAAGCCTCTCCGCCTAAAACCGGTAGGATTCCGCTGCACCCTGGATATTTTAAGGTATTTAATATGTTTTCCGCTATTTCTATATTGGGAGATATTAATAAATCTATTGGAATATGATTTTCATTAAACAAAGACGCCCATAACGGATCTAGAAATTCTTCACTATCTATACGGGCGATTTTATGCGGAATATGAAATAGCGAATGGGCTATTTGGCAGATAACCATGTTTGTTTCATCACTGTTGGTTAATGCCAAAATTAAATCTGCATCGGTTGCACCTGCTTTATCTAATATATCCGGATGCGATGCCTCTCCCAAAACAGGTAAAATATCAAATTCCTGTGAAACATTATCTAGGTTGGTCGCATTATTGTCTATGACAACAATATCATTGTTTCCTTTTACAAGATAGCTGACGATACTTTTTCCGACACTGCCGCCACCACAGACAATTATTTTCATTTATTCTTCTCCTAAACTCTTAAAATATCTTTCAACTTCAGACAAGGCTTCCGGCCAATTGTTTATTTTCATATAATTTTCTCTAAATTTACGAGCATCATGCAAATTTTTACAATACCAACAGACATATTTTCTTGAAAGCCCCAGAGCTGTCCTTTCTCCATAATAGTTTACTAATTCCATTATGTGCTGCTTCAGAGTTTGATAGATGGTTTGTAAAGTTATTGCTTCCGGCTCAGTGCCATTTTCTATATAATTATGTATTTGTGAAATCAGCCAGGGATTCCCCAAAGCAGCTCGGGCAACCATTATGCCGTCAACTCCTGTATAGTCCAACATTTCTTTAGCTTTTTGCGGAGAAATAACATCGCCGTTACCGATAACCGGAATTTTTACACTTTCTTTTACTCTAGCAATAATATCCCAGTCTGCTTTGCCTGAATAGAAATCTGAACGTGTACGCCCATGTATCGTAATATAAGAAGCTCCGCTTTCCTCGCACATTTTGGCAAACTCTACCGCATTTACAGAATTATTATCCCAACCTTTGCGAAATTTGACGCTGACTTTTAATTTTGTTGCCTTTACAACCGTTTCTATAATCTTTGAGGCTTGTTTTGTATCTTTCATCAGATATGAACCTGATTTATTGCCAACAATTTTTTTTACGGGGCATCCCATGTTAATATCTATAGAATGTGCGCCAAGTTCTTCTGCTAATTTTGCAGAATCTTCAAACAAAACGTCATCCCCTCCTACAAGCTGAACAACCACGGGATAGTTTTCATCTCGTACATCTGCTATGCGATATGTTTTTTCATTTTTGCGGGATAAAGCATTTATGGCAACCATTTCTGATACCATAATTCCTTTGCCGAAAGATGATACTATCTTTCGCATGGGTTTATCAGTAATCCCTGCCATGGGGGCTAAAAAAATTCGACTATCAAAATCAAGTATCTGCATTTATACCTTAAAATTAAATTCGCGATTATATTCGAACATATAATCTATTAATATGGTTGGTTCTTTGATAATATTTTCGGCATTTTTATAACTTTCTGAGGCATACACACTGTCAGACGGTTGCGGATTTTGTGAAGAATATGTACTCAATTGATATGATACTTTTGTTTCTAAAAGTTTATAGGTATGGTTATCTATTTTTGAGTATGGATATCTATCTTCTTCTGCTTGATTAAAGTCTTTGCCAATTTGATTATTCGTTGCTGTTTTATTTTTTATATTTGCAACAGAACGGTCTATTTGCCTTTGAAGACTATCCAGATAGTTATTTAGCTTTAGTTGGCTCATTATCCCTACCCGATTTTATCCAAAGATTTAGCCAATATGTAATATAATTTACCAATATCAGCGCCGGAAACTACGGATAGCAGAATTCCTGAATGTTCGTTACTTTTGGCTTTGCTGATTAAAACCTCGAATTCTGATAAATAGTTATTTACTATATTACGAAAATCCATATTCTGTTCAAACAGTTTGCGGATTGAATTGACTTGTTGTTTGCTCATATTACGAGATAGATAACGTACAAATGCCGAGGTATCTCCGTTATAGAATTTTTTCCATAAATCTTCTTCTTCTTTAGGATTGAATATTCTATTAATGTCTATTGATATACTCTCCAGTTTTTCAATAATTGATGAAGCATCTTTTAAGAATGTATCAATTTTTATTCCTTTATGTTCAGCCGTTAACTTAACCAAAATTTCTTTTGCGCTTTTGGTTTGATCGTTTAGCTGTTTGGTTTGATCTTCTATTACATCGTTGAAATGCATGGTTTGTTTAACGATGATATCTCCTTTTTCTCCAAATTCTTTGCCGGTTGCTATTAATTCCTTCATAGCTAACTTAACCTTGGAAACCGTATCATCCGTCGCACTGACCAAAACAGCGGCTTGTTTTGAGAAAACTTCTCCCGATGAACGGATTTCATTGGAAATTCGTTCAGCATTGGCGGCTATTTCGCTGATTGAGGCGCGGAGTTTGTTTCCGGAATTTTCAAAATGTGTCGCACTCAGATTGGTTGTTTCTTCTATCTGGAGGCTTAGATTTTTTAAATTCTCGCCTAAGCTCTTAACCTTATCATACGCATCATTGGCTCGGTTGGAAAGAACTAATGACGTGTCACTAAGCACGGTGTTAAAACAATCAACCAATTTGCGCGTATCATCTGAAATTTGAACCATCTTATTGCTTTGTTCACTTATCAGATTATTAATTTCCACAACTCCGGTACTGGTTTCTGCCGTAACCGTATTAAATGCCGCCAAGTATTTTTCATAATCTTTAAATACACCGCCCATGTTTTCAACTGAATGATGTATGGAGACGTCTAAATCTTCGCTGCATTGCGTTAAGTTTAAGCTGAGTTCTTCAAGACTCTTAATAGAATTTTTCGATGTTTTCTGAACGGCTTCTCCCGATTTTATCAATTTGTCGCTTAAAACATCAAAATCATACGCCAGTTTGGTTGTATTATCAAAAATGCTGTCTGTATTTGATTTAAAGTTATCGTTAATTTCTTTTACCTTTTGCGCTATTTCAATGGAAGCATCCGATAAATATTTGTATTGCTGGGCTAGTGATGCCTCACCAAGACGGGTTTGCGTTGATAATGTATTAACAACGTCGCTTATGGTGTTCTTCTGTTGTTCTAACGTATTGTTTATGTCTTCAGCCTGAAGTTTGGTTTTAACCAAAGTTACATCAATATTTTTGATGTGGTCATCTATTGTCTTGCTGATATTTTGGGTATCTTTAGATATTTGCGTATTTACATTTTGCAATTTTGTGCAGTTGCTAAGAATTTGTTTTACGGAATCTGATGTAACATCTTTGATACTCTTAACTGTTGTGTCAAAAAGACCTATTTTCTCTTCAACTTGTGAAGACATATTTCCAAGTCCGTTCTTAACATTGTCAACCAAATTAGCAATAGAATTACTTTTTTCACCCAATATATTTTCAATTTCAGCCAATTTATCAATAGATTGGCGACTGTTATTGAGTACAGCATCGGTTCTTGTTCTATTATTTTCTTCCAGAGAACTCATTTGATCAAAAATATGAGAAGCATCTTCTTCTATGGATTGCAGTTGTTTTTGAAGCGCTTTGTGGAGTTTTTCTACATGTTCGGATACTTTATTGCCGATTTCTGAGAACTCTCCTTCTTGCTGTTTGAAAATAATTTTCAAGGCTCCGGCATGTTCTTCTAATGATTGGACTATATCAGAAACATAGCTCGTTGTATTTTCTGATACATCTGTCAAAATTGTGTTTTGTTTATCAAATGCATCAATTAATTTATTATGTGTTTGCTCTGTATTTTCGGTTGCCGTATTTATCGCATTTGCCTGACGCGTTAAAATATTTTCAACCATATCGGCTCTTTCGGTAATGAGCTTAGATAGTCCTTCCATATTCTGGGCTTGTTGATTCAAAACATTTTCAAAATTGGTAACTTTAGCCAGAGTTTTATTGGCTGAGGTATCAAATTTATCTGATTGTTCGGCAAGATTATCGTTAATATCTTTACTTTTTTTAACGACATCATTATATACGGCAAGCATCTCATCAACTTGTTTTTTCAGACTTTCAACGGCTTCGGAAGCATCCGTTTGTAATTCTGCGGAAGTTCGAGCCAATTCTTCAATCTGTCGTTTAAGCTCAACCTTAATTTCTTCAACGCGATTGGCCGAATTAGTGATGTTTCTTTGTTGTTGTGATAATGCGGCTTCACTTACCTGACTTTGAGCTGTTACTACAGAAGATGCCTCTGTCAGTGTATTCGCATGTTTATTCATTAATTCAGCTACATTATTTATTTCATCTGAAGCTGATGCGCTTTGTTTGTGTAAATTATCAATAGTTTCAACCAATTGATTATTCAGACTCTCAATTTGAGATGAAACATCATGGAAAGTATTGGTAATTGCCTGATGTTTCTCTTCCATAACTTCGGCAATTTCTTGTGAACGATTAAATACAGCTTCTGAAAGATCTGAAAGCTGTTTGTTTTTAGCATCAACTGTAGAGATATAAGTATTTATATCATTATTTGCATTTTCGGCTGTATCGTGTAGGTTAGATACTTGCTCTTGAAGTTTGTTATCTATTTTATTCATAGAGAAAATTATGTTCTCAGAAACATTGGAAAGATTATCTACTTGTATTCCTATGCTGTCTTCAAGGTTTTGACTGCGAACCATAATCTTGTCAATTTCTTGAGCCAATAAATCGCCGTGAGTTGTAAATTTCTTTATGATGTTTTCTGATTTTTCATCAAGGTCTTGTGTGAATGACAAGAAACGATGTTGCTGTTCGTTGACCGCATTTGACATTTTATTTATATTAATTGTCAAAGTTTCATCAAAACGAGAAACCTCATTTTGAAGGTTTGAGTTGATATTGTTAAACCCATTCAGCATTCTTTTTGATGCTTCATCAAAAATATTATATAAATTATTACTATTATCTTTTGTTACCTCATTTAGGCTATTGATATTTCTGTCTATACATTTATCTAAATTGGAAATGGATTGACCTATTGTTGAACTAAAAGTTTCAACACTACTTCCAATTTCATTTTTTATTCGAGCACAATTATCAACAGCTTGTTTTGATACTTCATTTAGATGGGATGCATTTGCTTTTATAATGTCTGTAAGGTTATTTAAATTTTCAGTGCTTTCACTGTTGAATTGAACTAACATTTCATTGGCGCGCAATATGTTTTTTCCTGCTGTTTCTGAAGTTCCTTGTAAAAGTTGTACAGTTTTTTGTAATGTAGATATTTGCTTTTCTATTCTGTCTGACAGATTGCTTATATTATTTTCTAACGTACTGCCTGAGTTAATAAATTCTTGGTTGTATTCATTGATTAAACGCGCTGAATTTTCTGATTTTGATGAGATACTTTCTATGTTGTTAACTAAAAATTTAACACCATCACTTAAATCAACAATGGTTTTTGAGGAATAATTATCCAGAATGGAAACGACCTTAGAAAATTCAGATATGTTCGTTCCGATTTCATTTTTTATCTTGTCTGTTTGCTCTGTGGCTAATTTTGTGATTGCTTGAAGTTCTACAACTTGTGAGCGAATAGCATCAGCCATGGCTTTGACTGTTTGGGGAGCTCCGTCTTCAGGATATACTATTTGACTCATATATGCGCGCAACAATTTAGCTTCTTGTTTGAAAGAAGTACCTCGGTCTATATAAGTCATAACAACCCATATAATAGCTAACGGAAGTGTTATTCCGGCCAGAAATCCGCCAAATTCATCCGGCATCATTAAAAAGAGATTTGACCAGCCGAAAAACTGCGTAATATAGATTAAAACGATGCCAAACCAAACGACACTTACCCATATCATTAAGCTATGAAGATTGTTAGCAATCCATGACTGCTCGGCTTCCGGCATTACATTTGCGGCAGAGTTGTTTTCTTTCGGTTCTTTGATAAATTGTGGCAAGTTATTGCTTTTTGATACAGATTTTCTATCAGATACTTGGTTAGACATCTAATTTATTCCCCAATAAATATAAATTCCCCAAAATTTTATATAAAATTTCCGATTTATATTACAGTAATTTTTTTCAAATTGGAAATTATTAATGATTGTTTATGCACTTATCCACAATAAGAAATCCGCTCTTTATTTAAAAAGCACAAACTAAAACAGTCCGGATATTTTTCCGTTTTCATCTACATCTATTTTTTCTGCCGCAGGAACTTTCGGAAGTCCGGGCATGGTTAAAATGTTTCCGGCATAGACGACGATAAATCCGGCTCCGGCCGAGAGAGATAAATCTCTTATTTTGAAGGTGTATCCGCTCGGCGCTCCGAGTAAAGTTTTATCATCTGAGATTGAATTTTGTGTCTTGGCTACACAAATCGGGAGATTACCATAGCCTTCTTTTGTATATTGTTCTATTTTTTCAAGGCTTTCAGGCGAAAACTCAACTTGCCCTGCTCTGTAGATTTGTTTAGCTATGGTTATTATTTTATCTCTTAACGGCATGTTATCGGGATATAAAAGTTTGAATTTTGTTTCTTTTTCACACAGTTCAATAACTTTTTGAGCCAAATCTTTAACGCCGGTCCCTCCTTTTGCCCAGCCTTCGGTCAGAATTGCATCTGTTTTCACTTGGCAACATAAATTTTTAAGTGTCTCGATTTCTGCTTGAGTATCTTCGGAAAATCGGTTAATTGCAACCACAACCGGAGCCCCATATTTTTTCATGTTTTCTATATGAACGCATAAATTTGAAAAGCCCTTAGTCAAAGCATCAATATTTTCGTTGCTTAAATCTTCTTTGGGTACGCCTCCATGCATTTTTAGCGCGCGTATTGTTGCCACAATAACAATTGCTGAAGGATTTATTTGAGCTTTGCGGCATTTAATATCCAGAAATTTCTCTGCCCCCAAGTCTGCTCCAAATCCGGCTTCTGTTACAACATAATCTCCCAGTTTCAATGCCGTTTGTGTTGCTATAATGCTATTACAGCCATGAGCGATGTTGGCGAAAGGGCCTCCGTGGACCAATGCCGGCGTTTTTTCTAATGTTTGAACCAAATTCGGTTTCAAAGCATCTTTTAATAATGCAGCCATAGCTCCTGCAACTTTGAGTTCTCGGGCATATACAAATTGTCCTTTAAAATTTTCTCCGACAACAATATCTCCTAAACGTTTTTTTAAATCAGTCAAATCTTTGGATAAGCATAGAATAGCCATAATTTCACTGGCTACACTTATGTTAAAGCCATCTGGTCTTGGAATACCGTTTATTTTTTCACCTAAGCCGATTTCTATATTGCGAAGAGCTCTGTCATTTAAATCAAGACATCTTTTCCAACTGATCTTTTGCGGGTTTATTTTAAGCTCATTACCTTGATAAATATGGTTGTCAATGACTGCTGAGAGCAAGTTGTTGGCACTGGTAATCGCATGGATATCTCCCGTAAAATGCAAATTTATTTCTTCCATCGGGACTATTTGCGAATACCCACCTCCGGTTGCTCCGCCTTTGACGCCAAAACACGGACCCAATGAAGGCTCTCTTAAGGCTATAACTGTTTTTTTTCCCAGCTTATGCAGTGCATCCCCTAAGCCAATAGATACGGTTGATTTTCCTTCTCCGGCCGGTGTCGGAGTTAAAGCCGTGACTAATATCAGTTTTCCATTTGTTTTCGGCCTCTCAGAGATTGACTTTAATTTTGAATAACTGATTTTGGCTTTATATTTTCCGTAAAGCTCTATATCATCTTCGGACAAGCCGAGTTTTTTTGCAATCGTGACAATATTATCCGGTTGGTTTTGCTGAGATATTTCAATATCGCTTAACATTTTTTCTCCTCAAAACACTTATATATTCATTCTTCTTCTAATTTTTTTAACACATAGCGAAGTTTATTTAATGCTTGTATTTGCATCTGTTCTTCAGTCATGCCGATCGGAACAACAACGCTGGCTTCTGTTTTGGTTTCCGGCTCAATAGCGGTTACCTTGACATAATTCCCGTTGCGAATGTATTCAAATAAGACTTCTGCCATATTATAATCTTTTGTTAATCCTTCAAAAATTTATTACTCTTGGGAAAACCGAAAGGAGCCAATTTTCCGACTTGCGCTCTGTGTCCCAGCCAAGTAATCAAATCTGTTTCGGTCTTCGTTCCTCCGGCTCGAGTATATGTGAAACCTTCAGATTCATTAAATATTTGAATATCTGACATTCCGCCGTCTTTGTATTTTTGCAAAGCAACGCCTCGTCCTCGTGCCATTGTCGGTATTTCTTCCAGTTTGAACACTAACAACTTCCGATTATCTCCGATAATTGCCACCATGTCTCCGGTAATCTTCCTACACATTACGGCGACTTCTTTATCTGCCAAATTCATAATCTTACGACCGTTGCGCGTTTGGGCTATCAGATGGTTTTCATCTACAACAAATCCGCGTCCGTTATTGGATGCTATCAAATATGATGCTTTGGGTTCAAAAACAAACATTTCACAAATATTGTCATGATTTCCCAAATCTATCATTAATCGCAGCGGTTGTCCGAAACCTCTTCCGCTCGGAATTTCACTTGCCGAGATATTGAAGAATTTTCCAGATGTGTCAAAAAGAATAATCTTGTCCGTTGTTTGTGCATGGATAGCCATCAACAGGCTGTCATCATCCTTGAATTTGAAATCTTCATTCAGCGGAACGTAGCCTTTCATACAACGTATCCAGCCTTTTTGAGACAATATAACCGTTATAGGTTCTTTTTCTACCAAAGCCTCCATTGATATTTCAATATCTTCATTTACTTCGGTAAATTCGGTGCGACGACGACCGAGAGCTGTCTTTTTGCCAAATTTATCCTTAATGGCGTTTAATTCTTCTGAAATCTTTTTCCACTGTATTTGCTCATCTGCCAACAATGCTTCAAGAGAACCTTTTTCTTGGCTTAATTCATCATATTCTCTTTTTATCTCCACTTCTTCTAATTTGCGGAGACTACGAAGTTTCATATTCAAGATAGCTTCTGCTTGATTTTCCGTTAAAGAAAATTCTTTCATCATTACGGCTTTAGAATCTTCTTCTTCTCTGATAATACGAATTATCTCATCCAAATTTAAATAAGCTATCAGATAACCTGACAATATTTCCAGACGGTTATTTATTTTTTCAAGCCTATATCTTGAGCGGCGTTGTAAAACAATTTGTCGATGTCTTAAGAACTCTGAGAGAACTTCTTTGATACTCATGACGCGAGGAACGCCGTCAGAATCAAGAACATTCATGTTCATATTGAATTTTGATTCCAATTCTGTTTGCTTGAAGAGCAATTCCATCAGCATATTTGCATCGACATTGCGGTTTTTGGGTTCCAAGACTATACGAACATCGTGAGCCGATTCATCTCGTATATCATTTAAAAGAGGAACTTTTTTCTCAAACAGCAAACTGGCAATTTTTTCTATTAATTTAGATTTTACAACCTGATACGGAATTTCTTTAATAACAATTTGATATTGTCCGAGCCCTAAATCTTCTTTTTCCCACTTGGCGCGAATACGAAAAGTTCCTTTTCCTTGCGTATAGGCATCAAGAATTGTTGAAAACTTATCAATGATAACCCCGCCGGTCGGAAAATCAGGACCATGTATCTTTCTAACCAATGGCTCTATTTCAACTTGCGGATTTTCTATCATTAATTGAAGCGCATCCACAATTTCTGCCAAATTATGCGGCGGAATATTGGTTGCCATACCAACCGCAATACCTGATGTTCCATTACACAGCAGGTTTGGAACCGCTCCGGGCATAACCACCGGTTCTGATTCTTCTCCGTCATAGGTTTCTCTGAAGTCAACGGCATCCTCATTCAAGCCGTCCATCAATGCAATGGCATATTCTGTCAGCCTTGCTTCCGTGTAACGCATGGCTGCCGGTCCGTCTCCGTCAATATTTCCAAAGTTTCCCTGCCCGTCAACCAACGGATATCTGACTGAAAAGTCTTGTGCCAGACGCGCCATAGCTTGATAAACGGCACTATCTCCGTGAGGATGATATTTACCGATAACATCTCCGACTACACGGGCACATTTCTTAAATCCAGATTTTGGATCTAAATGAAGTTGCCGCATGGCATACATCAGACGGCGATGAACCGGCTTTAATCCGTCTCTGACATCAGGCAGAGAGCGCGATACAATGGTTGACATGGCGTATGATAAATAGCGAGAGCTAAGTTCTTCGGCTAGACCTACGGTTTTTATTTTTTCTTCAATTTCAGCCATTATAGTTTCCTAGTATTGATTTTGCTCATAATTATTGCACAATTTCAGCCAAATTAGCACGACACGCCGGAAATTTCAAGCTGTGCGTTGCAAAAAAATTTTTATAGAGGAAAAATCCGGTCATTTCCAATACATTCTTGACTTCTTCGGGCTTTGGATTAAGTTTTCCCTCAACTATATAATGTGGAAATCTGTATAATCTGTTTTTATAAGGTTCTCCGGCTGTGGCGCAGACCGCTTTTCCGCTTTTGGGTGAAACATATTCCAAATTTTCGGTTGTTCCGGTTGCCGAGCACTCACTTAAGTCCAGACCAATCCCCAGATAATCTAAAAGAAAATATTCAAAGTAAGAATAATGCGTTAGCCAATTATCTTCATTTATAAGATTAAAAAAATTATCAACTTTTTTATATAAACCTTCTATATTATCCATTTCAGGAAGACAGTCATTCGTTAATGCACAAAATGAAGAAAGTGCAGATAATTTATTGATATCCCCTAAAAAATTTGCAGATATTGGCGCGTCTAGTTCTACTCTGAAACTCAGCATATTATCATCAACTCTGGCGTATGCATTTACTAAAACACGATTACCTAGCTGAAAATCTGCTAATTTTTTCTTTGTGTAGCCATTTTTTACATAGCCGCTAATTTTGCCATGCTCTCTGCTCAAAATAGTTACTATTAAAGAGCTTTCTCCATGTTTTCGTGTGTTTATTATGTATCCGATATCGCTAAATTGCATACTTATCCCTTCCAGCTGAAGGAATTTTAGTTCAAATACATCTTAAAATCAAGTTTTAGAAAAATGGGGTGTTTGTTTTTTGATTTGTTTGAGGATATCTTGTGTAAAGGATTTATGCGCTAAACTCAAAAGCAATAAAGTGTCTCCAAAACCATGCTTTCTCATTTGATGAAGAAGATGTTCGTAGGCTTTATTCATATTACTTACTTCTCTAAGGTATTGTTTATTATTCATATAATGTATCTCTCTTTTCATGAACAAGCCTCTCTTTTTTATATATTTCGCTTTTGTAACTTGTCATGTAATATCAGCGTCATAATATTATTGTACTCATCTACCCACTCTCCCGGGTGATGCTTTAATATATCCGGTATTTTATTTATATCAAAATTATCCGTATTTTCTCTTAATTGCTTCATAACCGGAATTAATGTCATTTTTCCGTATTTGAGGATTTTATTGCCGCCGACTTTTTCATAACCTCGACCTTTCCAATAAGAAACAAGCGCCGGTTTACAAAAAAGATATACTCGTTCAACATTTTCTGAATTACAATAATCTAATCCTGCCTGAATGATATCTTCCGCAGTTCCTTTTCCTCTATATTCCGGCAATACGGCTAAGCGTTCAAACTTTGCTTCTTTGCCGTCTTTCATTATTCTCATGGTTCCGACAGGCTCTTTTTCGTCCATAGCCAATAAGTGCGTGCGATTGACCAGCTCGTTAGCGTCAAACTCCATTTGATAACGATGCTTTTGTTCGCCCATAAATACTATGCCTCTGATAACCATGACTTTCATTAATTCATCAAGAGTTTGGGCTACAACTACTTTCATCTATCCTCCATAATCTTTTGATTAATACTTTTTAAATTTATAAAGAGTATAGTATCGGTTGTAAGTTATATTTATTTCAATTTTATCGTTTTGTAATTTTCATTAGAAGGGGCTAATTTTATATAGCTATTATATAATCCATGGATCTCACAAAAAAACTCCTACTCATAAAAGAACTTCATTTTCTTAATCATTCCGTTGTTCACGGGAGCTATTCCAAAGCGGCGGAAAAACTTGGTAAAAAACAATCTAATCTTTCTAAAGACGTTCATTCTTTTGAAGAGCGTATCGGGGTTAAATGCTTTTCTAACGTTAATCACGGCGTTATGGCTACTCATGAAGGATTGGAAATTAATGAAAAAGCTAAAATGATTGACGGTATCTTGTATGATATTGAAAATTATTCTAAGAAAACTCACTGTATTTCAGGAGATATAAAACTTTGGACTACTGACGGTATCGGAATTTGTTTAATGCCTTATTTGACCGCTTTTAGCCGCAAATATCCTGATGTTTACGTAAATACTGTTTGCTCTAACGAGATGCCTAGTTTTACGAACAGAGAAACTGATGTTGCTATTTTATATGCAGAACCCAAAATCAGCGAACCGGTTATCGTGGAAAAATTTTCGTTACGTTTTGGCTTATATGCTTCGGCTTCTTATGTATCGGCACACGGATATCCTAAGGATTTTGATGATTTGATTATGAATCATTACATCTCTGATCGTTATGAATACTCTAACACATGGAATGAGTGGCGATGCTTGATTCAACGTGCGAAGCATGTTGTTTCTTATACAAACTCAACCAATATGTTGGTACAATCTACCAAAAGCGGTCTCGGTATTGCTTTGCATCCTATTAATTATGCCAAAGGAGAACCTGATTTGGTTCCGATTAATGTCGGTTTTGAACTTGAACATCCCTGCTATTTGGTTTATCACAAATTAACAGAAAATACCGAAAAAATTAAGGCTCTAATCCAACATATTGAGCAAGTTCTCAATCAATTATAAATTCTTTCAAAAAAAATGCTTCGGATTTCCGAAGCATTTTTTCTTAATATTCGTGAATTATTGATTTTGTTATCTTATCATATGCCATAAGCTCGCTTAGTACTCTCTTCATATCATGCAAAGGTATCATATTCGGGCCGTCGCTTAAGGCTTTATCCGGATTATCGTGTGTTTCAATGAATACGGCTGCAACGCCGACGGCTACAGCGGCTCGTGCCAGAACCGGAGCGTATTCTCTTTGTCCGCCTGAAGATCCTCCCTGCCCGCTGGGTTGCTGTACCGAATGGGTTGCATCAAAAATAATCGGACACCCTGTATCCATTGCCATTTTGGGAAGACCTCTAAAATCTGTTACCAAAGTGTTGTAGCCAAAACTTGCACCTCTTTCGGTTAAGCATATATTGTAATTTCCTGAATCTTCGGCTTTTTTAGCTACATTCTTCATATCCCATGGAGCCATGAACTGACCTTTTTTTATGTTTATAACCTTGCCTGTTTTAGCCGCTGCTATGACTAAATCTGTTTGACGGCATAAAAATGCCGGAATTTGAAGCATATCAACATATTCCGCAACAACAGCGCATTGTTCTTTTTCATGAATATCTGTTACTATCGGAATATTGTTATAAAGTTTCTTTATTTCGGCAAAGGTTTTCATTCCTTCTTCTATGCCGACGCCACGAGGTCCGTTGATTGATGTACGGTTCGCTTTATCAAACGAGGCTTTGAAAATATAGTTTATCCCTAGTTCTTTAGTGATTTCAATCATTGCTCCGCACATATCAATCGCGTGCTGGCGGCTCTCAATTTGGCATGGTCCGGCAAGCAAGGCTATGGGGAGTTTATTGCCTATTTCAAAATTACCTATTTTTACTGTTCTTTGTTCCATTGTTTCCTCATTTATAAAAGTATTATGATGCTTGTTTATAGCAAATTTATTGTTTTTTAGCAAGTCTTATAAAAAAATCCCCAATAAGGGGATTGATTTTTTAATTTATGGCATAACGGATCCACATAAACAGCACGTTTCCGTCATTTTTTATTCCGGGAACATATGCCGCTTGTAATGAAAATTGTTTATAGGTAATTCCAGCTATCGGTAGCGGTAATGGTACCGGAATATAACTGTACTCATGGCGCTGCGTTAGGCTTAATGTATAGCCGACGCCAACGGAAAAATCTCTACGACAATTAACAAACCAATTTTTTATATACGCATAACCAAAAATGGTTTCCAGATAAAAATTAGAATCTTTAAATGCCATGGCATATAAACCATGCCAATTGCCTTTTCTGTCGTAATATGATTTTCCCAAACCAAAACCCCAAGCCTCTTCATTATATTTATCCAAGTGGTCTTGATCATATGTTAAGCGATTGTGCCATGCATAAAAAGGTAAATAAATATCGTAGCGGGAAGAATTCCATGTGTTATTCACATTGTTTTTTAGGTTTTCCCAATATGTGGCAAAGCTATAATCTGTATCTTCTGCTTTGGCTGAAAAAGAAAACAGGCTTAAAATTGCTAAAATTATTACAAATCTCTTCATAATTGAACCCAAAATATTAATAATCTTAATTTCCGCTAATTTTATAAAGCCTTTATATTCAAATAGCAACTTAAATATACAATCTGTATAAAAAAAGGCTTCTAATTTCTTTGAAGCCTTTTTAAGTTAAAGTTTTCTTATATCAGACGACTTTTAGAAATTGCCGCCTCGATAAAGGATACAAATAACGGATGCGGATCAAACGGTTTAGACTTCAATTCCGGATGGAATTGTACGCCGATAAACCATGGATGATCAGGTATTTCTACGATTTCCGGAAGTTTACCATCCGGAGATTTACCAACAATCAGCATTCCTGCTTTTTTCAGCATGTCTTCATATTTCATATTTACTTCGTAACGATGACGATGACGCTCTGAAATATTCAGTGTTCCGTAAACTTTGGAGGCTAAACTGTTTGGAGATATTACGCACGGATAAGCACCCAAACGCATGGTTCCGCCCAAATCTCCGTCTTTAGAGCGTTTTTCTTTGCCGCCTTCTTTTTCCCATTCCGTCATTAAGCCGACTACAGGTTCACAATCCGGACGCAGTTCCGTTGTATAGGCATTTTTAATACCAACAACATTTTGCATGGTTTCAATAACTGCCATTTGCATACCGTAGCATATTCCTAAGAAAGGAACTTTATGCTCTCTGGCATATTTTATTGCGACTATTTTACCATTTGTTCCTCTTTGTCCAAAACCTCCGGGAACCAAAATAGCGCTGACATCACTCAACAAATCTTCAGGTTTTTCATGCTCCAGACGTTCAGAATCAATCCATTTAATTTTTACCTTATATTTATTGGCAATTCCACCATGAGTTAAAGCCTCGTTTAACGATTTATAGGCTTCTAAAAGTTGCGTATATTTACCAACAACGGCAACTCTAACCTCTCCTTCAGGATGAGTGATGGTTTCCATAATCTTTTCCCACTTACTTAAATCCGGAGCTGTTTTGCACTCAATGCCAAAATGTTTGCAAACTTGTGTATCCATTCCCTCATGAGAATATGCAATAGGTACTTGATAAATACTTTTTACATCTAAAGCTGCTATAACGTTTTCTTCTCTAATATTGCAAAATAGAGCTATTTTTCTTTTCTCATTTTGAGGAATTTCTATTTGAGAGCGGCATAACAACATATCCGGCTGAATCCCGTATTCTTGCAGTTTCTTTACAGAGTGTTGTGTCGGTTTTGTTTTTAACTCTCCTGCTGTTGGGATATACGGCAATAAAGTTACATGAATAAACATGGATCTTTCGCGTCCCAAATCATAAGCCACTTGGCGAATTGCCTCTAAGAACGGCTGCCCTTCAATATCACCGATGGTTCCTCCGATTTCACACAAGATAAAATCTTCATCCGTTATGTCTGATAAAATAAAATCTTTAATTTCATTGGTAACATGAGGAACGACCTGTATTGTTGCTCCTAAGTAATCTCCATGACGTTCTTTATCGATAACACGTTGATAAATTTTTCCGCTGGTTATGCTATCTGTTTTATGACATGGTACACCTGAAAATCTCTCATAATGTCCGAGATCCAAATCTGTTTCGGCTCCGTCATCGGTTACATACACTTCTCCGTGTTGGTATGGACTCATTGTTCCCGGATCTACATTCAAATAGGGATCAAGTTTACGCATACGAACTTTAAATCCTCTGGCTTGCAGAATTGATGATAATGATGCTGAAGCAAGTCCCTTTCCTAAAGAAGAAACCACACCTCCGGTTATAAACACAAATTTAGTTTTATCAGACATTTTTGTACCTTTTTTCAATTTGTTACATGTTTTATTAACTTTTGTTTTAAAGTGATAAAGGCACCTTCCTTAAAGGTGCCTTTATGTTGTTTGTTTTTCTCATCTATTTTCCCGCTACCGGTGCCTGCGGTGTTGCAGGTTGGCTTTGTGCCGGAGCTTCATCTAACAAGGATTTGACCTGTCTGTCACTATCTTTATAGTAAATAGAGAGAGATATGCTCGTTAAAATAAATATAGTTGCCAGGATTGCCGTTGTTCGGGTTAATAAGTTTCCGGTTCCGCGAGAGCTGAGAATATTTGACGCCCCGCTTCCGCCGCCCAAACCATCTAAGGCACCACCTTCAGAGCGCTGTAATAAGATTACCGCAACCAAAAAGATGGCTACCAATAAGTGGATTACTAAAAGAACTGTTCCCATGTCTTTTTCCTTATTTTATATTAACAACCTGAATTTTTGGCAATTGCCATAAAATCTTCTACTTTAAGGCTGGCACCGCCGATTAATGCGCCATCGACATCCGGTAAAGATAAAAATTCTTTAGCATTGCTCGGTTTTACCGAACCACCATACAAGATACGCATTTTATTTGCGTTGCCTTTACCGAGTTTTTTTGCCAAAACCTTACGAACAGCGGCATGAACTTCTTCAACATCTGCAGCTGTCGGGGTTTTTCCTGTTCCGATTGCCCAAACCGGTTCATAAGCAATAACGGTGTCTGCAGCCGTAGAATCATCAGGAACTGAACCCAGAATTTGTTCTTTACAAACATCAATCGTTTTTCCGGAATCACGCTGTTCCAATGTCTCTCCGATACAAATAACAGTTTTTAAACCGGCTTTATGTGCGGCTACAGCTTTTTTGTTGATAAGTTCATTCGACTCGAAGTGATCTGCTCTTCTCTCAGAGTGGCCTAAAATGACATAGCTACAACCAATATCCGTCAGCATTAATGGGCTGATATCTCCTGTGTGTGCGCCTTTTTCATTAAAATGGCAATCTTGGGCTCCTAAGGCTACTTTCGCCCCGCGAAGTGCTTTTTTTACCGCGCTTAAAATTGTAAATGGCGGACATACCAAAAATTCGCACTGCGGCTTGCCCAAAGATTTGACTTCAGCAGCAATTCCTTTAGCTAAATCAATACCATCGGCCAAGCGACCATTCATTTTCCAGTTACCTGCAATTAATTTTTTACGAGCCATTATTTTAATCCTTTGTTAATAAATATGCACACGTTCTATCACAATCTAAAAAACTTTTCAACATCAATATTTATAAGTTGTATAAATTATTAATCTTGCTTATAATCCTTCGTGATATGATTTTTAAAGTAGGATACAACAAAAATGATAACAAAAATAAGAAATTTTCAGGACTCTTGGTTTGTTAAAGGAATTTTGATTTTAACCGCTTTGAGTTTTATGTCCCTTTTCGGCGTCTCCGGTTATTTGGGCAGTGCCGGAAAAAATCAGGCTATCATTAAGGTTGATGATGTTGTCATCTACCAAGATGAAATCAATGAACAATATAATCATGAAGTGCAGATGGCTAAAAATCTTTTCGGTGATAATTTAGAAATTACCGATAATATGAAGGTTTCTATCCTGCAAGGTATTGTTCAGAAAGATTTAGTTAATGCCGTTATTAATAAAACGGCTGATGATTTGGGTGTTAATATAAGTGACGAATTGGTTAAAAAAATCATTTATTCTCAAAATGAATTCCTTGATGCTGACGGAAAATTCAGTATAGAAAAATTACGCCGCTTGCTCGCCGCTTCCGGTTGGACGGAACAACGTTATATTGATACCCTGCGTCAAGATATCAAAAAGCAGCATTTGGTTCAAAATCCGGTTAGTGATATCAATATCCCTAAATTTATGAATCCTTATGTCGCTCAATTGGAAAACCAAAAGAAAGTTTTCAAATATATTGAAATTAATCCTGAAAAATTAAAAATCGATCGCAAAATTTCAAAAGAAGAACTTGAACAGTATTATCAAGATTTTTCGGGTTCTTTCATGCATCCTGAAAGCAGAGATGTTTCCGTTGTTGATTTGTCTTTAGATAAATTAACCTCCGGTTTTGTTCCGTCTGATGAAGAAATTCAGTCTTATTACAATGAAAATCAAGAACAATATGTTATTCCGGAGAAGAGAAACATTTTGCAGATGGTCTTTGATAATGAAAATGACGCAACTAATGCCATGGTTCAACTCAATGACGGCAAAGACTTTTATGCAGTTGCTCAAGAATTGGCAAATCAAGACAAAGCTGAAACCGAGCTTAATGATGTTTCTCAGGATATGTTGATTGAAGATATGAGTGAGCCCGTCTTTAGTCTTGATCTCGGGGAAGTTGCCGGTCCTATTCAATCTGAAATGGGATGGCATATCATGAAAGTTGTTAAAATTACACCTAAAAAGGAAACTAAACTTTCTGATGCCAAAGAAAAAATTATTGAGGCTATTCGTAAAGAAAAAGCCTACGATGAGGCATATAAAGTTATTGCCGATATTGAGGATAGCATTGCCGCCGGCTCTACTTTGGAAGACTTAGCGTCTAAGTATAAAGTTAAGATTTCTCAGATTAAGTCTTTAACAGATGACGGAAAAGCAAAAATTGTTCCTTCCGGATTAGGAAAACTTCTTCGTGACGGCGATTTTGTTGAAACGGCTTTTTCTTATAATACCGATGAAATCAGTCAAGTCTTGGAGGGCGAAGATAGCTTTTCTATTATCCGAGTTGATGATATTATTGAAGCTCATCCAAAGTCAATTCAAGAAGTTAAACCTGAAATTGAAAAAATGTGGGCGGACAATGAAAGAGAAGCGATTGCTCAAGAATTAGTCAATGATGTTACTCATGATTTGGAAAACGGAGACAAAATTGATGAAATAGCTCCTCGTTTTGGTCTTGCTGTTAAAACATCAAAGCCTCTAAAACGCACGGAAAGTTTTGCCGGCCTTAGTACCTTACAGATGGAAGAAGTCTTTCAAGAGGATTTAGGCTCTGCCAAAGTTATCCGTAATGATGACATTCAACTTCTTATCGTCCCTTCCAAAGTTATTAAAGCTGAGGTAAATATTTCTGATGATGAGATGGAGGTATTACGCTCAAAAATTAAAGCTGATATCAGTCAAGATAATGCCAATACGCTCATTAATGCTTACGGAAATAATTATGATGTAAGAGTTAAATATAAGTATTTAGGTTTAACGGATCAGCAATAATTGAGTCGTTCCATAAAAAACACCCTTGAATTTTCAGGGGTGTTTTTTTGTTTATTCATATAACATTTTTTGTCCTCAGCAGAAAAGTTTTTGTTGTTTTGTTTACAAAAATTGATATATTAAAGCTGAAGCATATTGCAAAATATTTTTCCACGCCACCTTTTACGGATGTATTTTGCTTTATGCTTTTTTTTATGAAAATATTTGACACAATAGCCAAAATCTGCTATTATTTTTTGTTATATGAGAGTTAAATATTTATAAATTATTGTATAACCCGAGGAAGGCTTGGAATCCGCGCGCCTCATTAAATAAAGACGAAAGTAAAATAATTATGGGAACTTATGTTCTGGTTTCGCTAGCTTTGACAAGTATCTTTGCTACAATTTGCGGCTTAAAAATTTGTTTCTTAATGAATGAAACAAAAAAAGAAATCCAAAAAACAGAAGATAAACTGAATCAATACAATAACGATTGGGTTCAAGAGAGACTTGTTGAGCTAAATAAAAAGCTCAAAAAACAAATGAAAAGCCGCCTGTGGTATTTATTGGCATGGTGTCTTTTCATTTTCGGTTTGACTTACTTCATAAATTGGAGTGTCTTACCGGCAATCGATTTTAGTCGCCCGGGATTTTACTGGGAACTTTTGCTCGTTTTAGCATTCACGTTGTTGGCTTTTCAGTTTGATGATGAGTGTGACTACAAGTGGAGTTGGAAAGCATGGTACCCGCTTCTGTGCGCCGGATTTTTGATGGTCTTGACATCTTTTGTTTTCGGACATTGGATGCAAGAAAGTAAACATCAGTCTTTGCTAGATATGAATAATGATGATATTGCGATGATTGTATCAAAAGATACTGTCCATCTGAATCAGGATTCATTATTCAGCGAAAGTATTTCACCGGTTTCTTTAGAGAAAATGCGTGTGGTTAGTGACTCTGTTGCTCGCATGCTGGCAGAAACCCTAATGGGTCAGATAACTGCATTCGGTTCTCAATATGAAATCGGAGAATTATCTTTGCAATCTATCTCCGGAAGTTTTAACATTACCGATGGGCTCGGAAAAAAATATCATTTATCTTTTGATAATGATTTTATATACGTAGCACCATTAGAATTCCGCAGTTTTTGGAAATGGAGAGAGACTAAAGGAGTTTCACACGCTTACATTATCGTGAGCGCAACAAACGAAAACATTTATCATCTGGTAACAGAGGTAAATGGCCAGCCGATTGAGATAAAATATTTAAATTCGGCTTGCTTTAGTAAAAATCTTCGCCGTTATCTGCGCAATTCCGGATTTATGGGAAAAATTTCCGATACCGGCATTCAAATTGACGGAAACGGAAGACCTTATAATATCTTCGCAAAGATTGAAAACCAAATAGGTTGGTGCGGAGATAAGGTCGTTGGCAGCTTGGTGGTTGATGTCCAAGACGGTGAAATTAAAGAGTATTCTCTAGCAGACACCCCTAATTTCATTGATATAGTGCAGCCTGAAAGTTTATTGCGTAAAAATATCTACAAACATTATGACCTTATCCATGGTTTTTGGAATTGGTCTGACAAAGATATTTTGCGTCCGGCAGACAAACTCCAAGTTGTGTATGGCGATAATACATGTTGCTATTATACGGGATTAAGTTCTACCGGAAACGATCAATCTACTTCCGGATTTGTACTTAGCGATGCCAAAACCGGTGTTACGACATTTTATAAAATGTCAGGCATCAATGAAAGCCGTGCAGAAAGCGCAATTGATGCGCATGAATGGACTGCAAAGTACCCCAGCTATATGGTGGGCAGTGCTGTTATGTATAATATCAGCGGTTTGCAGACATATTATGCGCCGATTATCAGTGGCAATAAGATTGTCGGACATGGTTTTTGTTATGCAAAAAATGTGAATGTCGTCGGAGCCGGCAAAACAAAGGAAGAGGCTTTTGCTGCCTATATGCGGGCTTATCACTTGAGCCAGCAAAACCAATCTCTTCCTTCCGATGCTCAGAACATGGAAGGTCAAATTTTGACAATCAAAAAAATGCGCCAAGAAGGTAGCAGATATAATTTCTTATTTGAGGAGTATGAAGGAAAAACCTTTTATACTTTCTCGGAAATTACGCCTGATGTTCGCTGGATTGATGCTTCAACCAAAAAGGTTGTGGTTGATTTTAGAATGAGCGATGACAAGCTTATTCCAATAAAAAATATCACCGCTGTCAAATAAGACCTTTAAACCTATAAAAAAAAGCCGTGATTTATTTCACGGCTTTTTTGTTTCCATCCTTTTTACTATTCAATACAGCAGTCAACAGCTTTTCGTACAAAGGCTTTCATTTTTGCCAAAGCTCCTTGCGGTTCTTCTGCTTTTAGCGTTTCAGTCTTTTTAGGTGATGTTGATACAGCCGCTTCAACTTTTGCCGATAGTTTTTTGATATCTTCCGTTTTATCTTCTATCCATTTGACATCATCAACATTCAGCATATTCATATTAAGCCCCCAAAACAGGCAGTACAACTCATATGCCTGATTAAACAGTTTGTAAGCCTCTTCTTTATGACCTAATGATTGCTGTTTAGTCCCTACTTCCATTAATCTCATTGATGAAGCCAGCAAATGTTTTGATATGCACCATACCTCTCCTTCATAGGCCGGAATAACCTTTTGCATTAATGTTTTGCGTAATTCCCTTATCTCTTCTATTAAATCATAAAAAGAGTTCTTTCCGGTCTTGGCTCCCGAAAAAACCAAATGCTCCTCTATACTTATCAGATTCATTATCGCTATTGTTAAATCTTGATCCGATGATAAATCTTTGGGATTTACCTTCTTGGCGGAATCTATCCTTTCCACAAACTCTTTTACGTCTTTGGCTTTCTTCATCTCTTCCCTCCATTAAAAACTATATAACTCTGCACCTGAGGCAATATCTGAAACTTTTTGGCACAGCGGAAAATAATAAAACCACAGGCTAACAAGACTCAGTGCAGCGACCGGAACAACAACTTTTTCAAACGGAAAATGGGCATGTCCGCCGTTCTTAGCCTTCATCCATTGGTAGAAAACAGAGGAATAAATTAAAACCAGTGCTCCGATTATACTGCTAAATAAAAACGGATCTAAATAAAAAATTAAAATTGCAATCGGCTCGTATTTTATTTGAGATATATAAACAAAACCAATAGAGCCTACAGAAAGTGCCATAAGCAGTAAATTTCTTCCTTTAAAATTCCAGCCTTTTTTATCAAACCACAATATGAACCAATATCCAAGCAAAGCTAAGAATGCACCGCCCCACACGCCGACAACACTATCATCAACGCCGAGATTACGGGCTATTTCCAATGATGCGCCAACCGCTATCGTACAAACGGCGCAGGCCGGATTGGCAAAGGCTTCCGTTGTTAAGGCCAGTAATAACAACAATCCTATAAAAATACTCATTTTTTATTCCTCACATAAATTTAACAGCCGCAGAACACCTTTGCGGTGTCTCTCTGCGACTATTAAAGGCTATTTAAGGTTTAAAATCAACCTCTTTATATTACTTATTATTTTTATTCTTTTTTTCATCATCTTCCATACGTTTATCTCTGTCATTTTTTAGATAACGACGTGTCATCTTTAATGCATTTTCAAAGGTTGAAGCCGTTGATATCGTATGATAATCTATCCCCTCCTTCAAGAAAGCATCATGTAATACACGACGAGGTTGTTTCTTAACGTTTGAGAAGATGATTTTAGTGTTAAACTTCTGAAGTTTCTTTACAAATTCTACGATGATGTTTGCTCCGCTGGCATCGACTACCGGAACATACCCCATTCTTAATATAAGTACTTTCGGTTGAGCTGTGATTTTTTTGAAAAAACTTGAAACTTGTGAAGCTCCTCCAAAAAATAACGGGCCGGAGAAACGTAAGGACATAACGCCTTGATTGTGCAGAACTTCTGCCAACTCTCGTCCGCCGCTAACTTCTTCAATTGTTTCTTCATCGTTTTCAATTTCTATCTCTTTACTCATGCGGTGCATAAATATTATGCTCGCAAGTATAAACCCAACAGAGATAGCCGTATTTAAATCAACTAAAACTGTTAAAAGCAGTGTGACTAATAATGTCCATCTATCTCCTCTCGGTCCTTTTATTAATTTATATATTTTTTCAAGATTTAGCATGTTCCATCCAATAAGGATTAAAACCGCCGATAAACATGCTAACGGGATGTATTTGGCGGCCGGGGACAATAAAAGCATAAACAATAACAAAAACACTGATTGCATAATACCGGACATCGGAGAATAGGCCTTTGATTTGAAATTTGTTGCCGTTCGTGCAATTGCTCCGGTTGCCGGAACCCCCATAAACGCAACACTGGCAATATTGGCTATTCCCTCACCGATTAATTCGGCGTTAGAATTGTGATTATCACCACTCATTCCATCCACCACCGTCGCACTCAGCAAGGACTCTATACTTGCTAAAAATGCTATAGTTAAACCGCTCGGCATTACTTTTAGGGCTAATTGTAAATTAAACTCCGGAAAATGCGGTGCCGGTAAGAAATGAGGAACTCCTCCAAATTTGTTACCAATTGTATCGATGCTTAATCCGCAAACGGCTACAAGCAAAGTTGCTCCAACCACGCTTACCAAATAAGCCGGAAGTTTCGGCGTGCGCATTTTCACATAAAAGATTGCCATAAACGAAAACATACTTACAATTACAGATGTCATGCTTAATTTATCAAGATTTTGCAGATATATTTTCCATTTCGGTAAAAATTCAGCCGGAACATTTTCGATTTGCAAACCCAATAAATCTTTTATTTGCGTTGATATCAGCAACAAGCCTATTCCTGCTGTAAAGCCAACCACTACCGGATACGGAATATATTTTATATATGCTCCTAATCTTAGCAAACCGGCGATAATCATCACAATTCCCGCGATAATCATCGTCATTGCTAACCCCTCATATCCGTATTGCTGCATAACGCTATATATAATTACCACAAATGCGCCTGTAGGTCCTCCGATTTGATAACGGCACCCACCAAGCAATGCAATGAAAAATCCGGCGACGATTGCCGTATATAATCCTTGTGCCGGTGTTACGCCTGATGCAATCGCCAAAGCCATTGCCAAAGGAATTGAAACAACGGCAACCGTCATTCCCGCAATGCTGTCTCTTTTGAAATGTTCCAGAGTGTATTTTCTTTTGCGCAAAACTTCTATTAATTTTGGTGTGAAGTTTGCATCGTAAAATGAAATTAATTTCTTTAATAAGGCTGACATTTTCTCTTCTTTCTTTTTTCTTTTAATTTTACCGGAGATAACAAATACAACTCTTAATTTTGCTGTCAATAATTTCAGGTAAAATTGCACCGATTTTTTATTATTGTAAAAAATTTATTTTTATCTTCAAAATCAGTTGTCAGTTTTCTGAAAAAGCTGTATATTTATATTGCAAATATAAAACTCATAAATTATGAAACAAAATTATTTTTTGATTGCGGTCGGTATTGTCGTAGCAATCTTTTGGGTTATAACTGAAAATTTCTTTTTTGAGGCTTCTGAACCCCAATCAATCCCCTCTTCTAAAAATATTTTCATACAACCGGTTGAAGAAGTCGCTAAGGTTGAAAGTGTTGAAGAAATCAATACCTACAAACCTTCCGAAACTTCCGTCTGGGATATTGTTGAAGAATATATTGATGCCCCGAAAGAATTGGCCAAATGGTGTGATGAAACTGCTTGTAGCTCTGTTTTAGATGATGTTGATTCTTCTTATATTCAAACATTATCCGAAATCAGAAAAGAAAGTTTTGAATTACGTCGTAAAGCTATGAAGACATCTCGAAGAGGATATGCTTATATAAAGCATAGCTGGGGAAAGTCACTTAAAAAAGAAACTCAGTTAATAGGATGCGAAACGGAAAAGTTTGCAACTCTGATATTCAAAAACGGCATTGTTATCAGAGCAGACTGCAAATATTTCTTTTTTCATAAAATAACTTTAAAATTTGTTCCGAAACCTTGGAGCGAAAATAAAGTTATTGCTGTGAAATCCGTTGATGGTTATTGGCTTCCGGCAATAACTGATAAGGAAGGAAATATTACCATTCTTTCCGCTTGGGGAAAATTTGCTGACAATGAAACAAAAAAAAGCGTCTTAGGTTTTATCTTAAGACGCTTTTTTATTATTCTCTCTCAGATTAATCCAAAAAATAATTGCGCAGATATTCTTTTAAATCAGCGACATTTACTCTGGTTTGCTCCATCGTGTCTCTATCTCTGATTGTTACGGATTCCGGTTCTTTCTCAATTGTGTCAAAATCAACGGTAATACATAACGGAGTTCCGATTTCATCATGACGGCGATAAGCCTTACCTATATTTCCGGTATTTTCAAGCGCAACACGACCAATTCCTAATTTTAGCAGACTTTGTTTGATTTCATGACATTTGTTCATAATCTGCTCGTTGTTCTTTTTCAGCGGAATAACGGCAACTTTTATCGGAGCCAAATGTTTTTTCAGCTTTAAGACAATTCGACTATTCCCCTCGCCTAAATCTTCCTCGGTATAGGCTTCGGTCATGACAGCCAGAACACCTCTGTCAACACCCATGGACGGCTCTATAACAAAGGGAATAACCCATTTATTATTATCATCCATAATGCATAATTTCTGAGTTGAATCCGGATTAGGATGACAGTGAGAAGTCAAATTCATCTCTTCTTGAGCTTTGGTGTGATTCCCCAAATCATAATCCGTACGATTGGCGATTCCTTCCAATTCTTCCATACCATGAGGGAACCGATACTCAATGTCATAGCAGGCTTTGGCATAATGAGCCAAATCTTCCTTCGGCGTTGTGTATATATTTATATTTTCTCTTTTCAGCCCTTGTTCTTCCCACCATTTAATTCTGGCTTCTTTCCAGATTTCATGCCATTTTTCATCTTCTCCCGGCATTACAAAGTATTCCAATTCTGCCTGTTCAAACTCACGAACGCGGAAAATAAAGTTTCTCGGCGTTATTTCATTACGAAAAGATTTCCCTATTTGCGCTATACCAAACGGTAATTTTCTTGAAGTTGAATCTACAACATTTTTAAACTGTGTAAAAATAGCCTGAGCTGTTTCCGGTCTTAAATAACCAAAAGATGAGCCATCATCAACCGGTCCTATTGAAGTTTTAAACATCAAATTAAACGGACGCGGTTCCGTTAAGTCTGTTGAGCCACAATTCGGACACTTACCATCTTTTATATGATCTGCACGAAAACGCCCTTTACATTTACGGCAGTCTGTCATTGGGTCTGAAAAGGTATCTTCATGCCCAGAATATTGCAGAACCTTTTTATTTGTAAGAATAGCAGCGTCTAGTCCCTCAACATCATCTCGTTCATAAACCATTGAACGCCACCATGCTGCCTTAAGATTATTTTTTAATTCAACACCTAAAGGACCATAATCATAAACTCCTTGCAAACCTCCGTAAATATCCGAATTCTGAAAAATAAAACCTCTGCGTTTGCATAATGAAACTAGTTGATCCATTGTTGTTGCTGCCATTTTTTTATTCCTTATCCGTGTATATAAAATTTTAACCTATTATTTGTATAATGATTAATCTGAAAAAGCAAGTGGGAGATATAAATAAATGGCAAAAAAAACAACAGTGGCTTTAATTTACGATTTTGATGAAACACTCAGTAACGGTTACATGCAGGATTTTACCCTTATTCCTTCTTTTGGTATGACTCCCGATGCCTTTTGGAAAAAAGCTAACGATTGGTCCAGAAGACAAGAAGCTGATCAGATAACAGGCTCAATGTATTATGTGTTAAAAACAGCTCGAGAAAAAGGGGTTGATGTTAATCGAGGTTTTTTAAAAAAATGTGGCGAAAATATTGAATATTTCCCCGGCGTAAAAGAGTGGTTTGCCAGAATTAATGAATATGGTCGTAAACTAAATCTTAATATTGAGCATTATCTCCTTTCTTCAGGCTATGAAGAAATTCTTGCCGGAGCAGAAATTCGTAAATATTTTAAAGACATCTTTGCTTGTTCATATGCTTTTGACAGTGATGGAATCCCTGTATGGCCGGCTCGTGTCATTAACTATAGCATAAAGGTTCAATACCTTTCTAAAATTAATAAAGGTTTGAAAAAAGTTGATGACGTGGCCGTTAATGAACTAACGCCGGATGATGAACGTCGTATCCCTTTTAACCGAATGATTTATTTTGGTGATGGAATGACAGATATCCCTTCCATGAAATTGATTAATGAACGTCATGGACATGCCATTGCGGTTTATGCTCCCAAAAAAAGCCACCAAAAACGCAAAGCTATTAAATTGTTGATTGATAATCGTGTCAATTTTGCTTTACCGGCAGATTACAGCGAACATAAAGAAATTGATAAAGTTGTTAAAACAATTTTAGATAAAATAGCTACCGAACGTGATTTGGAAGTCTTAAAAGCCAAAGAAGAAAAGAAAAAACAAGTTCAAAGTATTCTTTGGAAAGATTAATTTATAATTCCAAAATCATTCCGTCATAGGCCGGAATTACATTTAATGGTAATTTGTTTTTGAAAGATTCATAATCAACTCTTGCAGATAAATGTCCTAAAACTATTTGCTTGATGTAAGTGTTTTTTAATCGTTCGGCAATTTCCGGCCAGTTGCTGTGTCCGTTTTTTTCCATACTGAAACCATTGTTACATTCGGCAAGGAGTATATCTGTTCCGTTTAGTTGCGCTAAAGAGTTTTCTGAAATATCTTGCCAGTCTGTAATGTAAGCAAAATTTTTATATCTGAATGCAGAACTTTTTAATTTATGATGAGGAACTTGAAAAACTTCAAAATTTAATCCGAATATATCTATTTTCCCTTCGTTTGGAAGTTTTTCCCAATCTAATCCTATGCTTTCCGCCTCGCCTCCCTTAAATAAATATCCATAGCAATTTTTTATTTCTAGCATCGTTTCTTCAGAGGCATAAATTTTGATTTTATGTTGAAGTAATTTGCTTGCTCGAGGCAACTCAGGAATTCCGGCTATATGATCATAATGACCATGAGTTAAAAACACGGCATTAATATCTTCAACTCCAAACGTATTTATTTGTTGACGAAAATCCGGCCCTGCATCAACTAAAATTTTTTGATTATTATCCTCAAGCAAAATAGAAGCTCGCATTCGTTTATTTTTGGGATTTTTAGAATTGGCATTTCCCCAATCATTAAAAACCATCGGAGTACCATATGCTGAACCTGAGCCAAGAATTGTAATTTTCATGAATTTATCCTCAAAAAATATTAAGATATTTCAGCATAACAAAGCCTAAAATAAACAGCAAGACTAAAGAAATTTTATTTTGATAACAAAAAATAAAAAAAATACTTGCCAATTTTATTTTTTTATCATAAATATATGCGCAGTGAATCGCAAATGATTCTGCCTTAAGATTGGGGTGTCGCCAAGTGGTAAGGCATCGGCTTTTGGTGCCGACATTCGTTGGTTCGAATCCAGCCACCCCAGCCAAGATTTTAAAAACCTACTGAAATCAGTAGGTTTTTTTATTATCTGCTGTACCTGATTCAGCAAAATACTCAGAAGAAAGGAACAGCAAATGACAAACAAATATCCAAGATTAGCTATCAAGAATCACACATACTACATAAGAGTTGCTATTCCAAGACATTTACAAAAACTTGCAAAAAGAAAAGAAATCAGATATTCTCTAAACACATCAAAATTTTTTGAAGCTATTCATAAATTAAGAATAGAATCTGCTAAAATTGAGAAATACCTAAAAATATTGGATACACTACATATGCAATTAAAAAATAATAAAATTATACTATCTGATGAAGAATTGGATAAATTATTGATATTTAGAATCAGAGAAATTGAAGATTTTATTGACTTATCATATGATGACATATTAGTAGGAAAAACTAATTTTGATGATTTTGCTTTGTTTTCCTCAAAGTCTATAACAGAATCACATTTAAATCCTCAAGATATTTTTCAAAATCCTGAATTTCATAAAAATATCATAGCAAACTTAATCAAGAGATATATTAAATGGTTAGCAAATAAACCAACATCATCACTATCACTAATTACCATCAACAACAAAATTCAAGAATTATCAAATGAGATTGAATTTGAACAAGATAAAAATTCAACCATTTATCCCAATCAACTTGATTACCTACTGGATAATCTTATAGGTATTGAAATATATGGTTCATCTTTAACTAGAGATACCCAAACAGGCAAACAAGAAGCTCATAGGAACAAGCCTAAAATTGAGAAACTCATTCAATATGCCAAAAAGCAGAAGGATGATGAAATGATTAAATTACCAGACACTTCAACCCCTTGGATAGAAATATTTAATGCAATGGTTAGACCTGACTTACACTCTAGAAATATTTCTGAAGAAACCATAAAGACCAAAAAACAATGTTTAGAAACTATTTTTGAAGTGATAGATAAACAATATATTGAAGATATTACCATCACAGATTGCCAAAGAATTAATAGACTAATCTACTTAATTCCCAAAAAATGGAAAGAAAATAACCCTGGGAAAAAGCTATTAGATGTTCTCTTACCTGATGATATGAGTCATCAAGACCAAGCAATTAGTTCAACATCTGTTAATAAATATCTGACTATTTTTCAAGAATTCTTAAAATATTGCAGACAACAACAACTTATAAACAATGATTTGGCAGATATTATAGTTAAGCCCAAAGTTGAAAAACACAAAAATGTATGGCAGCCATTTGAAACAGAAGAGCTAAAAAAAAATATTCAATTCTAAAACCTATTTCAAAAAAATGTTAAATTCTGATAATCCTAAATATTGGATTCCTCTTATTGGCTTATATACAGGAGCAAGGCTTAATGAAATCTGCCAAATTAGAACAGATGATGTAAAATCTGATAATGGGATATGGTACTTTCAAATATCAGATATGGGGGAAAAACAATCTGTAAAAAACTATGCTTCTGTCAGAAATGTCCCCATTCATCCTGTCTTGATAAAATTAGGTTTCCTTGAGCAAGTTAATTGGGCTAGAAAACAGAAACAAGATAGGATTTTCTATTCTCTGCAATATAATCCCAAAAATAAATATGGTGGAGCAATGAGTAAAGCATTTCAATATTACCTAGACAAAATAGGAATGAAAGATTCTAAAAAAGTATTCCACTCCTTTAGACATACTGTCAGAACAAAATTCATAAACTCCAATGTTTCTGAAGAAACTGCAAATATAATTTGTGGTTGGGAGGGGCAAGGTGCTGGTGCAAAAAATTATCTCCACAGGGAGAAAATTGATATGCATAAATTATACACAGAACTTTCCAAACTATCTTACCCTGAAGTTGAAGAAATGCTATTTCCCTCAAAAATGTAGAGAAATTAAGGTGGAGAGGTATAAATACCAACTCCACCCTATCTATTCATACAGTTTTTGAGCATCCAAACAAAATATAACACACAAAAAATCTAAAGGGAGCCCTCTTTTTTTTATTTTTTTGAAAAAAATTTATCAAAAGTAGGAGTCTATGAGATAAATATATATGAATTGGTTTCAATAATTATACAATAAGTCCTTTAAATATCTCCAACATTGGCTAGATGTTGGAGTTTAATTTTTTAGATATGCATACAAAGTAGGTCTAAATATAGGGATTGGGGATTGTTTGTCATATAACTATTTAGCATCAGAATGCAATAATAATTTTTTAAATGAGATAATGAAAATATGAATTATAAAAAATAATTTTAATTAAAAAAATATTGACATTTAAAATAAAATATAATAGATATAAAAAACATAAGGAAGAGGTGTCCTGAATATACGCATTGGGAGATGAAACTGAGATTGTTGGGGTTTTGTCATTGAAAAATGAAGGATTTAATCCACACCTACTATGTAACAGCATCAGAAAATAAGATGAACCAACAATAATTATAGAAAAAGCAGTACTTAGTACTGCTTTTTCCATTTAAGGTTTCAAAATAATTTGCTAAATCTTCTACTTAGGGATTTTTTATATCCTTACATTTTCCACAGCCTTAGATAACATTGATTCATTGTAGTTGTAATATTTTTGGGTAGTTGAAATGTTTTTATGATTGACCAACTTTTGAACAAGGCAAATATTAACCCCTGAGTTAATAAGTTTTGAAATAAATAAGTGTCTCCCCAAATGAGATGATGCTTGGATGCCAAATTTGTTATAAATTGAAGAAAATATTTTGCATATAGAAACTCTATTGTATGGTTTATGTTGTTTTTGGGAGGTGAACAAATAGGTATCCTCACTAAAATTTTTATGTTTAGCCTGCAAAAATTTCAAATAACTAGCCAATTCCTTTTTCATTTGAGAGTTCAAAAAATAAGAACACTTATGCTGACCTTTATTCTTATCCTCACTTAAAATAACAACATCTTTAACTTTGAAGTCAGATGTATAACAGTCTCCAACTTGAAGCAATCTAAAATTAATTGACCTGAAACCATTCAGTGAAAATAGAAACATCATTCTTATTTGCTCAGCATTTTTCAAGCCAGAAATATAAACAAATATATCTTTTAACTTTTTATCATCAACAAAAACATCATTAACCATTTTCAACCTCAAAATGCTACTTTAAATTATTAATAATAATATAATGTAGCATTTTTTGAAGGTCCAATCACAAATTGCTTCAAACAAATATTGTTTTTCAATGTATTAGAAAAGAATGCTACAAAAGATACATTTTGTTGCATTTTTGCATCAATATTCCTCAGCAAGCATAACAGTCATCACTCTTTTGGTTTTTGAACTATCATATGGTGCAGAAGAATGATATTTCAATTCAGTATCATAATAGTCAATTTTCCATATGATTTTGTAATTTTTAAAATTCACAATACCAAAATCTTTCTCCCCATAGGGATTATTATCCTCATTAAAATCATCATAAAAGCTGATAGTTCTCATTATTTGACACAAATCATAATTAGAAAAGATTGACATCCCTTGGGAATACATAATTTCTCCATTTCTATGGAAAACTCTCAATAAATCATTGAGATTCTGTATTCTTTTTAATTGTTCTGAACTATACATAAAAAAAATCTCCCTTACTAACAAGAGAGATGTTATCAAAAATTTTTAGCCCAGTCAGGTCCATAAATAAGATTATTTCAAATATTTATCCAATATTTCTTGTTTCTGTAGAGGAATTGCTTCTAATTTATTTTGAATATCTTTAAGACTTTCTTCAATTGGTACTACTTTACTTATAACTTCTTTTTGCAAATCAATTGATGGAACTGGAATTCTTAATGCCTGAATTTTATCTATAGATGCTCTATTGCTTCTATTGAAGTTGGAATCCAAACCAACTTTTAATAAAGCAAAAGCAGCATATTTTTCTAATATTAAATTATGTTGTTTTACTCTCAATACACCACAATGGTCTGTAGGATAAAATTTTTTGTTCTCTGGAACATAATTAACCATCCAATCCCCATCTATGCCCCATAAAATTGATGGAGTTTCAAAATCCTTAATTAATAAGCTATTAATATAACCAAAAGGTTGGAAAACATTAGCACTATAAACAGGTATTTTCCCATCAGATATTAAATCTTTATTTAAAATCCTTTTTCCAATACTTAACTTAAATACTTCTTGATTTCCTAATCTTATAAAAGTCTTGGAGCTTTTATATAATTTCAAAAACATTTCATTCAACAAATTTTGTTTATAGCTTTTCTCTTCTTTCAATTTTTGTTCCATATCTTCCAAAACATCTATTTCTGAGACAATCTTATCTTGAACATCCATTTCTGGTAAAGGAATTTTTATTTTTGTTATAACAGATGATAAATTATTTAT
>CALXTS010000017.1 GCA_944391465.1 uncultured Alphaproteobacteria bacterium
CATCCTCACAAACAATTAGGGACAATAAACATTGTATATCATACTTCGTTTATTGTCCCTTTAATGTATAAGCCCCGTTTAATAAAAACGGGACTTTCTTAATTAGTAGAAAATTATTATGCGTTCGCTTCAATCCAAGAAATCAAAGCCGATTTTGAATTTGAACCGACTTTTACATCAATCTGCTTCCCATCTTTAAACATAAACAAAGTCGGAATACTTCTAATTCCATATTGAGCAGCCGTATCCGGAGACTCATCAACATTAATTTTACAAATTTGAACTTTACCGGCCATTTCTTTTGAAACTTCTTCCAATACCGGAATCAATTGCCGACACGGTCCGCACCACTCAGCCCAGAAATCAACGATAACTAAACCTTTAGCCTTTAATACCTCATTTTCAAACTGGCTGTCTGTAATTGCTTTCATCATTTTTCCTTTCTACTTATCTTTTTTATTTAATGATACTAATATAATGAATAAATTAATTTAATAAAGTCCTAAAATAAAATATTTTATTTATTAGTCATTTAATTTCCATCAAACAAGCTGTATCCGTCCATAAAATATAGGTTTCAACTTTCTTATTAGAATAAATTTTTTCAACCAATCTCTTATAAGCGCCAAGCTGTTTCACATAGGCAGAAGGAACATCTTGCAAAGTTTTGGCTGCCGGACGATTTGTTTTAAAATCGACAATCATAACCCGTTCATCATCTACGGCTAATCTGTCAATCTGTCCGGAGATAACAAATCCGTCAACCTCACCCATAATCGGAACTTCCGCACGAGAATTATTTCCAAAAATCAAAGTAAAGCGTTCATCTTCCAATAAAGACATCACTTCTTTTACAACTCTGTTTTTTTCGTATTCGCTTATATCAGGAGCATTTTTTAGCAAAAATTCTTTAATAACATTTTCTTTATCAAAGATTTCCTTTCCAGGTAAAAATTGCAAGAGCTTATGAATCAATTGCCCCCGACGATAACAACTTTTTCCATCAAAACCTATCGGAGAAACTAAAGCAACATCTTCATTATCCATTTTTGACGGCGCTAACGGTCTGGCTAAAAGCCCCTCTTCAGGAGCTGGATTTTTCATCCACTCAAAATCCGGACATTCAACATCAGTTTGAATTTTTTCTACACTTTCTTCCGGTTCAAAATCTTGTTTTACTTCATAAAGGAGAGTTTCTGTCTCATCTTCAACAGAAATTTTTTTCAAATTTTTACGGCATAATTCATACCAAGATTCTTCGCTTGGCTTATTTTTTTGCTTATAACCGCAAATACATAAACGCTCCTCTGCACGAGTTAAGGCTACATATAAAAGACGACGATATTCTTCTAGAGAAAGTTCCTTTTCTTTTTCTTTAATACGCTTGCAGTTTTTTTCATAATCAGAAGAACTCAACGGATAAAACATTACATCATCAAATAAGAGCCCTGCCTCATTTTTAATACTTTTAATGCGAACCGTATCCGGTAAAATAACAATAGGTGCTTGTAATCCTTTAGAGCCATGAACTGTCATAATTCTAAGTGCATCGGCATCGCTTTGCTCTAATTCTCTCTTGATTTCAACTTCATCTTTTTCAATCCAATCAATAAAAATCTGCAAACTCGGGGTATGCTCTCTTTCAAAATCCAAACATAAATTCATAAATTCATCCAAGCCGTCTTCAACTTCAAAACCAATCCGAGAAACAAACTTTTCTCTTCCCTTGAGTTTATTTAAGACAAAAGCATAAAGCTCAAACGGCCGAACAATATCCGCTAAATTTAATAAATCCTTTAATACGGAAGAAATCGAGGCAAAAGCATCTTCAGCACACAAACGCTGCCATAAAGATAAATTCCCGCGATTATAACAAAGAATAAATAAATCATCGTCACTCAAACCAAACAAGGGAGATTTCAAAACTTCCGCCAAAGACAAATCATCGGAAGGGAGCAATAAAAATCTCCCCAAAGAAACCAAATCCTGAACGGCAATTTGTTCCAACAGACTGATTTTATCAACTCCGGCAACATTAACGCCGACATTTTTGCAAGCTCTGACCAACTCCTCAACAAAACTGTTTCGGCGTTGAACTAAAACCATAAAATCCTTATACCGAAGAGGACGATTTTTAGAGACTAACAGTTCTTTATTTTCAACAGCTTTCTTTACTTTTTCAGCAATCTGATTAGCTAATCTTGAACTTGTTGATTCGGCAACAACTCTTTCCACAGGAGGCAACCAAATATCTGGATTCTCGCCTTCTTGAGCCTCAATCAACGGCCACAACTCTACTTTTCCGCCATCACCGATTCGAGATGGAACATGCCATACATTCTGTCCTTCGGGAGCGACCCCTTTTTTAACCTTTTCATCAGCAAAAACACAATTAACGGCATCCAAAATTGCGGCAGTTGAACGAAAAGAAACTTCCAAATTAACTTCATCAAATTTTGCGACTTTAGAAATTTTAGAAGCAAAATATGAGCGCATTTTATCAAATTCCTGCGGATCCGCTCCTTGAAAAGAATATATAGATTGTTTCCTATCTCCAACGGCAAAAACCGTACATTTTTTTTGCTTACTTCCTTCCCCGTTAAAAAACTCATCCGTAATGGCTCGAACAATAGCCCACTGGTCGGGTGATGTATCTTGAGCCTCATCAATCAAAACATTATCGATTCCCCCGTCAAGTTTATACAAAACCCATGCCGCCGTTTGAGGATTTTCCAATAATTTTCTGGCCAAAACAATAAGATCTTCATAATCCATTTTTGAATGAATTTTTTTATAATCATTATAGCTTTTGATTAAATCTTCTGCCAAAAACAAAATAGCCTTGGTAGAAGCCAACAAAGAAACCGATGCCTTTTTCTCATCGCACTCTAACAAACGCAGAGCTTCATCTGAGGAAAATTCCACACCTTCCGGATACAAATTAAGTACATCTTTTGTTGCAATTGTTTTTCTGACTTCATTTGTCGTGGTTAAAAAAACGGCATGATAAGCATCATAATTACTTTCATTTAATCCATTCAAAAAAACTTCTTCCAGAACTTTAGCTTTCTTTTTGTCTGTATCGCTACCTTGATACATTGCGGAAAACAATTTTTTCAATTTTTCTTTATCTGTTTTAATAAAAAACTCAACCAATACATCTTCTTGTGTTTGATTCTCTTTTATACCTAATTTTTGCGCCGTATATTTAATTAAATCCTCAACAGAAGAATAAGCTGCAAATAATTTTGCAATTTTATTTCTCTTTTCGGTAATGGAATTCATAATCTTAGGAAAAGAAAATTCGCTGACTTGCTTGGTTAAAAAAGCTAAAGCCTGAGCCGTTTGACTATCCGGATTATTTTCTATTTTTAATAGCAGCTGTTTTTGAATTTCTTCAATTGCCTCTTGCGCACTCCGATCATCCATAACTTCAAAATAAGGAGAAATTTTTGCCTCAAGCGGAAAACGCTTTAAAATTTCCTGACAAAAGCTATGAATTGTTTGGATTTTCATCCCTCCGGGTGTATCCAGTAAAACAGCAAACAATTTTCTTGCTTGCGCTTTAATTTCTTCTGCTTTTTCAGAATCTCGCAAACTTTTCCCAAGAAGAGTTTCTAATTCAGAGATAAGTTTTTCATCTTCTAAAATTGCCCAACGACTAAGCCTTCCCGCAATACGACCGCTCATTTCCACCGCTGCGGCTTTTGTATATGTCAGACACAATATTCTGGAAGGAGCAACGCCTTGCAAAAGCAAACGCAAAACCCTATCAGACAAGACTTTGGTTTTACCGGTTCCGGCAGAGGCTTCCACCCAAACGGAATTTTCAGGATTCGAAGCCTGTCTTTGTTGAGCAGATGCCAAATTAATGCGTTGCTTTTTCTGCTTTTGAATTTCCTCAAACTTAAGCAAATCAGTCATCAAACCCGTCTCCTTGTACAGACCACTCTTTGACTCTCGCCAAATGCTCATAATCGGAATACTCCGGTACCCTTTTAGGATTCGGATGACAAATATACCCTGTCGTTTCAAAATCAAATAAAGAAATTAACTCTTTAATATGTTCTTCCGTCTGAGATAAGATACTCGAAATTTTTTCAGAAATAACCACGTCTTTTTTACCAAGCTGCCAATAAATCAAAGCATTAATTTCAGCAGCCTTTACTCCATCATACCCGCCTTTTTGAGCAATCAACCCTTCAATGGGCAATTGCGGAGCATAGCCCTTGGAAACTTCTTTAGACGTTCTGGCTTTTCCGGTCTTATAATCAATAATATTTATTTTACTGTCTTTTGTTTCATCAACCCTGTCTGCTTTTGCCGTAACTTTAAATAAACCGGCAGGAAGAGAAATTTCAAAAAATCCTTTAACCTCATTATGAACTCTTGCAATATTAGGACGATAAAGTTCTTCCAAAGCACATAAATGATTAACAACTTTCTCAAAATTTGGCCACCAAAAAGCTCTACGTTCCATCGCCAAATTATTTTTCAAAAAACTTTCTCTTCCCATCTTAAGTAATTCATCTTTGGCATTAAGAGGAAAACCTTGCGGATATTTATTATTAAACTCTTCTAAAATCCCGTGAATTATCGTGCCATAGTCAGCCAAAGTTAAATCTTGCTCTATCTCTTTGAGGGGTTTCAAACGCAAAATATATTTTGCAAAAACACTATAAGGATCCCGCATCAGCAATTCAATACCGCTGGCAGAGAGCTGTCGAGGTCTGGAAGCAACGGGAGGTTTTGGATTCGGAGCAGAAATATGAACAAAATTTTTAGGCTTATCAAAATTCTTTGCCATCAACCGATAAACAGAAGATTCAATATTTTCGGCATCAAATCCCATTGCATACAAAACCGTCTCCAACCTCATTAACCAACGAGATTTAACCATCGGTGTTCCTTGAACACGATCCGCTCTGGTTAAATAGACTTCCTCCGCCCCGAGAAGGTTAGAAAAATCAAGTCCCAAAACACCTATTGATTTTTCAGGTAGCGGAAAACCAAAATCTTTTTTCATCGGCCGAGACATCCATGGATCACTCTCTGGCAATTGCGGCCAAACCCCTTCATTAAGCTCTCCGATAATCACAACATCTGCATGATTCAACCGAGCTTCAATCGGACCTAAAATTTTAAGCCTAGGGTGAGTTCCGTATTTAGGGCGAACCATTATCCCGCTCATCATAGCTTCAAACAATCCTAAATATTCCGAAGGGTCAATTTCTCCAAGAACCTCTGCTTTTTCATACCAATTGGCGATAAAAGTTGCGGCAGCCTCTCCTGATTCACCTTTCCAAAGTATCTGCTCTCCGGATTCGTTTTCCAGAGCAGCAATTTTTTCAGCAACCTTCACATGAGCTTTTAATAATAGTTTAAGTTCGGCCTTTGGTTGAAGACACAATTGAGATAACTCTGTCAGTAATTCTTGTAATTTTTTTAAAACTTCTTCTGCATCTTCGTTTACTCCACCTTCTCGCCACACATCTTTTTCTAGTCTTCTGATACCTTGTCTAACAGATGAATAACTCATACCCAAACCGGCAAAAGGATGTTTTAATAAACTGAGCCAATCAATTTTTTTAGCATCTTTAATTGCAGATTTTACAACCAAACGTAAAAAAATACCTACCGGAGTAAGCGCCAACGGACGCCCGGCAGAATCATCAACTTTAATATTCCACCGCTCTAACTCCGTAGCAACTCTTCGAGCCAAATTCCGATCCGGAGTAACCAAAGCTGCTGTCTTCTCTGGGGTTTCCAAAGTTTCTCTCATCAGCAATGCGATTGCTAAGGCTTCTTCTCGAACATCGGCACAATTCAAGGTATGCAAACCAAGCCAACCCTCGGTGCGGATTCCTTTTTCCGCTAAAGAACGCCAACAATCAGTTGTTTTTGCGGGACGCATTGTTTCACTAATTAATATCTCTCTTTCCGGATTCTTTGGCAAGACCATATCTTTAACAGATTCCCGAGAAATACTTAAATAATCCAAAAGCTGTTTCAGCTCAAATTGAGGATGCGTTTCATCAACGGCATCCCAAGCCTCTTCATCAAGATTTTTATCTAATCCGTTTAATATCAATTCCCCATTTGGAAGGGCTAAAACAGTTTTGACCAACTCTTTCATAACCGGAAATGTTGCCGTTGTACCGGCTATAACAATTTTTTTGGCCGGCGGATTCTTTTGCCAAATTTTATTTTGAATTTCCAATAATTTCTTTTTTCGGTCACTGGCATCACATAAATTTCTTTCTTTCAAAATCTGCGGCCAGAAGCGGGTAATAATCTCCAAAAATTTTAGAGTTTCTTGCCAATGAGCCGCATATTCCTCCGGAACCAAGTTTTGCAAATTTGCAAAACTCAATTCTTCGTTGTTTACCATATCAATCAACGAAGCCAGCTCTTGCGCCAAATAACAAGCCTGATTCAAAGACATTTTCTCCAACCCGAAATCATCAGGCTTAGCCATAATAATTTTAATAAACAACATTAACCGCTCATTCCGGTCAATTGCCGGAAGCATCGCATTTAATTCATCTTCCAAAGAACCGCCCGATAAAAAAACATCATCTTCTTCGGTATCGTTGATAGGAAACATTTGTGGAAGCAACGTCGGGCTAAGACCTTTTTGTCTGACAAAAGCCTCTGCCAAAGATTTACAAGCTCTTCGATTAGGCAACAAAAAAAGTACATCCGTTAAATCCAACGGATTCATTTGATAGTCATTCAAAAAACGTGCCGCCACCACATCGGTAAAACTATTTGACGGCGATATATTCCAAATATTGTTCATCATAAAATGAGTTTAAAGCAGTTTCTTCAATAGTCAATTTCAATTATTAAAATTAAGCCAAAAAAACAGCACAATTTTTGCTTGCATTTTTATTTTTTTACTATAGGATTTAAAGCGGACTACGAATTTCTTACAACTTCTGAAAAATAATAAAAAAATGTCTGAAGCAATAATACGTTCATCAAAAGTCCTCCGCAACAAACGCCGAAACTGCAGCCCGACATTAATAGACGTTCATATAGGAAAAAGATTAAAAATACGCCGGAATATGCTAGGCCTAACTCAAGAAAAATTAGCCGATCTTATTGGCGTGACTTTTCAGCAAATCCAAAAATACGAACAAGGAAAAAACCGAATCAGCGCTGCAAGACTGTATGACTTAAGTATTATCCTGCAAACGCCGATACAATTCTTTTTTGATGAAATGGATGAAAAAACCATCCAAAACAGTCCACGAAGTTTAAGAAGTTCCCCTTTTTTACCAAAAGAAGAACTCCTATAATAAATACTTAACTTAATGCCGCAATAAACTTTTGAAAAGCCCGTCCTCTGTGAGAAATTTTTGATTTTTCCTCAGAAGTAAAATTCGCGAAGGTTTTATCAAAACCATCAGGCTGAAAAATCGGATCAAAACCAAAGCCGTTTGTTCCACTGCGCTCCGAAACAATTTTCCCGTCAACACGACCTTCAAAAAAAAGACACTCACGCTCTGGAATCTTTAAAGCCAACACACACGAAAAATGAGCAGACCAATCAGAAGCTCCACAATCACGCAATTCAGCAATTAACATCTGCATTGCTTTATCAAAATCTCGATTCGGGGCATATCTAGCAGAATAAACACCGGGTCTTCCACCAAGAGCATCTACACACAAACCGGAATCATCGGCCAAGCAAGGAAGTCCGCAAATTTCACTAAGCTGCACAGCTTTAAGTTCTGCATTCTCTTTAAATGTTGTTCCGGTTTCTTCAACATCCGGTAAATTTAACGCTTTTGCTGATAACACTTCAATATCAAAAGGTCTCAGCATTTCGGTTATTTCATCAATTTTTCCTTGATTATGAGAAGCCACGACTAATTTTTTTATATGCAATTCTGACATTATTTCACTCCCAAAGCCTCTTTTTGTTTTTCAGTCAACTTTGCAATCCCGATTTTAGCTAAACTCAACATCTCATTAAACTGCGCCTCATCAAAAGGTGCTCCTTCTGCGGTACCTTGAATCTCAACAATTTTTCCGCTTTCGGTCATAACAAAATTCATATCTACTTGAGAATTTGAGTCTTCTTCATAATCCACGTCTAAAATTGCTTCGCCTTTATAAATATCGCACGAAATTGCTGAGACAAATTCTCTGATTGGATTAGTTTTAAGTTTTCCCTCTTTAATCAGAAAATTAATAGCCAAATACAAAGCAACAAACCCACCGGTGATTGAGGCAACTCTGGTTCCGCCATCAGCTTGCAATACATCACAATCTATACAAATGGAAATATCTTTCATCTGTTCCAAATCAACAACCGCCCTCAAAGAACGACCGATAAGACGTTGAATTTCTTGAGTACGACCAGAAGGTTTTTTACATTCCCGCGGCACTCTAACCTGAGAAGACCTCGGTAACATCGCGTACTCTGCGGTTATCCAGCCTTTATTTTGCCCTTTTAGCCACGCAGGAACTTTTTCTTCTACACTTGCCGTACAAACAACATGGGTTCCGCCGAATTTTACCAAGCACGAACCTTCTGCATACGGATTAAAATTTGGAATTAACTCAATTTCTCTGGTTTGATTATTAGCTCTGTTTGAATGACGCATTTTATAATCTCTCACTATTGTTTTCAATCGGCAACAGGATAGGCGATTTAAAATGATATTTCAATTAAATTCAAACAAAAATTACAAATGACCGAGTTGCAACAAACGATGATACTTAAAGACAGAACCGGTATCTTTTACGCTCCAACCAAAATCCTTACGCATGGCATTACGTTTCATTTCATTAATCAAAGTCGGTTTGAGATAATAGTTTGCTAGCGCTTTTTCCAAAGTCTCGGTATAAGCCTTTTCATTTGTTTTCAAACGCTTTGCCGTAATATTATTACCATAAACGCGACGCCCTTTAGAGGTAAAGAAAACATCTGTTCTAAAACCATCAACTTTATCTTCAATAGTATCCACCAGTCCACCGGTTGACATAGCAATCGGCAAAGCCCCTTTAGCCATAGCCTCCATCTGAGTCAAGCCACACGGTTCAAAACGACAAGGCATCATATAAAAATCCGAGGCTAACTGAATAGCATAAGCAAATTCATCTTTATAGCCCCGAAAAACAAAAATTCTTTCTGCAATTTTTTTATCAAGTTCCGCTACTTTGTCCTTAAGCTTTTTAAGAATATCAAAATAATTCAAATCGCCGGCGCCGCCCAGAATAAAGACAGGGCGTTCAGTTCTTGCCTTAAAACGTTCATGACGTTGGGATAAATTCAAAATAGCTTTTGCGGCAATATCATAACCTTTTTGTTCAACCAAACGGCTCGTGGCACAAATAACCGGAGTTTTCTCAATATTTTTAATCTGGCTGAAAACATCTTCAAATTTATAAATATCAATAAGCGGAATAACTTTTTGTTTATATTTTTCGTCTTTTGCAATTTTGGAAATAAGTTTTAAAAATTCTTTTTTATTGTATTGCTTGGCGGAAAGATTATTTTCATCAAAAAATTTAAAATCGGTTTCTCCAAAATATTTATTAATAGCATCTATTTTATTTTTATTAGGAGAGATTAAAGATTTATCATATCCATTTACAATACCAAAGAAATTTCTATGATCTTTACGAATTTTCAAGATATCGCGAAAATCAAAACCAAAATCCAATTCTTTAGAAACTTCTTCCAAATAGTTTTTAGAAACGGTAACCACTCTATCAGCTAAATGAAAATTGCAAGAAGCCTGATTATAACAATCATGAACGATTAAAGTATTTGTCGCGCGAGGATTACTGTTTTTTGTAGCCTTAGCATTTTTAAAAACAACCGTAGCTAAATTTTCATAAAGGGAATTGAGAATTTTGGTTGTATTATCATAATCCCACCCCTGATATCCAAGATGATGCGCAATATGAATAACCGGAATATTTTTAATTTTTTCAGCAAGTTCCTTATCCATGGAACCTATTTCAACTTGCGCCGTTGTAAAATACTTCATTAAACCGGAAAGAGCACCACTATGCCAATCATTAGCAATAAGAACATTCGGGCAATCAATAGCTTCAACTTTTTGTTCACATAAAGTTTTAATTAAAACATAAACAGCCTTAGAAAAGAAGGCAAAACGTTCGACCTCATTAATACCCTGAGAATTATAAATATAGCAACCGTCTTGAGCTGAAGGATTTTTAGGATGGGGATTAATATCAAAAAAGCGATCGTTAGCCAAAAAGATATATTCCGTTTCCTCTAACTTGCCCCAATAAACATCTACTTTATACTTAATAAGAGAAGACTTATCGCCGATAAAAGGAACGACAATAGTTTTAACATTTTTAAGTTTAATTTTCTGCCCCTCAGAACCGCAATAAAAATCCCCTTCCCAAAAAGCCTTTTTCTTTTTTGTATCGCCTTGATACAAAGGAGTAACAACGGTTAATTTTTCACCATTGAGAGCAAAAGCATTATTAAAAGCGGTCGGCAACTCCGAGGCTATCATACCCAAACCTCCGCCTTTCATGAAGGTTGCGGTTTCCGCAGAAATCATCCATGCATTAACTTTATGAATTTCCGGCCAATTTTTTTTACCAAAACATTGAATTCTTGAAAGATTTTGAATCTCCTGAAGATTGGGATTCGACGTTGTGGCATAAGCAATATTTAAATTAACTTTCTTTTTATTAAAATCTTTTGGAAGCATTTTAGAATTGCTTGCCTGTTCGACCGTATCCATATTCCAACTTTCAAAACCTAAAAATAATTAAAGTATTCTGTTTATTAAATAAAAACTATAGCACTTGACTTGTCAAGCATTAGTCACTAAATTCCTGTATATATATACACTTTCGGATTAAATATTTAAAGAGAAAAAGCATGAAAAAGAACAAAAAAGATTCCCTGAAAAACGAACATGAAGATGAAATAGAAACAACTCAAGATACTCTTGAGGATTCGGAAAGCCAAAGTATCGAAAATAACGAAGAAAAACCGGAAAATAATTCTGAGGATATCTTGGTAGATATAAAAGAACTTCAGGAAGAAAATCAAAAATTAAAAGAAGATTATCTTCGAGCTTTTGCCGAACTTGAAAACACTAAAAAACGCTGTGCACAAGAAATTGAAAAAAATAACAAATATGCCATTTCATCGTTTGCCAAAAGCCTGTTAAGCGTTGCAGATAACTTGGGAAGAGCCATTAGTGCGGCATCTGAAAGCCAAAATTCGGAAAATTGCGAAGCCCTTTTAAAAGGTGTTGAGCTCACCCAAAATGAACTAACAAAAGTTTTCGAAAAATTCGGCATTACAAAAATGGATATTATTAATCAACATTTTGACCCTAATTTTCATCAGGTTGTGCAAGAAGTTGAAGATAAAAGTAAACCATCAGGAACCATCATAGCAGAACTGCAAACAGGCTACATGCTGAATGACCGTCTACTAAGGGAAGCCATGGTTGTTGTAACAAAATAAAACCGCTTTATAACAAAATTATCCCCTAAAGTAACCTAATTTTTAGATATTTTTTGTAATATACTAAAAATTTTGTTTCTAAATAAGATAATTTGTTTATAATCATCGGCATGAAAAAACTAAATACATACATAGTAAAACAAATAATTGTCGGCTACCTTTTAGTCTCATTTTCGCTTATGTCGATTATTTGGCTCAGCCAATCACTCCGCTTTGTGGATTTACTTACCAACAAAGGACTGTCCATCGGTATTTTTATTGAAATGACATCTCTGTTAATGCCGCGTATTTATACCATTTTATCGCCGATTTCGCTTTTTGCGGCGGTTTTATTTGTTTATAATCGTATGCTCTCAGATAGAGAACTAGTTGTAATGAAAGCGGCAGGCATTAACCCTTGGGATAACGCCAAGCCGGCAATTTATGTAGGTATTTTGTTCTGTCTGTTTAACTTTTATGTATTAAACATTGTAATTCCATATGCTGAAAACAAATTCAATGACCTTCAATGGCAGGTAAAGAATGATGTTTCGCATTTAATGCTCCGAGACGGAGAATTTACAACACTTCAACCTAAACTAACGGTATTCATATCATCTCATGAAAAAGACGGCTCAATAAGAGGAATCCTCATTAATGATGAAAGAAACCCTAAAACCAAATCAACCGTCTCAGCAGAAATGGGAAGGATTATATACGGAGAAAACGGTCCTCGCATCATTTTAATAAATGGTACCCGACAAGAAATAAATGCAACGGGAAACCAATTCAGCTCAGTATCTTTCAATCGGTATTCCGTGGACTTTGGGCTTAAAAATAACAAAAGCAAACAAAAAGAAGCCGGGGTAAGAGAAAAAAGCCTTTCAGAACTTCTTTTTGCGGCAGACAATCCTGATTTAAATGCCAAAGAAATCAATCGACATATCGTCGAAGGAAACAAACGTTTTATAACCCCCCTACTTAATGTTTTATTTGCCATATTAGGGTGCACAGGTTTGTTAGTTGGGAACTTCAATCGCCGCGGACAAATAAAAATCGTATCATTATCCGTTGCTTCTATGGTTATTCTGCAAGCCTTAGATTTAGCCTTTACCAACTTAGCAATAAAACATTTATATTTGTTATCCCTTGTCTATATAAATTTATGTTTGCCATTTTTGGTTTGTCTGTTTTTACTAAAATTTTATTCTCCGGCTCTTTGGCGAAAAAAAATAGCCGCAGTTTTTTCCGGAGAAAAACATGGCTAAGACAAGCAAATTATACCGTTTTTTAAGTTTAAGCACGGCATTATCTCTTTTGGCATCGACAGGTCTGGCAAAAGATCCCAAAAACACATTTAAAGATTTAGAAAAATCCAATTCACGCCTTAGCCCAAGTTTCAGTACGATTACCCCTCTTCCGACACAACAAGAAGAAACAAAAGAAGAAACCGATATTTACTTTAGTGCTGACAGTGTAGAAAACAATCAAGAATTAGAAACCGTTACGGCTCTCGGAAATGTTGAGATTATAAGAGAAAACATGACCTTAAAAGCCGATAAAGTCATTTATAATCAAAAAGAGGATATTGTTACCGCAATCGGAAACGTTGTTTTATTAGAAGAAAGCGGAAATGTTGTTTTCTCAGACTATGTTGAATTGACAGATAAAATGACACGAGGGGAAATGCGTGAAATAAAAATTATCATGAATGATAAAAGCCGCATTTCTGCAAAAAAATTCCGACAAGGAGCCAATGACAAAAAAATCATGACCAATGTTGTCTATTCTCCTTGCGACGTATGCACAGAAAATCCGGAACCTTTATGGCAAATAAAAGCAAAAAAAATCGAACACAATGCCGAAGATCAAAATGTTAATTATCAAAATGCTACAGTTGAAGTAAAAGGTGTTCCTGTTTTATACACGCCGTTTTTATCACATCCGGATCCGATGGTTAAACGTCGTTCTGGCTTTCTATTTCCCAAAATAAGCTCAAACAGCTACTTGGGCGCGGCTCTACAACCAAAATATTTTATTAGTCTTTCTGATCAAGAAGATATTTTATTAGATCCGGTACTTTCATCAAAAAAAGGAATAATTGCCAGCGGAGCATACAATAAATACTTTTACCGCGGAGACATTAACGCATCAGGCTCTTACTTAAAAGATCCTGACAGCAAAGAAAGCCGCGGTAACTTATTTATGACCGGCCGTTATGAGGTTAATGATTTCTGGGTAGCCGATGCTGATATCAACTACGCATCTGACAGCGCATATTTAAAAGATCTCTCTTTACCAAAGAAAGACGACGCTTGGCTGACTTCTCGTTTAAGCCTGCAAGGATTTGACAACCGCAATTACGCTTCCTTGGATACTTATTACTACACACTACTCAGCTATGATTTGCAGAACGTAGATAAACCGACGGTATTCCCCGTATTTACTTATGAAAACATCAGCAATCCGACATCTTTTGGAGCTTATGCCAAAAACACCATAAGTTTTGCCTCCGTAACAAGAGAACATGATATAGACAGCAAACGAGCCACGTTAATTAATTCTTGGAACCTGCCTTACACAAGCCCCTACGGAGAAAAATATAAATTTGTAGCATCAGTAAAATCAGATGTTTATTACGTCAACAATTACAGTTACAATGATAACAATCCATATACAGGAGCTAGCGGAAGAATTTTTCCGCAAGCCGGCGTTGAGTGGCGTCTCCCTTTCATCAGAGCCACAGAAGATTCCAGACAAATTTTGGAACCGATTATTGTTGCCGTTGCAGCTCCAAACAGTAATAATAAAGCATCCCGAATTCCAAATGAAGACAGTCAAGACGTTGAGCTAAATGATACAAATATCCTCGATTTAGACCGTTATGCCGGATACGATCGCAATGATACCGGAAGCCGTATAAGCTACGGTATTAACTGGAGCGCTTACGGAGACCAATACGGAAGAACTTCTTTATTCTTGGCGCAAAGCTATCAATTTGATAAAGATCAAAGTTTTACGGAAGCAGAAGATCAAGAAGGAAAATTTACAGATTACGTTGGAAGAGCTTATGCAGCCCCAAATGAATTTTTGGATTTAAACTACCGATTTAAGTTAGATAAAGATTCTCTTGAGCCGACATACAGCGAATTGGCAACTTCCTTCGGGCCGAGTATTTTAAGAGCCTACGTTGGCTATATTTTCTTTAGCTCGAATAATGCCTCTTCCTTAGATTATGCGGAAGAAAGAAAAGAGCTTTACACATCACTGCACGCCAAATTAACCCAAAACTGGTCTCTAGATCTTTACAACCGACAAGATTTAACAAACCAAGGAGGTTCTCTGGAGCACGGAGGTTCCTTGAATTATGAAGACGAATGCACCAAATTAATGCTGATTATAAGTAAAGATAATTCAAATGATCCTGATTATAAAGGAGACTTTGAAATCAGCTTTTCATTCTTCCTCAAAACTCTGGGCGGAACCGCGACAAAATAAGTCTTAAGAAAGGATATGTTCATGAAAAAGCAATTTTTAATAGCACTCATCGCCGGATTAATAATACCGCTTGCGTCATTAAAAGCCGCTCCGGTTAAAATCATTGCTTTGGTAAACAGTGAAATTATAACTTCTGATGACCTCAAAAACCGTATTAATGCGTTTTTATTAAATTCGCAAATACCTCTAAATGCTCAAACCAGCAGAATGATTACGCAAAGAGTTCTCAATCAGGCTATTGATGAAAAAATAAAACTGCAAGAAGCCGCTAAAAACGGAATAGAAATATCGGCTAAAGAAATAGAAGCCTCGCTCCGTCAATTTGAAAAGACGCACAATATTCCGGACGGACAATTAAAAGAAATTTTAAAAAAAGCCAATGTAGATATTTCTGTGTTTGAGGAACAAAGCAAAGCTGATTTGGCATGGACACGATTGATTCGCAAAAAATCATACACGGAAGGACAAATAACTCAAAAAGAAATTGAAACAGCTTTAGCCGAAGCCAAAGAAGATTTGACCACTCCAAAATTTTTAGTTTCAGAAATTTTTATAAAAAAGAACAAAGCCCGCAATCTTCATGAATTGGTTTATAACTTAAGAAACGACCCGCGTTTTGAATTATACGCCATGCAATTTTCAGACAGTGCCTCAGCATCATCTGGTGGCGAGTTAGGCTGGGTAAATGAAGGAAAACTTCCTTCTGCGTTAGAGGCCACTTTAAAAAAGATGAAAGAAGGAGATATCAGTGACCCGATACAAGTCGGCGACGGATATTATATCTTAAAACTTCAAAAAAGATTTCAGCCCCGTCCAAACGCTGACAACATGCCCTCAGAAAGAGACATTCAAGCCTTTTTAGACAACCAAAAGATGGAGTTAATTTCCAAAAAACTTTTACAAGACTTAAGACAAAAGGCTGTTATAGAAATCAGGGATTAAACTAATGACGATTCTTTCTGAAGAAATAGCCAAGCTCCCATCTCTGCGCACAACGGTAGAAGCCCATGGGCTTATGGCAAAGAAAGCGCTCGGACAAAACTTTTTACTTGACCAAAACATAACAGATAAAATAATCAGTTTATCCCTTCAAAAACAAAACAAAAAAAATTTCTCAGAAGATTTTTGTTTTGAAATCGGCCCCGGCCCCGGAGGATTAACAAGATCTATCTTATCAGCAGAACCGCAACGTCTGACAGTTGTAGAAATGGATGAGCGCTGTATTTCTATTATGGAAGAACTTAAGGAACGAGTAAAAAACCGTTTAGAAATCATCAATGAAGATGCTCTTAAAACAGATTTTACCGCCTTTAAAGAGAATCCCAAACACATCATCTCCAACCTACCATACAATATTTCTGTCCCTTTACTAATAAAATGGCTTTATGAGATTAAATCATACCAAAGCCTGACACTAATGTTTCAAAAAGAAGTCGCTGACAGAATTTGCGCGCCGATTGGCTGTAAAGACTACGGACGAATTTCAATATTGGCTCAGCTCCAATGCCAAATAGACCGTTTGGTTGACCTTAACCCTAACTGTTTCGTTCCGGCTCCCAAAATCTGGTCCAGCGTTTTATTGTTTCGTCCGCTGCCTCAAACACTGACAAGTGAACAAATCAAAAAAATAGAACATTTGAGCACTCTGGCTTTCGGACAAAGAAGGAAAATGATTCGCCAAAGTTTAAAATCCATTCCTGAGTTAGAAAGTAAATGTCAGCAAATTGGCATATTGCCCACTTATCGTCCGGAAGAAATCACTCCGCAACAATTTCTGGCTCTTGCGGATTTACTTTAATATTTTTTTGACAAAAATATAAAAATTTCTGTTGATTTTTTTTCAATCCGTGCTAGTAATATTTCCATTGATAAAATATTACTTAGATAAAAATTGTGAAAAAAATAAAGCCCTAAGGGCAATTGTTAAATTTTAAAAACTTATTTTTTATGGAACAGATTAAAAAAGGCGATTTCATCGCCAGTATCGTGAGCGATTTTGAAAAACTCGGAGTAACTGTTAATCCTCAAGACTTGGCTCGTCGAGCCATATCTGCACCGGACAACTTTGCCCGTTCTTATCTTTGGAAAAAGGTTGAAGACTTCCAAAAGAAAAGTGGCAAAAAACTCTTCTCGGAAGACGACGCCACACCATTGAAGTACTTGGGCAGTTGCATGTCTATCGGAGAAATAGACAGCTTCTTCTCGGAAGGATCTGACAAAATCTCTGAACTCCAATCTCTGTACGAAAAAATGGTATCTACGACTAGGACTCGCGTCAACATTGATGACATCCGCGGCAGCTTCCTTAAAAAGTACGCCGGCTACTGCGGACTGACGCTTGAAGGTATAGAGAACCGAAAAGTCAAACATTGCTGGCTCATCCAAATTCCGGGAGATTGGAAAACCCCAATTTTCTCGGCAGAAGATGACATCAACAAATCGCTGGAAAAGCAGGGTCTTATCCTCCGTATTTCCAAAAACGGAAGCTACATCGGCTGGATAGACGATGAAACAACCGTCGGAGAACTCGCCGATGTCTTCGAAGACTCTGTTGAGCCAAGTTTCTAAAAAAATAATGTTCAACAATTAAAACTGAGAGCCCCTCCCACAAAGAGCGGCTCTCTTTTATTTTTTTAAATCCGCCAACGGATGATTTTGTTGCACGGTTTCAATTAATTTATCTGAAAGAATATGCGTATAAATTTCTGTTGTTGCAATATCTTCATGCCCCAACATCTTCTGAACAGAACGTAAATCAGCACCGTTATTTAATAAATGCGTCGCAAACGAATGCCTTAAAACATGAGGAGATACCTTTTTTACATCGATTCCGATTTCAATTGCCATTTTTTTCAAATACTTAAAAAAAGCATCACGCGTAATATGCCCGTTTTTTGCTCGTTTTGAAGGAAACAACCAAATAGACTTTCGCCCGCGAATAAATACATCTCTAAAACCCAAATAAGCTCTTATTTTTTCAACAACTTTATCGGCTATCGGAACAAATCTCTCTTTGCTTCCTTTCCCACGAACCAAAATCTGCAAATTATCAAAATCAATACAATTTTCAGGTAGGCCAACCAATTCCGATACTCTCAAACCACAAGCATACATTAATTCCAACATCACCGCCAAACGAGCATGAGAAAAATCCTCATAGCTTTCTGCAGCCTGAATTAATTCTGACATTTCTTGTTTTGTTAAAAATTTAGGTAAAGGTTTCTGCTGTTTTGGTGCGATAATTTCAGCCATCGGATTGATTTTAATTTCTTTTTCAGAGTACAAAAACTTAAAATAATCTCGCAATACCGAAATTTTGCGCGCAACCGACTTTGCGGCATATCCTTTCTTATTAAGAAACTGGATATAAGTAACAATATCTTCATCTTTCACACTCGACAAAGACGTTACCGCCAAAAAAGTTTCAAATTGCAATAAATCCCGACGATAAGCATCAATTGTATTAACCGAGGCTCCGATTTCCGCAGCCATCATATTTAAAAAATTTTCAATTGTGCTTTTTCCGGACATATCCAATCACAACAGCTATTTAGCCTCAAAAGGAATATTCTGTTCAACATGTTCCACCGATACGGGAACCTCCAAAACAACAACAAAAGCAACCGCAGCAATAAAAGCGGCAATCATAATATACCAACCCCAATTAAACTTTTTATGTCTCATTATCAAATACCTCATAAAAAAATATTGCGAAAAACAGTCTTTAGGCTATATATTTAACATATAATATTGAATGATAAATTAAAATTACAATAAATAAACCGGAATGACAAACAATATAAACAAAATAATTCTTCTTGTCGGTCTTATGGGCAGCGGAAAAACCAGTGTAGGCAAACGCCTTGCCCGCAAATTAAATCTCCCGTTTGTTGACGGAGATCAGGAGGTTGAAAAGGCTTCCGGATTATCTCTGATAGATTTACTCAAATGTTTCGGTGTTGAAGAATACCGCGCCGGAGAAGCCCGAGTTATGAAACGTTTGCTACAAGGCGAACCATGCATCTTAGCCTCCGGAGGCGGCTCTTTTGTTGCTGAAAGCACCCGAAAACTTGCCAAAGAAAAAGCCATCACCATCTGGTTGAAAGCAGATATCGATGTGCTTTACCATCGCACCGCCGGAAGAAAACATCGCCCGTTTTTAAAAGGAAGCGATGATGAACTCAAAAACAAACTCGAAAAATATATCCATGATGAATACCCCTACTATTCTGAGGCCGACATTATTGTTGAAACCAAAGAAGAACAAGTTGATATAACCGTAAACAGGGTCATTGATGCGATTAACAACTTTTTAAAATAAAGGTCTAAACCATGCTTATATCCGCTATAGCCGTACTCATATTTCTTTTTCTCTCTGCTTTTTTCTCCGGTTCGGAAACAGCTCTGACCGGTGCTTCACAAGGTTATATGATTGACAAAGAAAAAAACGAACACAACTCTAAAGCAAAAATCATCAACAAACTCTTCAAACACCGCGATAAACTAATTATCACAACTTTGCTTGGCTCAAATTTATTCAATACTTTGGCAACCTCACTGGCAACAAGCGTCCTCATCTCCCTTTTTGGAAAAGAGGGTGTAGCTTATGCCACCATCATTATGACTTTTTTAGTTTTAATTTATACAGACATGCTTCCCAAAAGCTACTCTGTAAAGCACGCCAACACCGTTGCTTTGCATGTTGCTCCGGCCGTACGTTTCTGGGTAGTATTGTTTTCTCCCGTAACCTATGTTTTACAAAAAATCGTACATATAACATTCCGACTGTTTAAACTTCAATACAATAACAATAACAGCGAAGAATCCGCCATTTCTGAGATTCGCGGCGCCATTTATATGTATGACGGAGAACAAATTAAAGAAGAAAGAGAAATGCTGAAAAGCATCCTCGACTTAGATGAAATTACCGTTTATGACGTCATGAATCATCGTAAAAACTTATTCTCTATCAATATAGACACGCCGGTTGAAAAAATTCTGGCCAAAGTAAAAAACTGCCCGTTTTCCAGAATTCCACTTTATAAAGACAAACCCGAAAACATTGTCGGAATAATAAGAGTAAAAAGTCTATTCAAAGCGGCTATTGAAAAAAAAGGTAATTATAAAGAAATAAAAATTGAAGAAATCATGACCAAACCATGGTTCATTCCAGACACAACAACATTAAAACAACAACTTCAACTTTTCCGCTCCAGAAGAGAGCATTTTGCGGTTGTTGTTGATGAATATGGTGATTTACAAGGAATTGTGACTCTGGAAGACATTTTGGAAGAAATTGTCGGAGAAATTAACGATGAAAGTGATATTTCCAGTATTGACATCATGGGAATAAAAAAAGTCGGAGAAAAGACTTATCTGATTGATGGACAAGTTCCGCTCAGAGATCTTAATCGCAAATTTAATTGGGACCTGAATGATGAAAACGCCGTAACGCTTGCCGGCTATTTACTTGAAATGACTCGTTCTATCCCTGAACAAGGACAAAAATTTGTTTTCAATAACCTGCAATTTGAAATTATCAAGCGCAACAAAAACCAAATCAGCCAAATTAAAATCAGCGAATTGGAAGAAGAACATCTAATTGTTTCCCCAAATCAAGCATAAAAGGAATAGTCCTTTTACAAACATTATCGGGAAATTTTTGAAAGTCGCGCATATCCAAACGCCATTCAAGTTGCAAAATCAGCGGCAAATCATGAATATCTTGCAATTTGCGCGTAAGTCCGTTTGCACCTCGATAATCAGGATGATTAACGACCATTTTAATCTTATATTTTTCAGCCAAAAATTTAATAAGATTAATCTCTTTATCATAAGCTGAAGCACAAAATTTTCCGGTACCAACCGCCAATTCGAAAGGCTTGTCTTGAGCAATTCCATGAATATCTAAAAAGAAATGTCTTTCCAGAGCTTTTTCAACAATAAAATCTTCTATTTTCACTTTTTGAGCAACAAACTTTTGCCGAATAAGTGATGAAACATTTAAGGTTTCCGCTAAATATTCGGTTATGGCACCGGTATATAAATCAGATTTTTTAACAGATTGTTTAGCCCATGTCTGCGTAGCATGCGGAGCACTTAAAATAAGGTTGGAGTTACGATTATTAAAAACAAAAATATCCTCACAATCTATCTGTCCTCGACCAAAATTATCCTGATACTTAAAATTAAAATTTTTAAGCGCTTCCAACATTTTCAGCCTTAAAGAGAACCAACTAAAGAAACCGATGAAATTGTATCCCCCATACCCACCAATGTCTTTGGTTTTTCAACTAAAATCGTCGGAACAGCAATAACTTTATAGCCCTCATAATCGCAAATTCCCTCATCCAAGAGCTGGCGAGATTTAAGATAATGACTCAAAGACTGAAGCTCTTTAAGCCCGACATCGCTGGCATTTTTTCCTTTTGCCCACAAAAGATTATTCTCGTCATTAATATGCCCCGTTCCGGCTTTAGCGGCAGCAATCATCGCGGCCAAGCACATACCGGCGCGAGTTTTTTCAGGAGTAATTTTAAAATTGCTGTCTTGAATAGTTAAATAAAGCCCAAACATATGCATCTGGATTCTTCTGCAAGCCGTTTTTTGCTTAATTTTAGAAACAGCCTCAAACAAATTTACGGCACTAACTTCCGCCTCACAAATATCAGCTAAACTTTTTTCGCCGATAACCTGCAAAACTTCAATCGTTTCTCTTTCATTAAGCCCTAAGGAATCAACTTTTGAAGCTATCTTATCAACAATAGCTTTCCGAACCGTCTCATCTTGAGTCGAGGCGACTTCCAAATGAACAATAGCCCCGTTTTTGCGCCATTTTTCAATAATCGGAACCGTCTTTTCAACTAAAGAAACACCGTTTTTTTCAGCCGTAAGAGCATGATATCCGGATAAAACCACCGCTTCAGCTTTAGCATTATCCATATAAGAAATAAAATTCTTATCAATTATCAACTGAGAATTCACCGGATCATAGGTTGCAATAAAACGATTCGCTTTAGGACAAACAATCCGATACCCATCAAAATCAAATTCATCATCTTTGTCAAATTCAATAATCCAATGGATTAAAGGAATATCATTTGAACGATTAATTTGATAAGCCGGTGTCATATTTCCGTTCATATCAAAAGAAAATAAATTTTCTCTCTTCAAGAAAAGATCTGCTTGCTTTTGAGGAAGAGAACCACAATGATTAATAACCTTTTGAACCCCGCAAACAGACAAAGCGTTTGCAACAATTCCGCCTTGTCCACCCATTTGTAATCTGTCATAACCGATATTTTCCATAAGCCAATTATAAGCATTAATATCGTCAATTAGCCACTCTTCTGCAATTCCTTTGCTAAAACATCTAAAAGCACCTTTAACAACATCTTGAGGTGTATGAATGGCATAATCGGAAATATCATTAAGACTTTCCCAATCAAGATTTTCTTTTTTCGCCAATGAGGCTAATTTTTTACCGCTTATTTTTATAACAGCATCAATATTAGTATTAAAAGCAGTCACAACACTTTTAACATTTTTTATTCCGGCAAGCGTATTTTCAACTTCACCGTATTTTTCAGCCCAAAGTTTTTTAGCCTCATTCATTACCGCATCTCCGTCCTAATTATTTTTCTTTAAAAACTTAACTTTCATAATCGCCAAAGATGCCGCTGAAATTCTATTAATCGCCGCATAAAATTTTTGATTTTCTTCGGCATTTTTCAGCCAATTTTTAAGCTGTTCGTTTTTCAAAAATTCTTGATTATCAGCTTTTTTCAATTCATTAATCGCCAAAGTTAAATTTCCGGAATCAACCGCTTTTTTCACAGCTTCTAAACTGGCATCAGCTTTAAATTTTGGAGCATCTTCATGCACTCTTTTAATTTGAACAAGCTCATTTAATTTTGAATTCAGACGGTCTTTCCACGTCTTTTCAAAAGTTGCTTTTTGCTCTTTTAATAAAGACTTATAAATAGAATTAAAATTCTGAACAAGTTTATTTTCCGGAACAATTCCTGAAGAAGCATATTCGGAAATAAGAGCCACGGAATCCTTAAATTTCGGAGTTTCCTTCGAAAGCTCTTGTAAAACATCTGCCTCATACTCAAAACTTCCGCCTCTTTCTGCGCTATCCTTAACCAACATAGCCGCGGTTAGAATCAACGCACTGTCATCTGATATTTTATTTAAAGCATCAAGTCTTTCTTCTGCCTTATCCATACGGGTTATGACACCCAAAATTGTTGCCACATCTGCTTTTGAATCAATAATATTCTGATTTAATTTTTCAATGTTTGAAATTTTTTCATCAACGTAAGAAAAATCAAGTTGTTGTTGAGCTTGAGCCAAACGATTAAAACGTTGTTGCAAATCGGAAACCTGCATATTCAATTGATTAATTTGCTTTTGATAATCAACCTTCTCCCCCCATAAAGAGGTCATAAAATCAACACCTTTCTGACGCAAGTTTGGATTCGTTGCAAATAAATAAACAAAACCGCAAACAACAATAAATAGAAACAGTTTTATTGCCGTTTTTTTTATTTTTTTAGATTTTTCCTGAGAAACTTGATTTGCAGATTCCGTATCAACTTTTTTAACCATGAGGCATTTCCTTTTTCAACAAGTAAATTCTTGGCATTAAACTTTTTATAGTGTATATAATATAAAAAAAACTTCAACAAATTAAAATGAAACAGCAACAAAAACAGAGAAAATAATGTACGTTCTTGGAATAGAAAGCAGTTGTGACGAAACCGCCGCGGCAATCGTCAGTGATAAAAAAGAAATTATCGGACAAGCGGTTTTAACACAATTAGAACACAAAATTTACGGCGGCGTCGTTCCTGAAATTGCCGCAAGATCACATCTTGAACATATTGATGAAATTTTAGAAGAAACTTTTAAGCAGGCAAAAATCAAACCCTCACAACTTGATGCAATAGCGGCCTCATCTGGTCCCGGATTAATCGGAGGCGTTGTAATTGGCGCAATGGCGGGAAAAGCCCTTGCTTTAGCTCTTAATAAACCGTTTATTGCCGTTAATCATTTAGAAGGTCATGCTTTAGCCGCAAGATTAACCGGAGATGTTTCTTACCCTTATTTACTATTGCTTGTCTCCGGAGGACATTGTCAAATTTTAATCGTTAAAGGTGTCGGAGAGTTTGAACGTTTGGGAACAACAATAGATGATGCTGCAGGAGAAGCCTTTGATAAAGTTGCCAAAATGCTCAATTTAGGTTACCCCGGCGGACCTATGATAGAAAAGATGGCTGAGCTTGGAGACGAAAATCGTTTTAGCTTACCCCGCCCGCTGATTGGCTCGGGAGATTGTAACTTATCTTTTTCAGGACTAAAAACAGCAGTCAGAAAAATCATTGAGACCTACGCTCCTGATGGAAAAATAGAGCATGCAATTATCCGAAAAAGAGATATTGCGGATATTTGCGCCAGTTTTCAACTAGCGGCAACCGAATGTTTAATTCGTAAACTAAAAAAAGCTATCGGAATTTTTCGCGCCCGTTACCCGCAAGGTAAAGATATCGTTGTATCAGGAGGAGTTGCCGCTAATACATACTTACGCCGAAACCTTCAAGACCTTGCAGAAAAAGAAGGACTTTTATTCTCAGCTCCACCAATACAATACTGCACGGATAATGGAGTAATGATTGCCTGGGCCGGAATGGAACGAGCCTTAAAAGGCATGTATGATGATTTAGATTTTAAACCGAGACCTCGTTGGCCTTTAGATACATCTGCGCCCAAAGCAGCCGGAGCCGGAGGAGTTAAAGCATGAGACCTATAAAAGAAATCTGCGAAATTCTTGAAGTTTTCCGCTTACAAGACCCCGCTCCAAAAAGTGAATTAAATTATCATAATGCTTATACCTTACTGGTAGCCATTGTTTTATCAGCACAAAGCACGGATAAAGGCGTCAACAAAGCAACAGCCGAATTGTTTAAGATTGCTGACACTCCGCAAAAAATGCTGGATTTGGGAATTGATAAACTTAAAGAACACATTAAAACAATCGGGCTATATAATAATAAAGCTAAGAACATCATCGCACTCAGCCAAAAACTTGTTGATGAATGCGGAGGAGAAGTCCCCGATGACCGAGATATTTTAGAAAACCTTCCCGGCGTCGGAAGAAAAACAACCAACGTTTTATTAAATGTTTGGTGGAAAAAACCGAGTGTTGCCGTAGATACCCACGTCCTTCGATTGGCAAAACGACTAGAATTAAGTGATGGAACAACGCCTCTGTCCGTTGAAGAAGATTTAAACAAACTTCCCGATGAATACAAACTTTACGTTAATCATTGGTTGGTTCTCTTTGGCAGATACATATGCAAGGCTCAAAAACCGGACTGCAACAACTGTCCTATCACAAAATTTTGCCACAGCACAGACAAAAGAATTTAGAATCTAAATATATTTAACTGCCAAAAAACCACCGATTAACAAAATCAAAAAAAGAATTGAAAGAATACCGAGATTCTTTTCAATATAAACTTTCATAGGCTCTCCGTATTTTTTCAACAACCAAGCAACCAAATAAAAACGCATACCTCTGGCAATAACCGAGGCAACGGCAAAAGTAATCAAATCCAGATAAACGACCCCGCTAGCAATCGTTATAACTTTATATGGAAAAGGTGTTATTCCGGCTCCAAAAACTATCCATGCCCCCCATTGATGATAATAATCCTTAAACACATCAAACTGGTGCATATAACCATAAAAATTTAAAATCGGTTTAGCAATCAAATCAAAAAAGAAAACCCCGATTCCATAACCGAAAAAACCACCCAACACACTGGCAACAGTAGCCAACAAAGCGATTCTATAGGCTTTTTGAGGAAGAGCCAAAACCATAGGAATCAACATAACATCTGGCGGAATCGGAAAGAAGGAACTCTCGGTAAAAGCAACCAAAAATAAAAAATACATCGCATTCGGGCGAGCCGCCAAATCTATAAAATAATCATAACAAGCCTTAGCAAAATTATGAAAAGCCATATAAAAGTTCTTTAAAATTCCCATAAACAGTTCCTTTATTTTAATACGCTCAAAAACATTATCTTTAAAATCTAAAAATAATCTGAATTTAAATATTTTTAATGATGACAATGACATTCATGCGCATGATGTTTTCCGCAACAACAAGAATGAGAATCTTCATGCTGTTTCTGATGAATATAGGCCTCCCATGTATTTTCTAAAAGCATTGCAATTGTCATCGGGCCAACACCGCCGGGAACCGGAGTAATAAAAGCAGCTTTATTAAGAGCTTCATCAAAATCAACATCTCCGCACAATTTACCATTTTCATCATGGTTTATACCAACATCAACAACCACGGCACCTTCTTTAATCCAATCACCTTTGACCATTTTAGGGCGACCGGTTGCACAAACAAGAATATCAGCTTCTCTAGTCAAATCAGGTAAATTTTCTGTTTTAGAGTGAGCAATCGTAACCGTACAGTTCTGGTTAAGTAAAAGCATTGACAAGGGTTTTCCGACAATATTTGAGCGCCCGATAATAACAGCTCTCTTACCATTTAAGTTATCACAACAACTCTGAATCAGTTTTAAAATGCCCTTCGGTGTTGCCGCAACGATTGCATGAGGATCATTTGCTTGAAGCAATCCGGTATTATACGGACTAAAACCATCAACATCTTTTTCCGGACTAATCACTTCCAAAACTTTTTGAGGATTAATTTGAGCCGGAAGGGGTTGTTGAACAATAATTCCATGAATATGGTGGTTTTCATTTAATTCTTGCAAACTTTTTAGAAGAGCATTTTCACCTATGGTATCGGAAAATTCATAAATTTCGCATCCCATTCCGACTTCTTCAGCGGCTTTTTTCTTATTACGAACATAGATTTGACTTGCCGGATTCTCTCCCACCAAAACCACCGCCAAAACCGGCATATAATCATCATCTGAAGCCTCAATTTTTTTTGCCAAATCCGCTCTTATTTCAGCGGCAATTTTTTTTCCATCAATTATCTGCGCAGTCATCTAAATTTCCCAACCACTTATTCAATCTATCTTCCAATTCTGAAACATTTCCTGAGATTAATATTTTTTTATAACGATCAAGCTCTCCGCTGATTATTTTAAAATTTGATTTAGCCACTTTTAAATTTTTGCTTAAAAACTTAACAAGTTCCTGATTTGCCTTTCCTTTTTCAGGAACGCTGATGACATTAATTTTCAAATACTCATCACCCTCGGGAGATATCCACCACCCGTTTTCTTTACAAACGGAAGAGTTAGGGGTTAGCCTAACTCTAAATACAATACCATCTGTTAAAATCTCAAATTTCAAAATCTATACCAAAAGAGAACTTAAACGAAAAATAACGCGACTGATAAAAATCAAGGCCAAAAGCAAAATAAACGGAGAAAAGTCAATTCCGGCAATAGACGGAACTTTTTCTCTGATTTTTGCATAAACAGGCTCAGTAATTTTATCAAGCATTTCAACGGTTTTCTGAGAATATTTGTTAGAAGCCTCAAGAATTTTAAAATGCAACAACCAATACAGAACAACCTGAACTACAACTAATTTGAAATAGATATCAACCAACAAACCAATAATATAAAGGAACGGTTCAAAAATAGCACCCATTTCCAAAACTCCTAAGCAGATTAAAAACTGCTTTAATTTGACTCGTTTTTATAAGGTTTGTCAATTCCAAAACACGTTATACAGAACGAACTTTTTGATTATAAGCATTAACCGTAAATCCGATTCGGCGATTTTGCGAACGCTCAAAGATATCACGTTCAACCATTCTATCGCCTTCTTTCTTCTGCAATTCCAAATAATGTTGCTTAATATCTTCTTTTGACATTCCTTGCCGCATCAGCGTAAAAACCAAACGCGGATTCGCATCCATTAAACGCTGCACTTTACGTTCAGCATCAGAGACACTAAGAGTAACCGGATGATAGCTGTTAAAAAAGTCTTCTACCTTGCTACCCAAAACGGCATTAGCCATTTCAGCTTTCATTCTTTCTTCAAAGTAGCTTTCTCTCTTTCGATCAGCTCTATCTTTTGTATTCATCATACTCTCTTTAAGACGAAGCAACTCCGACCTTTTGAATAAAAGGAACTTTAATTTGGCCGCAGCTTTTTCTTTATATTCACGCGAGCCGTTAAACATTGTAATCTGATACAACTCAATAACTCTGGAGAGCTCAATATCACGTTCATTCAAAAAACCTATAAAACCATTCCGACGATCAACCTCTTCTTGAGTGGTTCCGTTTGTATAAATGTCGGTACGAATTTCTTGTTCGGTTTTTACCCATTCCCGATATTCAGCTTCAGGGCTGATACTGGCATCATTTTGCTGTTCAATGGATGCAATAATATATACCCAGTCACTGCTCCCGCCCAAATCCTGTTTTTGCATATCATCTAAGGACAACCTTGTGTCTCTTAAATAATATTTTGGATTTTGTTGTATATATCGTTTCATCAACTCATCGGCAGCAACGGAAGTAACATCACCGGTATTATAAGTTTCTCCGGCAAGTTTTGTATTCGGACTCAACTGATTATCCCGCAAACTTCCGACTTTTTTTTCAAAATCTTGAGTAGGCACGGTGCTAAAGAGCTGACGAACTTCTGCGTATCTGTTATTATTCATAATCTCATTCATCTGCAAATCCTCATTTTAGGTTAAAATTTTTCAAAAATAATTTTACCTCTTTCCTGCAGAATAATCCGGTCGATTACCCACTGGCTGATATCTTGAATTTTTTCCAAATCCAATCCCATAGCCTCTCCGGCCTTTCCGATTAAAAAGATTTCTTCTTCAGACATATCGCCGTCAAAATTAGCCAACATGCACATTTCTTTGATTAAATCCATAGCCAAACGCCTGTCTTTAATAGAAGACAATAATTTTAACAACTCATCATCACTGATATTTTCCGTTATTTCAGAAAGTGATGATTTAGGCAAATTAAACATAATCGCCATGCCGCGGATAAAGTCTTTTTCTTCATCATCAACATTATTGTCGGCTTTTGCGAGTTTAACCAAAGCCTTCATAAAAATTTTTTTCTCATTTTCGGTCATTGCTTTTGTGTAACTTAATTCGTTTTCCATAGAAAATGCTCCCTTATCCGTTTATTTGTAACAGTATTCTACCAAAAAATGGCGTTTTTTCAATCAAAAAGCATCAAAATAAAAATAAACAGCTTCTAAGCAATTCTAATAATAAAAAATATTTGAAATTAGAAAGCTGATGTTTTAGAGTAAAAAGATAAAGCTAATAAATAATTAAAAGAGAAATCTGTGAAAAAATATTATATCAAAACTTTTGGCTGTCAGATGAATGTTTACGATTCTCATCGAATAGCCGTTATCTTAGAGAACTTAGGATTCAAACCGGCAACATCATTACCTGATGCCGACCTTGTTATATTTAACACATGCCATATCCGAGAAAAGGCTGCAGAAAAAGTTTTTTCAGACCTCGGTCGTCTTAATCTGATAAAAGAAGAAAGAGCCGCTAGCGGAAAAGACACCATCATAGGTCTTGTCGGATGCGTTGTTCAAGCAGAAGACCAACAAATCGCCAAACGTTCACCTTTTGTTGACTTTGCTTTGGGTCCGCTCACTTATCATCGTATTCCTGAAATTCTTGCCCAAATATCTCGCAAAAAAGGAATTACACTTATTGATACGGAATTTCCGGCAGAGTCAAAATTTGATTACTTACCGGAAAACAAATCCGAAGGCGGATGCTCCTTTTTGGCAATTCAAGAAGGATGTAATAACTTCTGCACCTATTGCGTTGTTCCTTACACGCGCGGTATAGAAACATCACGTCCGGTTGAGGAAATCATCAAAGAAGCAAAACTTCTTGTTGAAGGAGGTTCTGTTGAGCTCAATTTGCTCGGACAAAACGTTAACTCTTACCATGGAGAAGACGCTGATGGAAAAGAAAGAAATTTAGCCTATTTACTGCGCCGTCTGAATGAAATTGACGGATTAAAGAGGATTCGTTACACCACGTCTTACCCGGCCGATGTTAATGATGAATTGATAGCCTGCCACCGAGATTTACCCAAATTAATGCCCTATTTGCATTTACCGATACAATCCGGATCGGATTCGATTCTTAAAGCCATGAACCGCAGACATACATCCGGACAATACCTTGAAATAATTGATAAACTCCGTGAAGCCAATCCCTCTCTTGGTTTTTCATCAGACTTTATTGTCGGCTTCCCCGGAGAAACCGATTCTGATTTTGAAGCAACCTTAGATGTTGTAAAAAAAGTCAAATACATTCAGGCTTTTTCATTCAAATATTCCCGAAGAGCAGGAACTCCTGCCGCCTTAATGCCTAATCAGGTTGAAGAAAAAGTAAAAAAAGAAAGACTGGAAATACTGCAAAATTTACTATTCTCTTACCAATTAAAGTTTAATAAAGAAAGTATCGGTAAAATAATGCCGGTATTATTTGAGATAAAAGGACGCCATAAAGGCCAGCTTATAGGGCGAACACCATATATGCAAAACCTTCATGCAGAACTGGGAAAAGAATATCTCAATAAAATAGTTAATATGAGGGTAACCGAAGCCACAACGAACTCGCTTACCGGAATAAAAGAAGGAGAATAATCATGTCCGAAATAAAATTTGAACTTTTTAACAACACACTAATACAACAATTGGTAGGACCACAAGATTGTCACCTTCGTTTATTGGAAAAAATATTAAGCGTAGAAATAGGCTCGTTTGGCAACCAAATAACCATCAAAGGCCCCAAAGATGCCGTTGAACAAGCCAAAACAGCCATAGATGTCCTTTACCATAAAGTCAGCAAAGGAATAGAAATTAATGAGCAAGAGGTAAAAGCGGCCGTAAGATTAAGTAATGAAGGTAATAACGATTCCGTTTCCGCACAAGATTTAAGTGATATCGTTTTAAAAACAAAAAAACGTCACATTTATCCACGCTCAGCAACCCAAGCAGCATATATCCAAGAAATGCTTAAAAACGAACTGGTTTTCGGTTTAGGACCCGCCGGTACCGGTAAAACATATCTGGCTGTCGCACTTGCCGTTTCAATGATGCTTGAAGGAAAAATAGATAAAATAATTCTTTCCCGTCCAGCAGTTGAGGCAGGAGAAAACCTTGGCTTTTTGCCGGGAGACCTTAAAGATAAGGTTGACCCATACCTTCGCCCGCTCTATGACGCTTTATACGAAATGTTGCCGGCCGAGCAAGTCGATAAAAAGATAGCCATCGGAGAAATAGAAATTGCACCGCTTGCCTTCATGCGCGGACGTACGTTATCTAACGCCTTTGTTATTTTGGATGAAGCGCAAAACACAACACCGATGCAAATGAAAATGTTTTTAACCAGACTTGGAGAAAACTCACGCATGGTCGTAAACGGAGACTTGAGCCAAGTTGATTTACCGAGAGGAACAATATCCGGCCTGAGAGATGCGCTCGAAACATTGAAAAACACTCCGGGAATCAGCTCCGTTCGCTTCAATTCTTCTGACGTTGTCCGTCATGGTTTGGTTGCCAAAATCGTAAAAGCCTATGAAGAAAAAAGCAAAAAAGAATACGGCGATGAATAATACTCTGAACATAATCCTTGACGAACCTCTCTGGAAAGAAGCTCTTTCTAAAGTTGAAGAATGTGCAAACATCGTATTTGAGAACACTTTGGATTATGTAAAAAACAATGAAGATATAGATTTTCTAAAAACAGATAAAACATTAAACATAAATTTATCTCTCAGCAATGATGCTGAAATTCAAAAGTTAAATTCAGAATTCAGACAAATGAATAAACCGACAAATGTTTTGTCATTTGCCAATATAGATGACGAATATTTTGAAGAAAGCATTGCTGAAAATGATTTTATAGAACTCGGAGACATAATAATCGCACTGGAAACCATGCAAAAAGAAGCCGAGCTCAAAAAAATATCCCTACACGATCATTTTTGCCACTTATTTATACATGGTATTCTTCACCTGCTAGGTTTTGATCACCAAACAGATGAAGAGGCTGAATATATGGAGGATTTTGAAATAAAAATCCTTAAAAAAATGAATATCAACAACCCTTACGAGGAGTAATATTTGCAATGTCAGAAGAGCAACATTCGCACAGTTTTTGTAGTTATGTTAAAAATTTCTTTAACCACAAACAACCGGAAACCGTACGAGAAACTATTGAAGATTTAATAGAAGAAGCAAACGAAAACGGCGACGATCAATTTAGCGAACATGAACAACTTCTATTAAGCAATATTCTCTGCCTTCGTAATAAAAAATGTGGCAACGCAATGATTCCTCGGGCAGACATCATAGCTTTTCCCAAAAGCGGAAGCATTAATGACTTAGCCGAGTTAATGGTTACCAAAGGACACTCAAGAATACCTATCTACGGAGAAACGCTTGATGACATTATAGGTATAGTACATGTTATAGATTTGGTAAAATATCTGCAAAGCGGAAAGAAAAATCTAAAAGTGTCCGACATTGTAACTTCCAACGTAAAATTCGTTTCTCCTTCCATGAGAGTCTTGGATCTTTTAAGAGAAATGCAGCTCAATAAAATTCATATGGCTATGGTAATAGATGAATACGGCGGTGTTGACGGATTAGTTACAATTGAAGATTTGCTTGAAGAAATTGTCGGAAACATTGAAGATGAATATGATTTTGATGAATCTCCGGTAATTTTAGTACAAGAAAATGGAACCATCATAGCCGATGCCAAAGCCGAACTTGCAGAACTCAAAGAAATAGCCAACCTTAAATTTGATATAGATGAAAATACAGCTGCGGATATTGATACACTTGGGGGGCTTGTTTTTCAGTTGATTCAAAGGATTCCGGCACCGGGAGAAGTTATTGACGCTCCTTGTGGCATAAAATTCCGAATTTTAGATGTAGATTCGAGAAGAATCAAAAAAATCATGATTATTCCCGAAAACACTAATATATCAGCGACAACGGAAATAAAGGAATAGCATGCCAAAAAAAAATCAGCAAAATTCTTCTGCCAAAAAAGAAACAAACAAAAAGACAGATTTAAAAAATCTTTTTGTAAAAACAATATCGTCATGGGTGTCAAAACTCCTAAAACACCCCAAAACGATGGCTTTTTTTTGCGGATGGCTTTCTGTTTTGGCATTTCCGCCATATTATGGTTTTCCGATACTGTTTTTCACATTCAGTTTTCTGCTGATTTTGATTAATAAAGCAACTTTCCCCTTTCAGGCTTTTAAAATAGGGTACAGTTTTGGTTTTGCATTATTCGCCTTTGGCTTTTCATGGATTGGAAATGCTTTGCTGATTGATCCATGGAAATTCGGTTGGCTTTATCCGATAGCTTTAATGGCATCGGGAGGTTTTTTCGGACTTTTTGTTGCATTACCGGCTTGGATTGCTTTCTTTTTTAAAAATTTGATATCCAGATATCTGGCTTTTTGTGGACTTTTTGTTATATTTGAATGGATTCGCAGTTTCTTTCTTACGGGCTTTCCGTGGAATCTTCAAGGATACACCTTGGCTTTTAGCGACAGACTGATACAAGCAGCCTCTCTTGGTGGAACATACCTGTTATCACTTATTGTGGTTATGATAAGCTCTCTGCCATCTCTTCTGAGTATTAACCGAGAAAAAAAGACCATTCGTTTTTGTATTTTAACGCCGATTTTATGCCTTTTATGTTTATATCTATACGGTTCAATAAGACTTTATAACCAAGATAAAACACTATCAGAAACAACCATCCGCATTGTCCAACCGAGTATTCCCCAATCCATGAAATGGAAAAAAGAAGTACTGGAATATAATTTCAATCAATACATTCGCATTTCACAAAGCCGTAAACTTGACGGCATAGACTTTGTAATCTGGGGAGAAACAGCCACCCCTTACCCATTAGACTATGATTTTGGTCATCTTCAAGACATCTTGGATGCCGTACCCGAAAACGGATATTTAGTAACCGGTTTAGTAAGATACAAATTTGATATTTATCAAAATTATTACCCGTTAAATTCAATGTATGTTATAGATAAATACGGAGAAATTATTGCCTCATATGATAAATCACATTTGGTTCCGTTTGGAGAATACATCCCTTTAAGACAATATCTGCCATCATTTATCCGTCCGATAACCAATGTCATTGGGAATTTTATATCAGGAAACGGTCCGACCAAAATAGAAATCCCCGAACAACCATCACTGGGAGCATTAATTTGCTATGAGGTTATATTCCCGCACAAAATAATTAACCAAGAAAAACGCCCGCAATGGATCATAAATTTAACAAACGACGGTTGGTACGGAAATTCATCAGGCCCCTACCAACATCTGGTCAGTACAAGAATGAGAGCTGTTGAAGAAGGAATAACCATCGCCCGCGCAGCCAATACCGGTATTAGTGCGTTGATTTCGCCATACGGCGTTATCCTTGGAGAACTGGCATTAAATTACACCGGAATATTGGATATAAACCTACCAAAGATTTCAGAATTTTCAACACCTTACAGCAGGATTGGGAACCTACCCGTACTTCTGTTTTGTGTTTTATTAATACTAACAGCCAGCATTCTTGCCCTATATAAAAGAAAACCAAATAAAAAAAGAATTAGAAAAAAATAATATAATATTTTATATCAAAATAGTATTGACGATTATCACGCAACCGCCTATGAATAAAATATAACATAATATATTTATAGGAAGATATGATGACTCAGATAATCCAAAAAAAATCCCGTCGCGGACGCACACCGCTCGGGGAACCGAATCCCATTGACGTTCACGTCGGTAACCGCATTCGGCTAAGAAGAACTCTTTTAGGTTTAAGCCAAGAAAAATTGGCCTCTTTGCTCGGATTAACATTCCAACAAGTTCAGAAATATGAAAGAGGAATGAACAGGGTTGGAGCCAGCCGTCTATGGGATATCAGCCGCGTATTAGAAGTTCCGGTTAACTTTTTTTATGAAGATATGAATAAAGATATCGCCAGCCAAAGTCCTCGTATGTTTTCGCTTGCTGACGGACAACCGGAGTATTTAAAAGAAGAAGATGAAGCTATTTATGAAGCAGACCCCATGCAACGGGAAGAAACCATAGAATTGGTAAAGGCTTATTACAAAATACCTAACAGAAAAGCCGCCAAACATATGTTTGATTTAATTATAGCTTTGTCAAAAACATCCTACAACAACGAAGACGAACAAGAGTAATAAAAAAAGCTGGTATTTTACCGGCTTTTTTCATAAGATGTGATAGCTTAAAATTATAAGAAAGGCTTTTATAAGATTATGACTACTCTTTTTACCAGTGAATCTGTCTCGGAAGGACACCCGGACAAAGTATGTGATGCGATTTCAGACACTTTAACTGACTTATTCATAAGTAAAGACTCTTTTGCACGTACGGCCATAGAAACAATGGCGACAACAAATAGAGTAATCATTTCTGGAGAAACATCTTCACAAGAAAACATCTCTCCATCTGAAATTGAATCAAGCGTGAGAGAAACCATCCGTAAAATAGGATATGAACAACCTAATTTTCATTGGAAAACGTTTGAATTCACAAATTTATTACACCAACAATCCTCAGATATAGCCATGGGCGTAGATAACAACGGCGCCGGAGATCAAGGAATTATGTTTGGCTATGCCAAAGCAGAAAAAGGTTTTGATTGTTGTTATATGCCCTTAGCAATCGGATTAGCTCATAAAATTCTAAAAAAAATAAAAGACGGACGCCAAAACGGAGAGCTTAAAGGATTAGGCCCCGATGCCAAAAGCCAAGTTACGGTTGAATACAATGATAATAAAGAAGCTGTCGGAATAAAGAGCATAGTAGTTTCCTCACAACATGAAGAAAGCCTTAGTCAAAGAGATGTCCGAGAAATGATAATTCCGGTAATACAAAAAGTATTGCCGGAAGGCTGGCTTCCAAAGGACGAAAATATTTTTATCAATCCGACCGGACGTTTTGTAATCGGAGGACCGGAAGGAGATACCGGATTGACCGGACGGAAAATAATTGTCGATACATACGGCGGTTATGCACCGCATGGAGGCGGAGCCTTTTCCGGAAAAGACCCTACAAAAGTTGATCGTTCGGCTGCTTATATGCTCCGCTATTTAGCCAAAAACATTGTTGCCGCCGGATTGGCAGAACAATGCCTATTACAAATTTCATATGCAATAGGGGTAGCTAAGCCGCTATCCTTATATATCAACACCTTTGGCAGCGCTAAAACAGATGAACAACAAATACTAAAGAGTATAGAAAACACCGTAGATTTAACACCGCAAGGGATAATAAAACATTTAAACCTCCGCCGACCGATATATGCTCCAACAGCCGCATACGGTCACTTTGGAAGAACGCCCTTGGACAACGGATGTTTTTCATGGGAAAAACTTGATTTAATTAAGGATATTCAAAAATGCCTTTAAACACAAACCTTGAAACACCAAAATTCTACGGACGTCGCCAAGGACGCCGTATCCGCAAAGCCAAAAGTACTTTATTAGAAGCATTTTTGCCTAAATTAAGTATCAGCAACGACCAAAAATTAAGCAAGGATTCTCTTTTCTCTTATCCGGTAAAACAAATTTGTCTGGAAATCGGATTCGGAAACGGAGAACACTTAGCCGGACAAGCCCTTCGTAATCCTGAAAATGGTTATATAGGAGCGGAAGTATTTAAAAACGGGGTTGCCAATCTTCTTTCCATCATTACCGGTATTAAAGAAGGGGATAATCTTCCCGAAAAAATAGAATTGCTTCCGGAATATAAAGATAACATAAGAATTTTCAGCGATGATATTCGGCTTTTATTCAAACAAATACCGGATAATTTCTTAGATAAAATTTTTGTTTTATTTCCTGATCCTTGGCCGAAAAAAAGACATGCAGACAGAAGATTTATTAATCAGGAAAATTTAAAAGAAATCTCCCGTATTTTAAAAAAAGGCGGAATTTTACGAGTAGCAACCGACCATAAGATATATAAAGGTTGGACATTGCGGCAACTCCATGAAAATCCGAACTTTCGCTGGACGGCGCGTTGCGGCAATGACTGGAAACACGAACCGAGAGATTGGGTTCAAACCAAATATCAACGCAAAGCCATCCGAGAAGGAAGACGGGCTGTATTTTTAGACTTTGAACGACTTTAATTCCATAAACAAGCACTTATATTAGAGAGACAAGGAGAAAAGCATGGCTTCATTTAAAACCAAGAAAAAAATATGGATTTATATTATTGCCGCTATCGCTTCATTGGGAGGCTTGTTGGCCGGATTTGACATGGGAGTTATCTCTGGAGCTCTTTTATACATCAAAGCAGATTGGGAAATGTCCCCTATTTTGCAAGGATGGCTTGTGAGCTCAGCAATTGTCGGTTCAATGATTGGAGCCGCGACCAATGGTGTTCTTGCAGATATTTACGGACGTAAAAAAATTATTCTCGCCACATCATTGCTTTTTATTATAGCATCCATCATGTGTGGCTATGCACCGAACCTTAACTGGTTAATATTCTCTCGCATTTTAATCGGAATAGCCGTTGGAATGGTAACATTCGTAGTTCCTTTATATATTTCGGAAATAGCACCGCAAAAAATAAGAGGAAAATTGGTATCTCAATTCCAATTGGCGATAACGATAGGAATACTGTTTTCATATTTAATTAATCGGATTTTTGCCAACACGGAATACAACTGGCGTTGGATGCTGGCTGCAGGCCTAATTCCGGCATTAATATTATTTATAGGTATGTGCTTTTTACACGACACACCTCGTTGGCTCCTTGGAAAAAACAGAGAAAAAGATGCTAGGCTTGCTTTTTCAAAGATTCTTCCGGCAAATCAAATAAACAAAGAAATCAACGAAATAAAATCTACTCTGGAATGTGGAGCCTCAAACACAGACAACCATTCAGTATTTAAATCATGGATGTTAAAACCGATATTAATCGGAATTGGCATAATGATTATGCAAATTGCAACCGGAATAAATACAATCATTTATTACACAACAACAATCTTCCAAATATCCGGTTTCAGCTCCAACATCGGAGCAATTTATGCAACAATTGGTATAGGCTTTGTCAATTTCATTATGACTTTGGTTGCCATCGCTTTTGCAGATAAACTCGGGCGCAAACCTTTACTTTATATAGGTTTGAGCGGCATGCTCATAAGTCTCTTGCTTTTGAGTTTTGCTTTTGGAAACACCGCACTATTGGGAGACAATTTAAAATGGTTAGCGATTGGCAGTGTAGCCGTTTATATCGCCTCTTTTGCAATGAGTCTCGGTCCCGTAGGGTGGATACTCGTTTCAGAGATTTTACCGTTAAAAATCCGCGGAACGGCTATGAGCTTGTGTACGGTAGCCAATTTCAGTTTCAACTTTTTGGTTGTTTTGAGCTTTTTGCCTTTAATCAACAGCATTGGAGAAAGTTGGACCTTTTTAATATTTGCTTTTGTTTGCATTTTAAGCCTTCTATTTGTTCATCGCTATGTTCCTGAAACAAAAGGAATATCGCTTGAAGAAATAGAAAAATCCTGGCAAAAAAAATAAAAAAAAGAACTCCCTGAAAAAAGGGAGTTTTTTATATCTATTGAAAAGAAACAAATACTTTTTATATCAAAACCATCAAAATAAAAAACAAAAGGAGGGAAAATCATGAAAATAAAAGATGTAAAATACCAAGATATTTCTGCCCGAGAAGAACAAAATGAAGAAAAAAGTTTTGAAATAAAAAGCATTCAACAGGAACGTTTGATAGACATAGCTCCCGGATTAGACGATGAAGAAGAATTTCAAAAAAACATGTACAATTTCGGAGAAGAAGAAGACCTTCCTGACAGTGACAGAGAAACCATTTGCCGAGGAAGAGGAATAAATCGCAAAGAATGTCTCTACCCCTAAAATTCAAAAACAGATTGATTTTTAGTAAAAAAATATGCTATAAAATCCATCAAAGAAAAAAATTATTCTCACAATTAAATACAAATATTATGGAAAAAAACATTTATCTTTTCAGACACGGAGAAACAGACTTCAACCAAGAAAACCGCTGGCAAGGAAGAACGGATAACCTTTTGAATGCCAAAGGAACATCTCAGGCGATTGAATTAGGGAAAAAACTCTCAACCATACGACTGGATGTAATTTATTCTTCTCCTTTATTAAGAGCGGTACAAACAGCCAATCTCGTCGCTCAGCAGCAAAAAAAACCGACAAAAATCGTAATTCTGCAAGATTTAAGAGAAGGTGATTTCGGAGAAGTGGAAGGCTTACTCCTTTCAGAAACGGAAAAACTTTTTGGAGATAAAGTCCAAAAATTTCTCAACGCCACCAAAGAAGATTGGGATATCTGTTTCAAAGGCGGAGAAAGCAAAAAACAAATTTTTAAGCGTTCAATTACCTGCCTTCAAGAAATTGTAGCTTATCCGGGAAAAAACATTGGTATTTCTTGCCACGGAGGCATTATCAGCGCGTTAAAATGCGGATTGGATTTAACCTTAAAAGGTAATCATAATTGCGCCGTCTTAGAGCTCAATTATGATAGCGAAACCAATCGTTTCTTCCAGCCCTGAAATTAAAAAAATAAGTTTCAGAAAAAAACTGAAACTTATTTTTTTTGTTTCTTTTTTAACTTCTTTAGAAATAAAGAATTTTGTGGCGTACCCGGAGGGATTCGAACCCACGACCCTCAGCGTCGGAGGCTGATACTCTATCCAACTGAGCTACGGGTACAAA
>CALXTS010000018.1 GCA_944391465.1 uncultured Alphaproteobacteria bacterium
AATTCAACCATTAAAGAAGTATGGGATTCAGAGGTGTTTAATCAGTTTAGGAACATTCAAATAGATAGCTGTTCTTCCTGCCTGTTAAAAAATAAATGTGTTGGAAAATGCAAGCTAAACTTATGTAATAATTTATGTTCTCTGTAATTTTTTTATTAAACAAAGTGGAGTGGTAAAAATACCAACTCCACCCTATCTGTTTATACAGTTTTTAGCATCCATAAAAAATCTATCATAACAAATAATAAAAAGGAGCCCTCTTTTTTATTTTCTTGAAAATAATTTATCAAAACTAGGGTTTTCAGATAAATATATGTGAATGAGTTTCAATAATTACAGTATGTATCCATTAAATAGCTCCAACATTGATAGGGTGTTGGAGTTTAATTTTTTAGGTATGAATACAATGTGGGTCTTGAAATTTGATACTTTCTAGCCAATTCTGAAAGTGAAAGTTTTTGAGATTTGGCTAATTCTTTCAACTCAGCAACCTCTTGAGGAGATAATTTATGCTTTCCTCCTTTGTATTTACCCTTCATTTTGGCAATGGCAATACCTTCCTTCTGTCTTTCTAAAATAAGACTTCTTTCAAGTTCAGCAACTGCTCCAAGCATTGTCATCATCAATTTTTGGTATGGGTCATTTTTTCCAGATTCAAAGGTTAGATTTTCCTTATGAAATTTTATAGTTACTCCTTTTGAAGTAATTTCTTCCACCAAATTCAACAAATCTCTAGTATTCCTTGCAAGCCTGTCCATTGAGTGCACATTGATGAGGTCTCCAGCTCTAATGATGGAGAGCAATAATTCCAGTTGAGGTCTATTTCTGTCCTTACCTGACAATTTATCCTCAAACTCCCTATCACATTTTATGTTTAACAACTGTCTTTCAGTGTTCTGCTCTATTGTTGAAACTCTCTTATAATTGAAAATCATATCATCACCTGTAAAGTTAAAATCTTAAACATAACTTTACAATAAACAAAAACTGTAAAATTGTCAAGTATTTTGACTTAAACTTTACAATTTTAAAATTGTTAAATCAGCCTCTACCTTATCTTTACAGCAAATAAAGCTACAAAAGATACATTTTGTAGTATTTTGATTAATCCTTTATAAAAATAATAAACTCAGTAAATCAAAAATAATATAAAATGAGAGTTTTTTTGCTTCCTTTTTTTTATATTTTGGTTTAACTTTGCAAACAGATACAAGCTAGAACTTGTATTTAATACCTTTGTGGTATGGGCTTTCAACAGCTCTTATAGTCTTTGGTGTTAGGATATAACATCATCAATTGTTATCTACTTATCATAGGTAACAATAATATATCCCCAATTCATAGAAATATGGTTGGGGAGCCTTTAATGTATGTTCAGGAACCATATTTCTATCTCTGAAATATGGAACTAAAGATTAAGGGAATCATTTAAGACTATATGATTGTTGAACTCCCTGACCACCTTTTGATAGGTGGTTTTCTTTTAATTGCAATTGAAGAAAAAAGGAAGTTTAATCATATGAAAAAATTAATATCTCTAGTTTTAACAGCAACTCTTCTATCTGGTTGTGCCTCCATTGTGAAAGGTAGCAGACAGACAATTAATATTTCAACAAGTACAGGAAAACAAGCTGATGCTATTATCACAACATCAACAGGACAACAAAATGTTGTTCTTCCTCAAGCTGTTCCTGTAAAAACAGATAATATGGATATAACTGTTAACATTAAAGAAACAAGATGCAATAATGCATCTACAACAATAGTTCAATCAAGATTACATCCTTGGTTTTGGGGTAATGTTATTTTAGGTGGAGTATTTGGTTCTACAACAGACTCTGTTTCTGGCTCAATGTGGACATATGATGAATCTGTCATTGTAAATGTTACAGAGAAAGATTCTTGCAAGGTAAAATAAGGAGAAACTTATGAAAAAGCTAATTTGTTGTATTGTTATGGCTTTTTTATGTAGTTGTGCAGGTTTTAGAGAAGGTAAAGTTTCATCAATCAACACTTTCCCCCAGCCTGATAAAAAGCCAAGCCTAAATATATCATTAGATTTTATTGTCAATATGAATGGCAATACTATAACTAATCAAGCTACTGAAAACAATATTAAAGCAAAAGTTATTGAAAGATTTAAGGCCTCAGGATTGTTTTCTAATGTAACTTTAGATTCATCTGGTCAAGAATATTCATTAAATATTAAATATGAAGATAGAGGAGATATGAATGTATTTTTGTCTGTCCTTACAGGAGCAACATTATATATTTTTCCTAGTTACAGCAAAGACACCAATATCATAACAGCTCAATTAGTTAACAATAAAAACAAGCATAAAACTGAAATTGTCCTAAATGATTCTATGACAATGTGGCAACAAATATTGTTACTGCCTTTAACCCCTTTTAAACATCCATTAGCTGAAGCTGTCAGTATGCAAAATGATTTAATTGATAATTTAGCATTACAAACATATGAAAATATTAAAAACAATACTAATTAGTTGCTTGTTTTGCTTATTATTACTACAAAAAGCTAAAGCAAATGATATAAAAGAGAAATTATTAAGCTCCAATGTTTTTAATTCATTAGAGTGGCATAATCTATTGCATTATAATAATGGGAAAAGTGCTATAAATGAAGATAGCACTTTTTTTCTATCTCCTGATGGATATAAAAATCCAAAATCAGAATATGTTGCAACTGTCATTGGGCTTTTTAGTGATAAGAATATAAATAATGATTCTGTTTTCTGCAAATATCCTGCCAGAGTTGATTTTATTTTAAAATATAATGAGTTAGATAGAAGAAGTATTCCACAGCATAAATGCTCTGAATATGAAGAATATAACCAAAAAGTTCCCTTTGATGATGTTTCAATAATTTTTGCTTCAGAAAATAATATCAGCCCATCAACAATGCTTGGTCACTCATTTTTGAAAATTGATGGTAATAATAAATCTCATTCTTTTAGTTATTTTGCTGCTTTTGATAAAATGAATTCATTCAAATTTTATACAAGAGTTCTAACAAGTGGTGTTGATGGTATGTATATATTGTCTCCATACCAAGAAAAGAGTAATGAATATATCAACAATGAAGATAGGTCTTTATGGGAATTTAAATTAAAGCTAACAGGTAAAGAAAAGCAACACTTAAAAAAACATTTGTGGGAACTTAAGGATAAGAATATAAAATATAGGTTTATATCTTATAATTGTAATACAGCCATAATCAATATTTTAAAGGTTGCAAATGCTAATTTTGATACCAAAAATATAAAACCATTTGTGACTCCTGTTGAATATATACAGGAATTACACAATAATAATAAAATATCAAATATTAATATAGAACCATCAAAATCTCATAAATTATCCATTTTGAAATATGGATTAAATTATGTTGGAAATGCACCAAAACCAACAAGAATATCTCTATCACAAGATTTATCTAATAAGGTAACTAATATCAATTTCAGCCCAGTGTATCAGGATTTAAAGGATATCTCTAATGCCTATTTTTCAGATTTAGAAAGCAAAATATTGGATTTATCTCTTAGATATGATTACAACTTGAAAAAGTTCATTTTTGATAAAATTGATATTTTAAAGATGGAATCTATCATTGATTACCAAACCACAAAAAGTTTATCAAAGTATTTCAGATTTGGATTGGAAAATGATTTATTTAACAACAATACTGAATTAAAACCTGTAGTTGAGTTTGGTTTGGGTATCAGCAAAAAAATATCTTCAACTTCTGTATATATACTGCCTAAAATAGGATATCATTATGATAAATTTTCTAATTATTACATTGCACCACAAATAGGAACTATTTCAAGAATAGGAGATAATATCAAAATTATAAATTCCTATGAAAAATATTTTAATACAAAGAAGAATAATATAGGATATATTGACAAGTATAATTTTTATACTGGATATAAAATATCCAAAAACAATGAAATATACTTTGATTTTTCTTATTATAATGAATCAAAACAGCATAGCTCTGCACTATTAGGTTTTGTCCTTCATTTTTAATACTCATCAGCAAGCATAACAGTCATCACTCTTCTAGTTTTGGTGCTATCATATGGGGCTGAAGAATGATATTTCAATTCATTATCATAATAATCAATTTTCCATATGATTTTGTAATTTTTAAAATTCACAATACCAAAATCTTTTTCCCCATATGGATTGTTATCTTTGTTAAAATCATCATAAAAACTGATAGTTCTCATTATTTGAAATAAGTCATAATTAGAAAATATTGACATTCCTGAAGAATACACAATTTCTCCATTCTTATGAAAAATTCTCAGCATATCATTGAGATTTTGCATTCTTTTTAATTGTTCTTGAGTATACATAAAAAATCTCCCTTATTTTCAAGAGAGATTTTAACCAGAAATTTTAACTCTGTCAGGTCCAAGATTTAGATAAAATATTTTCCATCAGCTTTTCTCTAAATCCCTCAAGACTTCCATTGTATTTGATATTTTTGTAATTTCAGCAATATCAAAAACATCAAATTGATAGGAAGTACAGGTTGCCCCCATTTGAGCATTAAAATATTTGAGAATAGCCATATTATAGAGCTGTGAGTTAAATGCTGCCACCATCATTGGGGTTATACCCAAATCATTAGAAATATTTGGGTTTGCTCCTTTTTTTAGTAAATATTCTATCATTTTTCTGTTATTTCTTTTTACAGCTAAAAGCAAAGCTGTTTCACCTCTTGCAGAGGTTTGATTAATGTTACAGCCCATTTCCAAAATCCTATCTATAACAACTGTTTTTTCAACATTGGCTATATTAGGATTTACTACAAGCATATGAAGAGGAGTATAGTCATCCAGATGCTCATATTTCATTGTTGTCCTATCTATTATTTTCAGAAGTTTTGCAAAATCAGAACCTATTAAAAATTGCATCAGGAAAGGCTCTTTTTCAAACAATTCTTCAAATTGATAGAATGCTTCATATTCTGAAATTTCTTGCAAATCTTCCAACATTTGAGCTAATTCTTTATCCTTTTTCATATAATTTGGAATTGGTTTAGGAGAATTTAGTATCAAATCAATCTTACTTATTAAGTTATCAAAATTAATATCATTTCTCATCTCAACTCCTTTTGACACAACTTATTCTTAATTATTAGGTGTAATTGAGTTTGAATTTCAGGATAAATTTTTTGAACATTTAATTTATATAGTAAAAAAGATAAAGCCCTTAGACTTGGTTTTTTATGTAAATACTTCAGAACACTTAGATAAGGAGGGCACTTATTTAAGTAATTAGCACTAAAACTTCTGTAGCTTTTTATAAATTTTTCAGCCTTTAAACCATCTGCTATTTCATATAATAATTTTAATTCTTCATTCATCATAAATCCTTGTTTTGTTGATATAATTATTTATCATTTTTTGATGATGAAAAAAGTAAATCATTAATAATGATAGGAGGAGTTATTCTCATTTTGGATATAAAGTTGTCTTTGTTTGTTTTAAAAGGAGAAATATAGTTTTCCCATCCTTTTATATTATAAATTTTTGAAATCTTATAAGATGATTTTGAATAAAGTTCTTTGAACATTTTTGTAATATAACTTATGAAAATTGATAATTCCTCAATATTAAATTGATAGATTGTTATGTGAATATGATTAATTCCACCAGATTGTTTTTCAATAATTCCATTAAATTTATACTGAATATTTTTTATTGATTTCCATTTGGTTCCATATCTCCACTTATAAAAATGTGATAAAATAGATTTAAAATCTTTTTCTAGCTTTACTTCATCAACATTATTATTGGGTGATATTGTAAAAGAAAATAATCCATATGGTGTATCTTCATTATGTTTTTTGTTTGTGTTCATATTTATGAATAAAGATTTTAATTTCCTTATTGTTGCAGGTGATTCTTGAGTAATTCTGTTTTTAAATATTTTTTTCATCATAATTCCTTTTTTTGATATAATTTTTTAATAATTTACAAAAAGTTAGATTTAGTACCTAGGAAAGTCTAGGTACTATTTTTTTATATTTTTTGCTGCAAAAATTGATGGAAAGTAGCCATTCAGCATTCATTCCATTTTAGGATATGCAATATTGATAGATATATCAATTTGGCTCTTGCAGACCATAGAGCCAATAATGGTCTGCATAATTGCTATCCTAATGATAAATTTATTTATCACTAAGATACCATAGTGCTGATAGAAAATACAAAAATAAAATGAAAAAATTTTTCAACTTATAAAATTTACATTATTATGCTATATTTGCATTTTTTTAATTATCTACTTCTTTTTATTATCAAATGAAGCAAGATATCTATTCATAAAATCCATATATTTCCTTCTATCCTCTTCTGTTTCAATAGGCTTTACTCTGCTTGTAATATCTTCTATTATCTTTTTCCATTGTTCTGATAAATCTTTTTTTGGGGAAATGGTGTATCTTTTTGTATTCTTCCCAGTAAAGAAAGGAGCATCCTCTCCAAATATTGCTCTATACTCTTCATTCCACTGATACTCTGATTTTCTAGCTCCTTGAACCAATTCTTCTGTCTTCTGGGTAGACAAAATATGTCCATAATGTTTTTCTATTTGTTTTACTGATGTCCCCATATTTTTTGCTAAGTCATAGACACTCACACCCTCCAACAATCTTTGTGTTGCATAATAGTGTCTTAATGAATATGGAGGTCTTGGTTTATTATCTGAACTCAAATAAAATTTTCTTTTTTTTAGAAAATTTGTATATGTTTTGCTCCAATTTCTCATTTGAGTTCCATCAAAATTAGTAAAAAAATAGTCATTTTCTCCTATATATTTTGAAAAATCTCTAATACTTTGATAACAAGAATAGGCCTCAGGTAAACAAACTACTATTCTCACACCTGTTTTTGTTTCTTCTGGAATTGTTACATATAATATTTTAACTCCCTTTTGTTCATAAACTTCCAGATGTTTCCATTTTATTTTATAAACTTCATTAGGTCTGATTCCTGAATTAGCAAGAAAAACCACCAAATTGTAAATCATTTTTCTTTGGTAGGTATCTGTTGATTTTGGAGATTCATCATACCAATCTTGCAGAGCAAGAATAAGTTGTGTATATTCACTTTTGGTAAAGGTATCTCTATTTTCTGTTTGAGCTCTTGGCTTAAATCTAATGGCTGGAACAGCCCTAATATATCCTCTTCTATAAGCATATTCAAAAACTTCTTGAATAGCTGTTTTTTCCATTTTTAATGATTGTGGAGATGGATTTTCTGCTGCTCTACCCTTCTTTTCATCAGGATTGTCTTTATAATAGTTTTTTCTCCAATCCCAATAATCTTCAATTATACTTTCAGTAATTTCTTCAATTTTATAATCTCCAAAATATTTGAAGAAATATAATTTTGCCCTACTTTGGTAAAAAGATTGCCTATACTCAGATTTATCAGCTTTCTTAAACCATTCTTCAAAAATTTGCTTAAATGTTTTGGTTTTGAGAGGAAGATTATTTAATTTCTTGTATCTTAGGCTATCATATAAATCTTCTGCAAAATTCAGAGCCTCTCCCAAATTTGTTGTATCACAAGATTTGATTGTATAACCTTTAATCCCTTTTATCCTTAATCTACATTGATAATTTTTGGAATTAGGTCTCTTATAAATAAGTATCCTTCCCTCTCTGTAAGAGTAAGTTTCAGTATAGAAATTGTTGCTCATTTTTCCTCAAAACTGTGAATGACTTGTGAAAAAGGTAAATTAGTAAGTTACTCAAGTCAAGACTTATGTGAAGATTATGTGAATATGAAAAATGGGTTGTGAATTTTCACAACCCATTGAAAATACAATATTTTCTCTTCTGTTAAATTAACGTTTAGAGAATTGGTAAGAACGACGAGCTTTGGCTTTACCGTATTTCTTACGTTCCACCGTACGATCATCACGCGTTAAGAAGCCTGCTTTTTTCAAAACAGCACGCAATTCCGGCTCATACTCGTTCAACGCTTTGGAAATACCATGTTTGATTGCTCCGGCTTGACCTGACAATCCACCACCTTTTACGGTGCAGATTACATCAAACTCATTTACACGGTTTGTAACCTCAAACGGTTGATTGATTATCATTTTCAATACCGGACGACCAAAATATTGATCTATTGATTTATCGTTAATGGTTACATTTCCTTTTCCCGGTTTAATCCATACGCGGGCTACGGCATCTTTTCTTTTTCCGGTTGCATATGAACGACCGAATTTATCACGTTTTGCTTTACGAACAACAGTTTCAGATGCGCTATTGGCTGAACTTGCTGCTGCCTTTATGTCTTTTAATGATTCAATTTTTTCAGCCATTATAACGGACTCCTTTTATTCTTCGGATTTCTTGATGCAATATCAAGAACTTCTGGGTTCTGAGCTGTATGCGGATGATTTTCTCCGGCATAAACTTTTAACTTGGTCATTTGCTGACGTCCCATCGGATTACGACTAATCATACGCTCTACGGCTTTGATGATTACTCTTTCCGGAAAACGACCATCTAACAATTTACCGGCTGTGGTTTCTTTAATACCGCCAATCCATCCGGTATGTTTGAAATATTTTTTATCAGTTAATTTTTTACCGGTTAATTTAACTTTGTCGGCATTAATTACAACGACATAGTCTCCGCAATCTATATTGGGAACATAATTCGGTTTGTGTTTACCACGCAAAATCTTTGCAATCTCGGCAGACAAACGGCCCAATACGACGCCCTGAGCATCTACGACATACCATTTTCTTTGGATGTCTGAGGGTTTTGTTGCATAAGTGTTCATGTTTTCTCTCTTTAAATAAAGTTTTACAATTTCGTGCTGAATATATCTGAAATAAATTTATTGTCAACCATAAAAAAATATTATTTTTCAATATTTTACATTGCGGTACAATAATACCTCTATCTATCTATTTGATTTTTATAAAAATTCAACTTTTCCCTAAAACAACTCTTTTGCTTTTTCCGGATAAATTATTGTTTCTTTCCCCACCTTAACCCATTCGGCATATTCGGCAACGGCTTCTTTTTCTATTATTTTCAATTCTTTCTGCTGATAAAGAGAATCGTCTTCAAAATCTGCTTTCATAATAAAAACAATCTCATGACCCGATTTTCCGTTGTAGGTAAAAATATTTTCACAGACTTCCGCTCTTCTTACATTTTTAAGTTTTATTCCAAACTCTTCCCTAAATTCTCGTTGCAATGTCTGCTCTGCCCTTTCACAAAACTCCATGCCGCCCCCGGGTAATCTGTAAAAATATTCATTTTTTACTTTATCATATCCTTTAATTCCCAAAATCTCACCTTTGGGGTTTTGAATAATTGCAACAGCTAATGGTCTGATATTTCCTGAATTAAACGGCATCAGAATAATCCTTCCGCAGCATACTCTTTAATTCATATAATTTTTCCAATGCCTCCCTCGGTGTTAAATCATCAGGATTGATTCCTTCCAAGGCTTCTTCCGCGGCTGATGTCTTTTCTATATTTTTTTCTTCTTCCTTGGCTTTCATTACGGCAAATAACGGTAAATCATCTGCTAATTTAGAAACAGAACGACTTTTGCCATCTTGCTCCAATGACTGAAGAACTTGTTCGGCTCTTTTTACAACCGCTTTCGGTAATCCCGCCAATTTGGCCACATGTATTCCGTAACTCCGGTCTGCCGCGCCATCAATAACTTCATGCAGAAAAATAACTTGCTCATTATACTCTTTTATTTTCATACAATGTAAGCTCATATTCGGCAATTTAGATGTCAGAGCCGTCAACTCATGATAATGCGTGGCAAACAATGCCCGACATTTATTTACTTCATGTAAATTTTCAACAACAGCCCACGCAATTGATAATCCATCAAAAGTCGCGGTTCCTCGTCCGATTTCATCTAAAATTACAAAGGAACGCTCATCAGCCTGATTTAATATACTGGCCGTTTCAACCATTTCTACCATAAAAGTAGAACGCCCGCGCGCTAAATCATCTGAGGCTCCTACTCGGGAGAATATTTTATCAATAACACCTATATGCGCATAAGAGCATGGCACATACGAACCCATCTGTGCCATCACCGCTATTATGGCATTCTGGCGCAAAAATGTAGATTTTCCGGCCATGTTCGGTCCGGTTAAAAGCCATAAGCGTCCGTGCTCTTCATCCAAACGACAATTGTTCCCCACAAAAGCGCCCGAATTTTCTTTATTTATTGCGTGTTCGACAACCGGATGCCTTCCTTCCTTTATGTCAAATGCCAAACTCTCATCTATTTGCGGACGACAATAATTATGTTCTACCGCTAAATCTGCCAATGCCGATGCAACATCAAGTTCCGCGTAGGCTTTTGAGGTTTGCAGAATATCTTCCGAGGCTAATTTAATGTCCTGCACAAGATTATCAAATATTTCAACTTCCATTGCCAAAGCCTTGTCCGCAGCTCCGCGAATCTTATTTTCCAGCTCTGTCAACTCTACCGTTGTAAAACGAGAGGCATTTAATACGGATTGTCGATGGATATATTCCGGATTTTCTAAAAACTGAGGTGCAAATTTGCTTTGTACTTCAATAAAATAACCTATAACATTGTTATATTTTATCTTCAGATTTGGAACTCCAGCGCTTTCTGCATATTTGATTTGCAAATCAACAATCATTTTATGACTGTCATTTTTCAGCATTTTAACTTCATCCAGCGGCGGATAATATCCTTCTCTGATAAAGCCCCCGTCTCTTGCCAAAAGAGGTAAGTCTTCCGCTAATGCTCTTGCCAATGTATCAACCAGATGCGTGTGCTCCCCCAGATGCAGCAACACTTTTTGAAGAGCTTCCGGTATCTCCGGCAACATATCTCCCGATATTTGACCTTTAAAACCGCGGACAATATTTTTTATTTTGGGAACCAGACTGAGCGCATTTTTAATATTGGCTAAGTCTCGAGGGCCACCTCTTCCCAAACTCAGGCGGGTCAGTGCGCGCTCTATATCCGGCGATGACTTCAAAACTTCTCTTAATTCTTGCCTTAATGAATGGTAGCGCGTAAAAAACTCAACCATATCCAAGCGTTGATTTATCTGTTCAACATCTTTTAATGGGTTTGCCACCCTTGAACATAACAAGCGACCACCGGAACCGGTTACTGTTCGGTCTATAACGCCGAGCAGGCACGCATTTTTATCTCCCGTCAACGAATCGACAAGTTCGAGTGAACGACGCGTTGCTCCGTCGATTTCCATTATCTGGCTCTCAGTTACCTTAACCGGATTGGATATCAGTGGAATCTTTCCTTTTTGCGTATTTTCAACATAATCCAGTAAAACGCCTGCCGCCGTTATCTCCGCTCTGCTAAAACTACCAAACGCATCCAATGTTTCTACTTTAAATGCATTTTCAAGACGTTTCTTTGCATTTTCGCTGTTGAATCTGGCTTGCGGCAATACTGACAATTGGTCTTTGTAATCATTTAAAACTTTAAACAACGGCGGATTTTGAATAAACGTATCAGAAACAATCGTTTCTACGGGAGATAGCCGAGATAATATTCCACTAAGAACCACCGCCTCGTCTTTTCCTTTTATATTAACCTCTTGCAGATAGAAATCTCCGGTGGAAATATCAAGCCACGAAAGCCCCCATAAATCATTTTGTTTGGCTATGCTCAACAAAAAATTATTCTTTTTGGATTCAAGTAATGGTTCTTCCGTCAATGTACCCGCGGTAACCAGACGAATAACTTCTCTTTTCACAACAGCTTTGTAGCCCCGTTTTTTAGCCTCTTTGGGATCTTCTACTTGTTCACAAATCGCAACTTTATAACCTTGCCGAATAAGTTTTGCCAAATAGCTTTCATATGCGTGAAACGGAACTCCGCACATCGGAATATCCTGACTATCCAACTTTCCTCTTTTGGTTAAGGCTATATCCAGAGCTTTTGAGGCGATAATCGCATCTTCCATAAAAAGCTCATAAAAATCCCCCATTCGGTAAAACAGAAGATAATCCTTATGTTCTTTCTTGATTTGCAGATACTGACTCATCATCGGAGTCATATTTGTTATATTTTCAGCTAATTCAGACATTTTATTCCAAAAATTTATTTTTTTTAAACTTGTCTTATAATAGTATAATTTTATATTTCTAGTCTATAAATATTTGTAAGATATGGGACAAATACTATGTTTGAGCGGGCAAGAAAATCCTTAGGTTTTGAAAAAGACAATAAATTTGTTGCGAGAGTTCTCTTTTTGAGCTTTCCTACCGCATTGGTTTTTATTACTTTAGCGGCCTTTCAGTTGGTAGATCCTTTATTGGCTGTTATTTCTCTTGCCTGTGTTGTCTTTTTTAATATTGCTTTACTCTTTCCGCTTACCTTTGAATTACAACAAATTAAAAAATACATAAACTCTCTTTCCAACGGCGAATCTTTTGATGAAAAAGCAATGACATTGTCTGAAAAAGATGCCAAAGATATTGTTGAGGCTGTCAATGCCATGCATCACTTTTGGGCTCAAAAAGCTGATATGTTGGAGGCGCAGACGATTTCAGACACCGCCGTCTTAGATAGCCTTCCGGACCCAATTATGATGATTGATCGTGCCGGAAATATCCTCGGAGCAAATCTTGCTGCTCGCAGTAATTTCGGAAAAAATATCTTAAATAAAAATGTAGAAAATTTATTCAATTCAAATAATTTTATTAGTGCCGTGAAACGTGTGTTGGAAAAAGAGAGCAAGGCGGAAAACCTTATCTTTTATGTTGAAAAGCCAGTTAATCAGAAACTTTACGCGCATATCAAACAACTTCCATGGCTTTCTAAAGGAAAGGCCATTGCCGTTATTTCTGTTTATGATTTAACAAAATCCATGAAAATTGAAAAAATGCAATCGGATTTTGTGGCGAATGCCAGCCATGAACTTCGTACTCCGCTTTCGGTAATCTCAGGTTTTATTGAAACTTTACGGACGTCTGCTAAAGATGATCCCGAAGCCTCGGAGAAATTTCTTGCCATTATCGCTGAGCAAACCGAATATATGTCTGCTCTGATTGAAAACTTACTTTCCCTTTCTAAAATTGAGTTAAATCAAGATCAACATCCGGATACCAAAATTACCGTTGACGATATTGTTGATGAAGTTGCACAAGCTATGTCTCTTAAAGCTAAAGAACGTAACATGAATATTAAAATCCTCAGAGATGAAAATCTTCCCGAACTTACGGCTGACAGAGCTCAGGTTAAGCAAATGGTGCAAAATCTTACAGATAACGCCATTAAATACGGAATTGACGGCAGTGATATAACCATCCGTATTCGAAATTGTGATAAAATTCCCCCTTCCAAAAGTTTTAAAACGGCAAACGGCAGCGGTATTTTTATCTCTATTAATAACAAAGGACCTAAAATTGCTCCCGAAAAAATGGCCCGTCTGACCGAAAGATTTTATCGTATGCAGGAACACAAAGATTTAAATATCAAAGGAACCGGTTTAGGATTATCTATCGCAAAACATATCATTATTCGACATCAAGGTAATCTTACCGTTAATTCAAACGGGTACAACGGAACAACTTTCACAATCTATTTGCCCGTTGAACAAGAACAAATATAGGAGAATTGTATGAAGGTAGAAATTTTGGGATGTGCATCGGCTTTTGCTAAAGACAGTATAAATTCATCCGTTTTATTATGGCTTAGAGAAGATAACGCCGTCTTGCTTGATTGCGGTTATAATGTTTTTCCTAAAATTATGGAAAAAGGTTATGCCGATAAAATAAACACAATTTTACTTTCTCACGCTCATCAAGACCATTGCGGTTCTGCCGTTACTTTGTTGGAGTACAGACATAATATCCTTAAACAAAAAACTTTTGTTGGTGGTATCAATTGGGAAAAACTTTTGAAACTTTGCGACGGAGACAATGCTCACGAAATGATTATTCCTTTACATGACGCCGTTAAAGTTGAAACTATTGACGTTCCTCATGCTAAAGGAATGGAATGTAAAGCCTTATTTGTTGAAGATACATTACTTTACAGCGGCGACAGTGCAATCTCTCTTTTAGATACTCCGGAAGCTAAACAGGCTAAAATAATTATTCATGATGTTCATTTAACCGGAAATGCAGGGCATGTCTCTCTTGCTGAGCTCAGTAATGCCATGCTTGATATTCGTGCAAAAACTTATCTGACTCATTATCTTCCCAAAGACTATAAAACTTTGAGTGAAAAAGCAAAACGCTTGAGTTTTGCCGATGTGGCTACGGAGGGTATGATTATTGATATTGATGATTTTAACGAGGCTCAGTTCTCAAACGGATAAGGCTGTTTTATTTCTTCATAGAAACGTTTCATCCGTCTTTTCATCTTCCATAACGCCAACGCCGGAATAACATGTTCCAATTGCAAAAAAGACCATGAACGATTCATATTCAGGCTTTTTAAATCTATAAACTTAAGCTCTTTTTTGCCGTCCTTTATTCTGACGATAAAATTTTTGAGATTAAAATCAAAAAAGAATGTCTGGGTATAAATAAGTATGGAAAAAAAGTCTTTTAGCTGTACGGAAAGATCTTCATCCATATTCTTCATATACTCGTATATGGGTTCGGATATTTTTCCGTTATCATCTCGCAAAAGCTCTGAAACCAAACCCAGACCATAATTTGTTTCGACCAAATCTTCTTGATAGGCCGTGATGTATTTTGAGAGAACTTTTTTTACCTTATGATAATTGGTTAGCTCAAGTTTAAGAACTTTGTAATCCCCTGATTTTTTTGGAACTCGCACACACCATTCTTTATGGTCCGGATGTTCATAACAAAGTCTATACGCACCTTCTGCTATCAGTTTATTTAAAATAAGCATTCTTAATACCCTATAAAAGTCCGCCTTTATACTGTCTTGAAAAAACTTTGATGTCAAGCAATCTTAAAAATCACTCTTCAACATCTCCGTTTTCCGACGGGCTTATCATTCCTTTTTTATAAAAATGCATTATGGTAACCGGTTTAATATCCGTTGCCTTAAAAATTGATTTGCGAATTTTAGCTCGAATATACTCCTCAATTTGTGGAATACGATAATTCAGCTTTAGAGCTTCTTCCGGTATCGACTTTATCATATTCTCTTTTATTTCTGCCGATAATGCTGCAAAATCTTTTTCCTCTAAAATATCTAAAGACGATATTTGCAAATCTTCAACCTGCCAATGCTCATCAAGAACAACACTGATAAACAGACTACAATTATATGCTATCCGTTTGCGATTTTTTATCAATTGAGAATTGAGGCTGGTCAAATTACGTCTATCAACGCCCAAAATTGCCGTCGGAACCTCTGCAACGATTGCTCCGTGATGTTGTTCTATCAGCACAACTTCTCCATTTCTGGCAATCAAAACATCTTCAACTCCGCAATCTTTGGCAAATCTTTTTTGTTCTCTGATGTTACGTTTATCTCCGTGAACCGGAATCACGATACGGGGTTTCAGGAGCTCATACATCTGTTTGATTTCTTCTTTTCCTCCGTGCCCTGATGTATGCACCAAATATTCTTCAGAAGTTATGACATCAACTCCGGCGTCTCGCAATTTTTCTTGCATCCGTTCTATTTTTTCTTCATTTCCGGGAATGATTTTTGATGAAAAAATTATGGCATCGCCCTGACCGAGTTTTATATCTTTATTTTCTCCGTTTACAATTCGAGACAACCCGCTTCTGTAATTACCTTGTGAACCGGCACATATATACAACATTTTATCCAGCGGAATGTTCTTTGCATCTATTGATTCCGAATACGGCGGACAATCTTTTAAATAGCCGCATTCTTTAGCTATTCTCATGTTTTGGTTAAGACTGCGCCCTGAGATAACCGGAGTACGTCCGGCTTTGTCTGCTGCAATAATCAGACTTTCCATTCTCATAATATTTGATGCAAAACATGTTGCAACCAAAGTATTTTTGAATTTTGGGACTAAGTCTATAAGACTTTGTCTTATTTCCATCTCTGAAGGTTCTGCCTTGTTGTGCGACATATTGGTTGAATCGCCGACGTAAAGCTCTACACCTTCTGCCGCTACTTTTTCAAACGCAGCTCGGTTTGTCGGCAACATTTCCATATTTCCATCATCAAAACGCCAATCCGTCGCATGCACAATATTTCCGTATGGCGTACGGATTATCAACGCTGCCGTTTCCGGTGTTGAGTGAACAATGTAGGCATATTCTACACTAAAATCGCCAACCTCAACCCTTTCTCCGTTTTTAACGGTATGGAATTTTTCAAAATCGACATACTTGTACTCTTTTAAGCGGTCAATAACATGTCCCATGGCAAATTCCGTTGCATAAACCGGACATTCCAACGCCGGCCACACATGAGCTATTGCCCCAAAATGATCTTCATGCGAGTGGGTTATAAATAACCCGTCAATACAATCCTTGTATTCCGTTAAAAAAGAAGAATCTGCCAAACCAAGTTCTATGCCGGGAAAATCATCATTTAAAAATCCGTACCCCGTATCTACAACGATTATTCTTCCGTTTACTATATAGGCGTACATATTAAAGCCGACTTCTTCCGCGCCGCCCAGAGATACAAAATATATTCCCTTCTGTCCTAAAAATTCTACTTTGGAAGAATGATTCTGTTCTGATATAACATCATCTAATTTAAGTTCTAATTGCTTTTCATTCATAAATTAATTTTATTCCTTTATTCTTTGCGGAAAAAAAACATCTCCCGCGTATATTTTTTCTATTGTGCCATCTTGTTCCAATAACAAAATTCCGTTTTCATCAACGCCGCGAAATATTCCTTCTTTGGTTGTATCGGGTAAATTTACTTTAATCTCTTCATTCAGCCCTTTGGCATGTTCTAACCATAAATCTCTAATTGCACAAAAACCTTTACTTTTCCATAAAGCTATGCGGCGATTAAAATGCTTCAGATACGCAAAAAGAAACTCTGTTCTGCTAATCTTTATTCCGGCTTCTGCTAAACATGATGTCGGATATAATACACTTTCTGAAATTTTTGGTGCAGATGCTATGTTTACGCCAATTCCCGCAATTATATATCCTCTTTCGCCTTTTTCAAGCAGAATCCCTGAAATTTTATGATTGTTCAGTAGCACATCGTTCGGCCATTTTAGCTGTACAAGTGCTTTTTCATCAAAAAATTTTATTGTTTCCAACAAAACCAATGACACAATGAAAACCAGAGCTCCGATATCTTTATTCTCCAAAGGGAGTGATAAACTCATAAACAAGTTTCCCTCTAAACCAATCCAGCTCCGACCTCTTCGACCTCTTCCGGATGTCTGCCGTTTTGCCGTCACAATATAAAACGGAGATGGCGGATTTATGCTTAGTTTGAGAGCTTCATCATTCGTACTTGTCAATTCCTCATAATCTTGCCACCACCAATTATCTATAAAATCTGCCATTAAAATCCTCCCGTCAAAATCTTAGCGGCATCTTTTAACAAATAATCCGGATTGACTAATGAGATTATTACCAGAATCATATTTAAAAGCAGACTCATATAAATTGACTGATCTGTTCTATCAAATGAACCGTTCGGTGCTTCAAAATACAAATGGCGGATTACTTGAAGATATGCGTTGGCTATTAGCAATAGCGACATTAAAAGCGCTATTATCGGAAACCAACCTGAAGCTGCCATTGTGTTATTAACAACCGATATTAGCCCTAAAAAACCTGTCATCGGAGGCATGCCTATCAATGAAAAAATAAAAATCAAAAATGCTACTCCTATATAAGGGCGGCTCACGGAAACCCCTTTAATATCCGATAAGGTTTTTAAGTATTCTCCTCGGCTCTTTAATCCCAAAAAACAGGTATATATTCCCAACATCGCCAATAAAAAAACCAACATATAAGCAAAAGAACTCAGTAATGACTTTTGATTAAATGCAATAACTGAAAAAATCACAAAACCTAAATGATACACCGTACTGTAGCCAAACAGGCACCGAAGATTAGACATCCCGTTTGCTGAAAGTGCTCCGACAAATACGGAAACTCCTCCAAAAATACCAAGTATCCAATAAAGCATATCCTGCAAAGGCATAAAAATTTTTATACTCAATACCAAAAGGCTGGCTAAATAAGCTAAAGGAGGTATCAAGCTGATGAAACCGCTGACTGGTAATATCGTCAGACTGACCATTCGGACAAAACACGAATGAAACGGAGCCAACGCCATCATAAACAATAAAAACGCAATGATTAATGATGTGGCTAATCTTAACTTGAATGAAACAATTTCTGTTTTTTGTAAGTATGTTGCAATATCCGTATAATTCAGACTTTTGGCTTCTTGGAAAAAGATTAGGCAACCACCGGTGGAAAGTAATAAAAAAATTACACTGAAAAATATGTACAATCGAGATATTTCTGAAATTATATCCTCATCAACATACAATCGTATCAGTACCCAATTGAGCATACAAATACAAAACAGCAAAAATACCGTTAAACCTAAATTCTGTGATGAAATTAACATTTCTAAACACAATAGCTCCACCATCGCCAGAGCATAAAACAAAAATGATGGACGATTTTTGCTCAAAAACCATTTTGATGAGAGATAAAACCATACTAATGCAATTAAATACATTACTGTTTTAAATAATGTCGTATAGTTGTCATTTATCCAAACTTTGGAAAAAACACTTTTGTTATAAAAAACTATGGTGGATATTATTGTTATTAAAATAAAAACTTTGCTCAGTGTGAAGAAAGTTTTGGGTGTTTTATCCCGACGATGGTTATTAACCTGCCATGAGATAATCAAGTAAATCAAAAATGAAAGTTCCGGCAAAAGTATCAGCCAATTCTGCACCATTTATTTTCTCCTTACCCGACAACAAACCACAATGGCCTGATAAATGACATCAGCAAAATAAAAATAACAAATAACATAAAATAAAACATCTTCTTTGAAATATCATCATTACTTGAAATTGGGCACTCTGCATTGCTTAGTTTAAGTTTATATAATTCTTGCAGCAATGTTGCTCCTACCAAAAACAATGTTCCAATCAAAAGCATTCCCATACGAATATTTGACTCCAACAACTTGGATAATATCAAAAAATTATTAATGAAAACAGCGGACAGCGGCATTCCTATAGCGGCTATAGTCAGATATGAATATATGAATGACAAACGAGGAACTCTGCATAAAAATCCATGTTCATTCGTTTGGTAGCTTTCTTGTTTGCGATAAATATATCCTGATAAAACTGACATTCCCGCAAAAATAATCAAAAAACTAAAGACAGAAAATCCTATATTCATGAGAATTAACGCATCAGTTGTCAGGGCTCCAATCAAATACATAATATAATAAACTGTCACATACGCAAACAGTTTGTATTGAGAATCTTTATTAATCAGCCCGATTAAAGAGATAAACATCATGGTTATAATGCCAATTATGTTAATCCATGTCCCGTAAAGCTCTACCGGTAAACTGCTCTTATCAGGCAGAAATCGGATAAAACCATAAATTCCCGTTAGCGGCAGTAGCGAACTGATTATAAAAACTAACGGATTTCGTATTCCTGAGCTTACCGATGATATCCAATAATGGAACGGCCATATCGGAATTCTTGAAAGAAAAGAAACAAATACCGCTGCCCAAACATAAAACTCAATTTCTTTAGGAACTCTCAGCTTTGCTAATTTTTCAAGTGTGACCGACCCATGATGTTTGTATATGTACATGGTTACGGCAAATAAGATTATTGCGCCTAAGAAGTTATATAGAAAAAATCTATTTACAACGCTTTGTTTACGGACCTCTCCGAACATCCCTATCAACATATAAAGCGGGAGCAACATTGCCTCAAAAAAGATATAAAAAGAAAAAATATCGGCTGAGACAAAAAATCCGGTTATCATACTTAAGAAAAGTAATGTAAATATCATTAATGATTTTTGCTTGTATATATTGGAACGAACACCGATAACACCGATTAAAACAGCTATATGCACGGCAAGAATTAGTATTAACGCAAATGTATCAACCCCAAAAGTAATGTCTATTTTCGGACTCTGCAGCCATGAAAAATGCTCAAAAAGTTGAACTGTTTGCTTTTTCTCATCAATAACCATGAAAATACGCCAAATCAGCAAAATATTTGCCATGATTGAAAACACGCAAACATTAAATGCGTTTCGACCGCCTATTTCGTCATTTTCTTCATCTTTTGCCGTTAACGCAAATAATAATCCAAAAAAAGGAATCGCTATAATTAATGATAAAAGAGCAAATGGACTATTCATATTGATACCCTACACAAATAAAAATGATACCTAACCCCAGCAAAAGCATAAATAAATAATTCAGCCATGCCGTACTCTGGACTCTTTGTAATCCCCTGACTAGCATTCCCGTTGTCTCGGAAATTGAACCAATAATTGTCCGCTCAATGATTACAAAATCAATACTTAACCATAAAATTCTGCCTAATATGCGTATCGGCGCAATGATAAACAAGCTATATATTTTATGAAGTAAATCGCTATCTTGAACAAAATCCGAATCATTAAAACGATTAAGTATCCTAAATACCCCTAATCTGCAAAAAATTATCCAAGCTAATACTCCTGCATAGAAATAAATATTTTGCGCCATTTCACTGTTGCTAACCCCCCAAATAAGTCCGACAAACAACGGAACCATTAGACCCCAGTGAAGATTTTTTAATAATGCATAAACATACTCATCGGCGTTTAACGGAGCAAAGTAAACTTGATAAAAAATATGAGCAAAAACAACCAGAACCACTCCGCCGAAAATATAAAAATAGATAGCCAAATCAATTACTGTAAACTTTAGCCAGAAAGCACTCCATGTCATTATTCCCAATATGCCGAGAATTAAATTAAATTTCAGAGGTTTCCAAAATCCTCCCATTTCCGATACGTATATTTCATCTGATGCCGATAAGATAACCATGTAAAGAAGATAATTCAAAAGTAATTGTAGCGGCAACATATATGTAATAACCATACTTAAGTAGGTCTGATTATGATATAGCAATGCAAAGTAAAAGGCATAAAACATCAAATTCAAGTAAAGTGCTTTGGCTTTTAAGCTATCCATCAGCAAAGCCCCGAAAAATCCCCATAATATAGAGAGCGTAACTATTGTTAAAATTATCGGTTCAGAAAGCTGACTGCTATTCCAAAGAGGTTTCAAAATTACAAAAAGAACAAGTCCTGATAACGGATTGCCTAAGAAATAAAAAACCATAATTCGTGAAAAAGACATTTTTTGCAAATCCAGCAATTTGTTTTGGAATAAAAACAGTCCGCTTTTAGCAAAGACCGCCGCTAATACCAAAACTGCTATCAAATCTTTGTGTCTGGCCTTTTTCAGATATTTTCCAAATGATGAAATATTAATATTATCAAGCCCGCTAAAGACTATTGCCAATGCCGTAAACAAGCACATTTCTGCAAAAAAGCAATAATATAACGATTTTTCTCTCGCTTCTGGCTGATTTATCAGATAAAAACTAAAAAGCGTAAAAAAGCAACTTCCCGATAATAATTGAACAAAGTCTTTACTGTTATATAAAAGGATAAAAACGGGAACCGCCATTAAAAGCATTGTATTATAGTTTTGCGGGGAGTTGTCTTTACGATAAACAATATTCTGGTACATCAAAAACAATATCATTCCCAAGAGCGGTAATAATAATTTGCATAGTTCCTTTGTTGTTGATAAATTTAAATTGGCTTTAAAACCTTTGTACGGAAGCCATTCCAATAAATAAGATGATGCTATTTTTCCTTCTATGGAATTACTCAACCAATATAAAATATATGCTGTTATACCTAACAAAAAAATATCCCAGCCTCTGCTGCGGATTTTTACCGATTGCGCCAATACTGACATTATCATCAGAGAAATGAATATCTGCAAAACCATTTGTTTGATACCTTCTTTGATTACCCTGGGCGTAATATACCAAAAAATAAGGGCTTTTAAAGCCCTTATTTTAAGAATAAAACTGTTTATGTGTATAAAAAACTAAAGCAAGGCACTCAGACTTCTGACAATTCGTACCGGAACCATATATTCACGGGCGACTTCATCACCATCTATTTCAGCAACTAAAACTTCATCAACAGCTTTTAACGGGCTCCGAGCTCCGGCTGCAATAGAATTCAGAAAAACTGCACTTTCGCGACTCCGATATAGCAATGCTCTTTCTCCGCCATCATATACAAAACGAGGATTTTCAGGACCTCCGCGGCGCTGTTTGATTACAATCAGAATCTCTCCGGCTTCATTTTGCAGAATGTCATATCTGCCTTCTTGTTCTGTATTATCCATACCAACCTCTATATGATTTCAAATTTATAATTGTGTGTATCCTAACATGAAATTATTAATAAATATACTACATTTTTATTTTTTTCATTTTTTTAATTTTTTTTATTGACTATGTTTTTTTTATAGATTATACACTACTCCAGTGTTAAGGGTGCGTAGCTCAGTCGGTAGAGCATTTGACTTTTAATCAAAGGGTCCCGGGTTCGAATCCCGGCGCGCTCACCATTTGAAACTCCGTTTTTACGGAGTTTTTTTGTTATCTACAAAATAACATACTAAAAAAACGGAGGTTTTATCCTCCGTTCTTTAGCTTCTAACCTTCAAGGTCATTTTTTCAGGCATTCTTTGACTTGTTCCGCAAGTTTCGGATACTCTTGAATAACAACATAGGCTCCATCAATCACTATTCCACAAAAGTTTCTGGAAACCGCATAATCAAAAAGTTTGCCACTCTCTTGGAAATCTGCGCAAAAATCCGTGTTGATTCCTGATTTGCGCAATTTTGCCACCAAGTTAAGCATCTCTTTGGTGTTTTCCTTAAACGTTGCAACCAAAACTTTGGGAACCAGAACCGACGGATACATCTTTTTATCAAACATTGCTACCGCCAAACGGTCTAGTCCCAAAGCCATGCCGACACAACCAAAATCACTTCCGCCCATGTCTTTAACCAAATTATCAAATCTTCCGCCGCCTAAAACAGCTCCGACTCCTGACTTTGGCAAGACTCCTTCCAAAATAAAATACTATGGTATCATGTTAAAATTTTCTAATTCTGAGTTTGAAAGATTCTCTTCATTCCAATTGTCGAGTAATTAATTTGTTTACTTTATTATTTATTTAGATTAGATAATCAATGCTATGAAAACTAAATTCCTTAATTATAAACAAAAATACATTAATGTTGATGATACACATACCGTTGCATACAAAGAATACGGTAAAGTTGGCGGTGTCCCTGTTTTAATGCTTCACGGAGGTCCGGGAGGAAGCATCAATACTAACCTTATCAAACTGATAGATTTGGATTATTTTCATTTATTTACTATTGACCAGAGAGGTTGTGGTCTCAGCACGCCTAAAGGTTGCTTAAAAAACAATGAGACATCTCTTTTGGTTGAGGATATTGAAAAAATTCGCCAAACCGAAAATCTTGATAAATGCATTATTTTCGGCCGTTCTTGGGGAACTACGCTTGGAATTTTATATGCCTTAAAATATCCGCAACATTGTCTTTCTTTGGTATTAAGAGGTATCTTTTTAGCCAGAGATGAAGATGAAGATTGGACCTTTCATGGTTCTCAAAAAATTTTTCCTCTGCAATGGGCTGAATTTTCTCATGGGTTAAATCCTTCATGTAATCTTAATCAGCAATTTGCTTCTTTAATTTTCGGAGCCAGTCGTGAGATTGCTTTGGAAGCCAGTCGCAGAATGACGCAATATTTTAATATTTTGGCAACGAACAACCCTTTATCTCCCAAGCCATCAGCTAATGATGATGATTTAATTGCCAATAGAATCTTTCTTCATTACAGTATGAACCATTATTTCTTAGACGATTTTCATTTAACCGAACGCCTCTCTGATTTGGAGAAAAACAACATTAAAGGATATATCATCCACGGCGGAAAAGATTATGATTGCAGAGTTGAACAGGCCTATCTCTTACACAAATTATGGCCCTCATCAAAGTTAATTATTGAACCTGAGGCTTCTCATTGTGATTATCAAGATTTTATTCTTAAGGATATTTTTTCTGTATTTGAAGAAATAAAAGGCTCGTAACATCCGACGAGCCTTTATTGTTACGCAACTTGTTTTCCGAGCTCATACGCCTTTTGAAATGCCGGTGTATTTTTTATCTCCCCAATTTGCCAAGCTCCCGTACCATAAATAATGCCTTTTTCTGTTGCGTTTGGCAAACAATCCAGCGTAAATCCTCTAAAGCCTTCAACCACACGATGCAACATTTTTTCATTATCATCGGCGGCTGCTAAAATATAATAAAATTCTTTTCCTAAAATTTCTTCATATCGGGGAACGCTTCTGTCTATTAATGTTTTCATTTGCCCATTCATGGCATAAAAATAAACCGGCGTTGCCATTACGATAACATCTGATTTTACCATCTTATCCAATATTTCAGCCATATCATCTTGTTGAATGCATTTATGCGTGGTATTACAAACGCCGCATCCTTTGCAAAAATTTATCTTCTTATCGTTAAGGTAAACTTTTTCAACAATATTGCCGGCTTCTTCCGCGCCTTTTATAAACTGGTCACACAATATGTCTGAATTTCCGTGTTTTCGAAAACTCGCTGAGATGACTAAAACTTTTTTTACCATTTTTCCTCCTCATTATTTATTTGTATTCTTCATCTTTAACCGGCTCTAACCACTCGGCTTTATTATTCGGAGCGTTTGTTTCTACAGAAATATGCGTAAACCACGAATCCGGACTTGCACCATGCCAATGTTCAACACTCGGTGCTATTCTTACGACGTCTCCTTTATGAAGAATCTGTATCTCCTTTCCGCGTTCTTGATAACGACCTTCTCCCGATAATACCAAAAGTATTTGTCCGCCGCTGTGTTTATGCCAATTGGTTCTGGCTCCGGGCTCAAAGGTTACATTGCCTATCGGTGCATTAAAAACTTCATCATTCGGGTTCAGCATTGTCAGATATGTTTGTCCGGTAAAAAATTTTCCGTAAGGATTTACCTCTCCTTGTTCAAATATTGTATCAATCGGTGCTTTTTTCATTTCTTGCGCTCCTGTTTGATTGGGAAATATAATTGTTGTCATTGCTAAAAAGCATATTTTATATAGATTTAACTTCATTTTTTATTCCTTTTTTTACAAAACACATAAAGACTTTAATCTTTAGAGTTTACTCTAAGTCAAGCATTTTGTTGACATTTTTTCTTTTTTTACATATCCTCTGCTCAAAAGGAGAATTTAGATGAGATATTCTATCGGACAAGCTGCTAAAAAAATGAATTTAACCGCACATACATTACGCTATTATGATAAGGAAGGGTTATTGCCTTTTGTGCAGAAAACATCTGCCGGACAACGCGTATTTACCGAGCAAGACATGGAGTGGCTTGTTATTATTGAATGCTTGAAAGAAACCGGATTACAACTTAAAGAAATTAAGCAATATATTGACTGGTGCCAGCAAGGAGATTGCACTCTTGAAAAGCGCCTTAACATGTTTAAACAACAAAAGAAAAAAGTTGAAGAACAGATTATGAAAATGCAAAAAAATCTGGAAAAGGTTAATTTCAAAATCGCCTACTATGAAGAAGCCGTTAAAAATGGCAGCGTTGATGTTTATAAAAGAAACAAATGCCTCGCCGAGCAAAAAGAACGTCTTTTTGGAAATTTAACAGAATCTGGAAAATAGTTTCTCTTCGTCTTATTCACAAATATGCTCCAGCGCCTTGGCAAATATTACTTGGACGTGATCGTCATTTAGTGCGTAGTAAACATTTTTGCCTTTTTTTTCAGAGCGTATCAGTTTGGATATTCTTAAAATTTTTAATTGATGCGAAACTGCCGACTTTGTCATATTAAGCAATACGGCAATATCATTAACGCACAGAGCATTTTTTTCAAGCACCCAGAGAATCTTTATGCGTGTCGAATCTCCCATTACTTTGAAGAAATCAGACAATTCTCCGCTCAAATGTTCCGGAGGAAGTTGTTCTTGTATTTGTTGCACGATATCCGGATTTATTGCCTCACAATCTGACTTTTTAGTTTGCATTTTATCTCCGTAAATTCATTTATTTTGCTTTATGATAAACAAGGCTTGGAGGAAATACAAGTTTTTTCTTGACAATTGAACAATTGTTCAACTATTATATTTATATGTTTACTTTATATTGTCTTTGGGAGAAAATTATGTGCGAACACAATCATAGCCATCATCACCACCATTCATCGCCTGTTTTGAGAGTTTCTATTGCGGCTGTTATATTTGCGGCCTCTATCCTTTTGCCGTTTTCTGATACTCTCAGATTATGTTTTTTTGCGGCAGCTTATCTTTTAGCCGGCGGAGATGTTGTTTATAAGGCTGTTTCACATATTGTGAAAGGAAAAATCTTTGATGAAAACTTATTAATGACAATTGCGACTCTCGGCGCATTTGCTATTAAAGAATATCCCGAAGCCGTGATGGTTATGATTTTGTATCAAATCGGTGAATATTTTCAACACCGCGCCGTTGAAAAATCTCGGCATAGTATTTCTAAATTGATGGATATCCGTCCGGATTATGCCAATATTGAAAAAGACGGAAAATTATTCAAAGTTAATCCGGAAACGGTTGCCCTCGGTGATATCATCGTTGTCAAGACCGGAGAAAAAATCCCTCTTGACGGAACAATTATTGAGGGACAAGCTGTTTTGGATACTTCTGCCTTAACCGGAGAATCTCTTCCCAGAAACGTTAAAACACAAGATGGTGTTCTCAACGGATGTATCAATACCAATGGTATGATAAAAATTAAGGTCGAAAAAACTTTCGGAGAATCTACGGTTGCTAAGATTTTAGAACTTGTTGAACATGCCGAAACTAAAAAATCAAAGACAGAAAATTTTATTACTCGTTTTGCCAGATACTACACTCCTGCCGTTGTTTTGGCTGCTGTTTTATTATCAAGCCTTCCTCCTTTGATTTTAGGTTCTTCTTTTCAATTGTGGTTTGAACGAGCTTTGACTTTTTTGGTTATTTCTTGTCCTTGTGCTTTGGTTATTTCCGTTCCCCTCAGTTTTTTTGCCGGTATCGGCGGTGCTTCGCGCAACGGGGTTCTTATAAAAGGCGGAAACTCAATGGAAACTCTCTCTAAAGTACGAGTTGCCGTTTTTGATAAAACAGGAACCTTAACCAAAGGAGTTTTTCAGGTTCAAAAAATTAATCCGCAGAAAATTTCTTCTGCCGATGAACTTTTAGAAACAGCCACTTTGGCCGAAAGTTTTTCAAATCATCCGATTGCATTGTCCTTAAAACAAGCCTACGGAAAAGAAATTAAAAATATTAATCTTACTAACATTGAGGAGTTTGCCGGAAAAGGGGTTAAAGTTTCACTAAACGATGATGAAATTTTAGTCGGAAGCAAACGACTTTTGGAACAAAACAATATTTCCGTTAATGCTCAACCGGAAGCAGGAACTGTTGTTTTTGTCGCAAAAAATAAACATTATCTTGGAAATATTGTTATTTCTGATGAAATTAAAGATGATACACCTCAAACAATTTCCCAATTGAATGCCATGGAAATTAAAACCGTCATGCTGACCGGTGATAATTCTCAATCTGCGCAAGCAATTGCGGAGAAAATTAAAATTGATAATTTTTATGCTAACCTTCTGCCGGCTCAAAAAGTAGAAAAAATTGAGCAACTCATGCTTGAAAACACGGGAAAAGTCCTTTTTGTCGGCGATGGAATCAATGATGCTCCCGTTTTAATGCGTGCCGATATTGGAATTGCCATGGGAGGATTGGGGTCTGATGCGGCGATTGAGGCGGCCGATGTTGTTATTATGGATGATAAACCGTCCAAAATTGTTACAGCACTTAAAATTTCCGGAAAAACATTAGCTATTGTGAAACAGAATATTGCTTTTGCTTTGGGAGTTAAGGCACTGTTCTTAAGTTTAGGCGCATTGGGTATGATGACAATGTGGGGGGCCGTTTTTGCAGATGTCGGCGTTTCTGTTTTGGCGGTACTTAATTCTTTACGCGCATTGAGAATTAAATAACTGATACATTGACATTGAGAAAACTTTAATATTTAATGCTTTTGTTAGATTATGAAAGTTTAATCAATGTACGTGTACAAAAAAGTTTACAAGCTCTTTTCCTTTATACCGATATTAAAAATTGTGTATAACATTAATGAAACGGCAAAAGTATATCTTTTCTGCTTTTTACCTATTTTATCTTTCAAAAAAAAGTATAACTGGGTAAATTATAATTATTCTATCTCTTCACATTTGGGAAAAAACTTAGGATGCGGAGGCAGAACTGTTTTAACTCCCAATACTTACACCGGTGAGCACTGTTGCTTTAACGGTTGTGAAATTCATGGTGGAGGGAAAGTTATAATCGGAGATTATTTTCACAGTGGGGTTAATTTATTAATTATCGCTCAAAATCATAACTATGACTCAGGAAAACATTTACCCTACTCCCCAGATGATTATACATATAAAGACATTCAAATCGGGAATTATGTTTGGGTGGGAAGCAATGTAACTATTTTGCCCGGAACTAAGATAGGAGAAGGTGCCATAATTCAAGCAGGAGCTGTCGTTCACGGAGAAATTCCTCCTTTAGCCATTGCCGGAGGTAATCCTATTAAAGTTTTCAAATATAGAAATAAAGAACATTTTGAAAAACTTAAAGCGCAGAAGGCTTTTAATTAGTTTTTTTTCGTTTAATCAAAAATACGATATAGACGTTCCCACAATGTTTGCTTCTTCTCGCGTTTAAAAGCAAAATGCTTAAATAACAGATAATTTATAACCGTGATGCTTATTATTGCTACCGCCTGAGAGAAATAAACGTTTATTCCCAATATTTTAACTAAAACTTCCAGAAATCCCGCGTTAATTATATAGCTCAATGTCCATATTAATAATGATTTCAGATATTCTTTCAGGTGGTTTCCCTCTGTCACAAAAACCAATATCTTATAGGCAAAAAAAGCAAAAAAACTTGATAAAAGCCAAGAACCTAACAAAATCTGCTGATAATGATGCACCGAAAATGCCATCCCTAAGCCGACAAATATTAGATATCTCAGCAACGAGTTGCCTAATCCCACTATAACAAATCTTATTCTTTCATCTATCTCAAACCAAGGTTGTGACGGTGTTTGCGGCTTAAAAAACATCTTTTTTCTTTCTCTGTCTTATATGAATTCTTAAAAAATATAATATTTTAATTAAAAAAATCTACTTATTACTCTTGTTTTTAAATTTTTAAATCCCTAAATCCCTTTATAGAAAGATGAACCAATTTATAGGAGGATAAAATGTCTGATTCATTAATTTCAAGAAAAGAGCACAGTCATAATACTCCGATGCATTATGGCTTTCGTAATGATTTTAACGATTTGGTAAACAGCTTTTTAGGCGGATTTCTTGATTTTCCTAAAGATAATCGCCTGACAAATAATTTCTCAAATATCAATCTTGAACCGAAAATTGAAGTCAATGAAGCGGAGAATAATGTTACCGTTTGCGCCGAACTTCCCGGTATTCCTGAAGAAAATATTGATTTGGAGGTTTCTTCCGACGGCTATTTGACTATCTCCGGCGAGAAAAAACAAGAACATAAAGAAAATCATAAAGGCAGTTATTTTTCTGAATTTTCTTATGGTTCTTTCAAAAGAACCATTCCCTTGCCTTGGGATTTAAAATTTGATGATGCCGAGGCTGATTATAATAATGGTATTTTGAAAGTTATTTTCCCAAAATCAGTCAATGAGCAAGAGAAAAAGAAAAAAATTTCCATTAAAAAGAAATAATTTTTTCAATACATTATCAAGAAGCCTCTTTTTGAGGCTTCTTTTTTTACTAATTTGTACTGATATCCGATAAACTGAACGGAATTATTTTTTGTAAATCGGTTAGTGAGGTTTCAACCTGATACCCGATTTTACCGGCGCTGTAAATAATGGTCGGGAAATTTTGTGCAGAGGTATCAATTACCGTTTTGAAAAATTTTTTCATCCCGATTGGGGAGCAACCGCCGTGAACATATCCCGTTAAAGGCAAAAGTTCTTTCATTTTCAGCATATCTACAGCTTTTTCCCCTACAGATGCCGCCGCTTTTTTTAAATCAAGCTCTTTATTTACCGGAAGCATAAAAACATAATGTTGTTTTGTCTTGCTGACCGTTACCAGTGTTTTGAAAACCTGATTGGGGTTTTGCCCTAAAACCGCCGCGACCTCTTCTCCGTTTGTTGTCGGTTTATCTATATAACTGTAATGATTATAACTTATTTTTTGCTTATCTAATATTCTCATTACATTGGTTTTAAATTCCATCGTCTGTCTTTACCTCATTGTTTTCTTCTTTTTTATTCGGAAGAGGAAGTTCTTCCGCCTCAATTGTAGATTTTATTTCAGGCAAATTCTCTTCGGTCTCTATTGCGGTTGACTTTGTCGTGACATTATCTATATCCGTAATAATTAAATCCGGTTCTTCCGATGATTGGATAATTCCACCATAAAAAATATACTGATTTATTTTTTCCAAAATTTGGCTGGTAATCGCTTTTGCTACGCCTTCATATCCGTATTTTTCTTGATTGGCAACAAGCGGAAACAGAGCAAATAAATGTGTAAAAGTTTTAACGCTTTGTTGATAGCTAAAGCCATCAGCATGCTCGGTTTGGTTATCGGTTATGTCTATATCAAAATAATACGTTGTTGTTCCCCAACAGGGAAGTATTCCCAATGTTAATGAGCTTATCAACGTACAATTCTCTTCCGCTGTCGGTATTTCCGAAGCATATGCATGCAGATTGATTTCATAATCGGCTTTTTCTTCTGATGTCGAATCTATATATTTATAAACACCTTGTGTTTTTATTTCTTCAATAAGCAAATCCGTAAAAATTTTACTATAATTCCCCATTGAGGTTGAACTGTTTTGTTTGGGGCTGACGCTTACCGTAATTAAACCTTTATCTTTGGGGATTTGGACTTCTGATATATATGGGCATTCTCCTTCCGTGCACCATGTACAGCCGGACAACAATAAAGTAAATGCCACCAATATCTTTTTAAACATTTTTACCCCTATGCAAAAAATTTTTTTACAAATTCTCCGTTTTGTTTCTAAATCTAGCCTAACAGACAGAGAAGTCAAACATATTTTGCTTTATATTTGGCAAAATATATTCTATATTAAAGCGTCAAAGAAAATAAGAACTTTGAATTTTTATCTTTCTTTGGTGAAATTTAATTTTTTTCACTTAGAGGAACATAATTTGAAAATACTTGTCGGAATGAGCGGCGGGGTTGATTCATCCGTTGCCGCTTACTTGCTCAAAAAAGCCGGACATGAGGTTATTGGAGCTACCATGTCCATCTGGGATAAAAATAACGATTTTAAAAATATTACCGGTAAAGAAGGCTGCTTCAGTCCTCATGAAGAAGAGGATATTTTAGCCGCTCAAAAGGTTTGTAATCAATTGGGAATTGAATATCGGGTGTTTGATTGTACGGCGCAATACAAAAAAATCGTCTTATCAAACTTCAAGCAAGAATATTTATCCGGTCGGACGCCTAACCCATGTGTCATGTGCAACTCAATGATTAAGTTTTCCGCTCTCCCCCTTACGGCTCAGGCTGAGGGTGTCTCTTTTGACAAATTTGCTACCGGACATTATGCAAAACTTCTTTTTGATGATGAGACAAAACGCTATAAATTATTTCAAGGTGCTGATGCCAAAAAAGACCAATCCTATTTTTTATATCGGCTTTCTCAAGAGCAATTAGCAAAAATCATGTTGCCTCTCGGTAATTTTACCAAAGCGCAAATCAGAGAAATTGCTCAAGAAATCGGTCTTAATGTTGCAGACAAACCTGACAGTCAGGATTTTTACAGCGGAGATATTAATGACATTCTTCAACAAGAGCCGCAACCGGGTAATTTTGTTACCAAAGACGGAAAAATCCTCGGAAAACATAACGGAATTTGGAATTTTACAATCGGACAACGGCGAGGAATGGGAATTTCTGCCGAAAAACCGCTCTATGTTATCGGCTTCAACAAAGAAAAAAATGAGGTGATTGTCGGTTTTGATGATGAAGCTCTAAAAAAATCTCTTATTGCCACTGACTTAAACTGGGTTTCTATTTGTCCGCCCAAAAAAGAGTTTAATGCTTTGGCGCGTATTCGTTCCTCCCAAATTCCGACGGAGGTTACCGTTTATCCTTTGGAAAACAATACCATTCGCGTTGTGTTTGAAAATTTGCAAAAAGCCGTTGCTCCCGGACAATCTGTTGTACTTTATGATAAAGATATGGTTTTGGGCGGCGGTATTATTGAAAAAGCTGAGGCTTAAATTATGCATGAATTTATTGATAAAGCGGTTGAAACACACAATCTTACAAAAGATGAACTTGTTTTTCTGCTTAACAGTAACAAACAAATTGCAAAAGATTTGCTAAAAGCTGCTGATGAGGTTCGAAAACGCTTTGTCGGAGATGAAGTTCATCTTCGCGGATTAATCGAATTTTCAAATATTTGTAAAAACAACTGCCTTTACTGCGGCATCAGAAAAGATAATCGCAATGCAACAAGGTATCGTATGCAACCCGATGAAATCATTTTTTTAGCCGAGCAAGCTAAAAAATATGGTTTCAAAACTATTGTTATGCAATCGGGAGAAGATCTCTTTTTTACAACTGAGCGTATGTGCTATATCATTTCAAATATAAAAAAATTAGATATGGCCATAACTCTCAGTATTGGTGAAAAATCTTTTGAAGAATATCAGGCTTATAAAGAAGCCGGAGCTGATCGCTATTTACTCAGAATTGAAACAACTGACAAAGAATTGTATCATCGTCTTGACCCAGGAATGAGTTGGGAGAATCGTAAACGTTGTTTAGAAGACTTAGCCGTTTTGGGTTATGAAGTCGGTTCCGGTTCTATGGTCGGACTGCCTAATCAAACTATCTCTTCTATTGCCGATGATATCTTATTTTTCAAAGAAATGAATATTGATATGGCGGGCATCGGTCCGTTTATCCCGCATAAAGATACACCTTTAGCTAATGCTACCGGACGAGCATTTGCTTTATCCTTAAAAACAATGGCGCTTACACGGCTTTTGCTTCCCGATATTAATATTCCGGCAACAACTGCCATGGAAGCCCTTGACCCCAACGGCAGAATTATTGCTTTGCAAAGCGGTGCTAATGTCATTATGCCTAATGTTACCGGATGTGAATACAAAAAATTTTACGAACTCTATCCTGGAAAAACAGATATTAATGATACGCCCCTACATTGCAAAACCGATATCGGCATTAAGATTAACGCAATCGGACGCACCATCGGAAAAGGATATGGGAATCGCGGAGATTTCTTAAAAAATGTAAGTAATCTTTAATTTTATATCTAAAGTTCTTCCAGTTTTTTGATATACGCAATATCATTCAGCCATGGTTCTATCCCTATCGGCGTTCCGTGTCCGGTTTCCATGGTTATTATCGCTTCTTTTGAAGTATAATTATTAAGAAGTCTTCTTAAATCATAATTTCCCTCGCCATAATGCAAATGTTTGTCCAAGACTTCGTCTGATAACCCATCGCAAAGGTGATACATATCCGGTTCTAACTTCTCATAGGCTTCTAAATCCGTCCAGACATCCCTTTTATAATGGTTGGCTGCACAAACGGCATGTGAGAAATCGAGGCAAAACTTACAACCCGTTTCATCTTTAAGCATTCTTATTTGCTCCGGCGATGTTCCGTGTAAGTTTTTATTGGTTGATGTGCACATATATGGCAAGTTTTCTACGGCAATCCTTTTATCATTTATCATCTTAAATTGGCGAATACTTTCTTCAAGATATTTATTTCCCTCTCCGTTACCGGCATGAAGGATAATAATCTCCGAATTAAACATATCGGCAAAATCTTGAGAATCTTTCAACTTTTTGCAATTGCTTTCATAGGAATCCGGATTTCCGGTATCTAATCCAAATTTTGAATGCGGAGCATGAATAATCACCGGAAGATTTCCGATTTCTCTTTTTAAAAGTTTTCCAGTCGTTTCAAAAGAATCTGTTAACGCAAACAGCTCAATATAATCAAATTTTCCTTCTTTGACCGCTGCTACACAATCTTGAAAAAAACAAGGATTTTTTAAAACGTCTGCCGACCAAATTTTAATTCCGAATTTTCTCATTTTACTCCTTTACATGCCGTGGTTTGCACCCGCAATAATCTTGCGAATAAAGATTCAGCTCTTTTATTAATTTGTTGCGCAATTCCTGCATACCGCCTTTTCTTCCCTCAATTTGAAGATACGGAACACCCGTTTGCAAAGATGCTTGCTCTGCTGCCAGATTAACCTGATTGATATCTTTATACCGAGAAACACCTAATACCGATGCGACCGCCTTATAACCGTTATTTTTTGCATATTCCATTACTCTTTTCAGGCGCATTTCAAAACAAATACTGCACCTTTTATCTCTCTCAGGCAAATTTTCCAACCCTTTGGCTAATTCACACCAACGTTCATTATCATATTCCAAACTGATAAACGGAACTCCGTATTTTTCACAAAGGCGTTGATTTTCTTCTCGGCGTTTTTCATATTCTTCGTATGGTCTGATATTCGGATTGTAAAAAACAACGGCAAATTTTTCCTTGGCTTCTGCTAATTTTGAAATAACAGCACAAGAACAAGGTGCGCAACATGACAACAATAAAAACTTTTCCGACATATCTTTCCTTTTATCAATTTTTTGCTTAACTTATGCCAAAAGCAGAATAATTGCAACAAATATTACCTTTTCATTTTTGACCATATCTTGCAAAAAAAATATTTTTTCTTATACTACCTTTATAATTGTTATTTTTAAGGAGATAATCATGGAAAGTCGTGTTGCTATTATCGGAATCATTGTTGAAAATATGGAATCCGTGGCTGAGCTTAATTCTATTTTACATGAATATTCAAATTATATTATCGGGCGTATGGGTATTCCTTACCGCCAAAAAAAACTAAATATCATCAGTATTGCCGTTGATGCTCCTCAAGATACCATCAGTGCTTTGGCCGGAAAAATCGGAAAACTTTCCGGTGTTAGCGCCAAAACGGCATTCTCCGGCGTATGCGGATAAATCTTTCTTATTGCATCTTCTGCAAAGATTGATTATATTGCCTCCCGAATTGTTTTAACTGACGGGGAAGATTTTCTGACCCATAAGAAGGTAATTTATAATGTATAATCCTAAGTCTATGAAGGCAGAGGAATTTATCTGCCATGAGGAAGTTTTAGATACTCTGCGCTATGCAGATACTCATAAAAATAATCTTGAATTAATCAATCAAATTTTAGATAAAGCGCGATTGCGCAAAGGTCTTTCGCATCGAGAAGCGATGATTTTGCTTGATTGTGATATCCCTGAAAAAAATCAAGAGATTTTTGCTTTGGCCGAGCAGATTAAAAAAGATTTTTACGGCAATAGAATCGTTATGTTTGCGCCGCTGTATCTTTCAAACTATTGCGTCAACGGCTGTGTCTATTGCCCTTATCATGCTAAAAATAAGCATATCGCCCGAAAAAAACTGACACAAGAAGAACTTGTGCGTGAAGTTACCGCGTTGCAAGATATGGGACATAAAAGATTGGCGATTGAAGCCGGTGAAGACCCCGTTAATAATCCTATTGAATATATTTTGGAGTGCATTAAAATAATCTACTCCATAAAACATAAAAACGGAGCTATTCGTCGCGTAAATGTTAATATTGCGGCAACGACCGTTGAAAATTATCGTAAATTACATGAAGCCGGCATCGGTACCTACATTTTATTCCAAGAAACCTATCATAAAGAAAGTTACGAAAAACTACATCCGACAGGGCCAAAACATGATTACGCTTATCATACTGAGGCTATGGACAGAGCTATGGAAGGCGGTATTGATGATGTCGGTCTTGGTGTATTGTTTGGTCTGGAACGCTATAGATATGAGTTTGCAGCCCTGTTAATGCATGCAGAGCATTTGGAAGCCGTTCATGGTGTCGGTCCGCACACAATCAGTGTACCGCGTATTAAACATGCTGATGATATTGACCCTTCCGCATTTGATAACGGAATTGATGATGACATTTTTGCAAAATTAGTTGCTTGTATTCGTATTGCCGTTCCTTATACGGGAATGATTATATCAACCAGAGAAAGCAAGGCTTGCCGAGAAAAAATCATTCATTACGGGATTTCACAAATCAGCGGCGGTTCTAAAACCAGTGTCGGCGGATATGTCGAGCCGGAAGAAGATGACCATAAATCCGAGCAATTTGATGTCAGCGACAAACGTACTTTAGATGAAGTTGTCCGTTGGTTGATGGAAATCGGATATATTCCGAGTTTTTGTACCGCTTGTTATCGTGAAGGACGTACCGGAGATCGGTTTATGTCTCTTTGCAAAAACATGCAAATTCATAATTGTTGTTTACCTAATGCATTAATGACGCTTAAGGAATATCTGATTGATTACGCCTCTCCAGAGACACAAAAAATCGGCGAAGAGCTTATTAAATGTGAACTTAATAATATTCCTAAAGATAAAGTTCGTAAAATTGCAGAAGATAATTTGCAAAACATTGAACAAGGAAAACGTGATTTCCGTTTTTAAAAGTTCTGATAAAAAGCCCCTCAATTGAGGGGCTTTATTTAAACGCATTTTTTACATACAATTTCTGTTGCTATCTCTGATGATTTAGATAAACATTCTTGATATTCAGATTCACAATCATACATCTCAGATTCGTAATTTGAATAGCATTGATCTAAATCCGCATTATTTATTTCCGTACAATACGCACTCCAATCTACGGTTTCATCTGTATTAGAGCTGGCAGATGATAAACAACGTCCATAACTATCATTAGCTGTTCTTTCACACCAAGAGAGATTATCTTCCGCATTTTTCATACACTGTTCATAATCATCTTGACAGGCTGTAAGTTCTAAACATTTATAACATCCCGGATAACCTGAAGCTTCAACAGATGTATCTGGATTATGACAAAACTGTCCATATCCGAATGGGCACCATGTATAACCGCGATTTGCCGTTGTATAAAGTTCTGTTCCAGAACAACTTTTTATATCTCTTACCCCGGGAAATGTTCCTGAAGGGCAATTATGTGTAATTTTTCCTTTACAACTAATCCATTCTCTCCCTTCATTAACTTTAAAACTGCTTGTATCGCATTGATATGGCAAATAAAAGTAATAATTTGTTTTATCAATATAATTCCAATCATTATCATAATAATAATGCCTAATTTCTGTTGGTTCATCAGCACAAATCATAAACCCATTATCTGAATTTTCTCCATATTCAAGAGTACCTGCTGATATACATGTACCGGCATCCATATAGATATATGCAGAATCTCCATATGGTCTAAACCTTCCATTATAATCAACAGTTACACTATTATGCAATTCTATATTTTCCATACCATCTATTCCACTCTCTAAGGTAGCATATGCTCCATTAAATTTTATTGTTCCACCATCAGCATACAAAGTTCCGTATAACCATAATGAATTATGTAAAGTTAATGTTCCTCCGCATCCATTGAATGTTAAATCACCTTCCATATATGGATAAAAATTAACACTACTACAATCTCCAACACTCATTGAACCAAATACGTCTGGTGATAAACGTGAGCAAAGATTACTTACTCCATCTAAATCCCCTGGAGTATAAACATCTCCTCCCCAAAGATACGCACTACCATAAAAATCCTCTGTCAAAACATAAGGACCATGTACCGTATTATCAGAAATATAATCTGCGTCTGCTTGTCCTGATATTGGCGTATAACCTTGTTCTTTCAGTATACTTGAACATGTTGCGA
>CALXTS010000019.1 GCA_944391465.1 uncultured Alphaproteobacteria bacterium
CCGAGCAGATTGCGCATGCTGGCATCGCCTTCGGCTTTGCCGTTACCAAATGTATAAACCCATTTACTCATGGTCAATTCAGCTCCTTAAGCATAGTTCTTCAAAACAACAAAAAACTGAAGAACCGTAAGTTAAAAACACGGACAATCGGGCAGATTCGCCCTCCTGTCCCAATTAATTCGACAATAAGTTATACCAGCAAAAGCGATTCTACAAGGAAAATTTGGCATTCCGCTTAATTTATTGAAATTTATTCACAATTTAAGGCTTTAGGGCGAGGTGCAAGCGCGCAAACATCGAGGAATGGCTGATGATATTTTAGCCAAAATTTACCCAAAAACAAATTCTTTGAGTCAAAGGTTAAAATTTTGTTAAATCATTATAAAACAACTAAATTAGCAACCTTTTTTATTGTCAAAAATCCCGAATCGTGTTATAGTAAATTTGACACAAATTAATTTTGTATGCGATTTTTCCTATTATTATCAGTTGGAGTTTTCATGATACAGCCTTAAAAGCGTTAAGGTCTCAGAAAATCTATCGGGTCAATAACAAAGAATAAATTGCGAATATATTTTGATTGTGTTGGGGCTTAAGCACTGAATTGCGCGTGTTTAAGTTAGGTAATGCGAAATTATTTTCACTATTATCCCCCTCGGCGCATCTTTGAAAAAATTTAATAAAAAAAAATAATTATGAGAAAGAAATTTTTCGCAGAATGGGTGAAGATAGTAGCCCTCTGCACTACAGTCATGGCATTCTTCTTGGTCGGCTGCAACCAAGAAGACGACGTCTTTTCAAAAGGCGGCGCAGATGTTGAATTTGCAGAAAAAGAAGGTCTCGCAGATGTTTACGGCAGCAACTGCCGTTATGCAGGCGAGACTACAAAAGAAAACTCATTGGAAGGCACTACGCTGACCATGAGCATGGAGTCAACCATGAAAAAAAATCTGGAGTTTTCTTACCAGAACGGTAAGGAAACAAAGGTAGATTCTGCCTTTGTTTGCACAAACTCCATGAAGGTTGAATCTTTCACATCTGTTCAGGTGGAAAACCTGGCTGATGTTGAAGGTAAGACCTTCGAAATTATTGACGGAGCATTCCGTCCCGGTAAATCGGTAATGCCGGTAACAATTGCCGAACCGCAGACATCCCCTACGGAATGGTCTTTCACTCTTGCCAGCGGCGAGAAAGAGCCCATTGAATTGTGCAAGGTTTCCTTGTACAACGGGACTCTTGCCTTCGGTAAGAGCCGCAAGGTCAGCGACCTCATTTACAAGGTTGCTGTTACTGTAACGGCTTATGCCGAGGAGGGAATTGAGTCCATTTATACGGACTCCCTCCTCGTAACTGAGGCAGAGAAAGACGAAGTTGTTTACAGTGCCAGATTTGTATCCTATGGATACGGCATAGTGAATTACGAATGGCAGGAGACACACACACTGGATACAGACCTGAATAAGGACTGGACTCCGGCTGTGGCACCTCTGCCTTGGACAATGTCCAGCTCCGTTACTCCTGCGGAGTTCGTCGAAACTGGAGAATTTTCAACAAGTTCTGCAAAGAACTTCGTCTTTGGGACAGAAAGTTACACTTTCGAACACAAAGACGTTGTATCATCTGCGAACATTGTTGCCACGGTAAATAGCCTGACCGTGGAGCCGGAAAGCGGAAAAATTATGGCATTTGCCCTTCCGACAGACCAGCTTAAAGTGGCTAATCCTGCCGTGACGGTAGTAAGTAGCAACGAGACGGAGAATGAAAGAACTACAGTCTATGAAGTAAGCCATTCATTGGAAACTTCAGAAGGCGTAGTAGTTTTGAGTTCAAAGGCTCAAACTACAGGAAAAAGAGAAATTTCTCACGAAGAGGAAGTCACCTTTGAAGACAAGGGTGACGGAACCGGCGAAATCATCGTTATTTATGACGATAAGGAGCTGGGTCGCCTCTCTTTCTCATTCGGGTACGGAATCTCCGCACTCGAAAGCAAAGAGGTAAATCCTGCCTCTAGCTTTACCCTGACCAAGGGTGCCTATACAAAAGGCTCCAACTGGACAGGGAATGAGAAGTATGAGGTTTCCTCTAACCTCGGAACGTTAACTGCTGTGAAGCAGAGCCGTACCGACAAGGCAGCTTACAATCTCTACATTGACACCAACGTAGAGGTTAAGCAAAACAGAAATTTTGTATTCATTTCTGCCAAAACTGGCAACGAATACAAGATTGAAGTAAAAGATGCTGAAACCAGCATCAGCCTTGTAGAGGGCGAGGAAACTGAAAGCGCTGACAAGGCGCAATTAATTAAAAGCTGGACCGTAAACTATACATACGGAACAGCAAAGGCTTCAACAGCTGTGAAGCTGGTAAAAGCCAACGCCGATGAAATAATCTCTCGTGAGAAGATGTCCGAGAAGTTTATCTTCGACAACGGTCGTCTTTTCAAAGAAATCACGGTTAAGGAATCTCACAAGATTCCAGCTAACAACCGTGAATATTCTTTCAAAAGAGATTTGAATCTCTCCATTAGCAATAATGGTCAGATCATCTCTTACGAAGAGATTAGTAACGCCATCTTGAGCGGCAGTCTGATTCCATCTTATGGAGCACAGACTAACGAAGGCGATTCAATCGTCCGTCGCTCAGTAAGATATACGCACAGAGCAAACCTGGGCAACCAGATTGCAGAAGTGTATATCGACATTAACGATGTTATCTCTTACAGAGGTAGCGAATGTAGCTCTGCTACCGTTAATGTTAATGGTGTTCAATTAGGTTCCGTTGAAAGCACAAGCCAAGATGGTATCTATAGCATCGCTAACCACACAAATATTTGGACTCTTGCCGTAGAAGCTAACCACTTTGAAAGCAAGCAGGCCGTCAAAATATATACCATTAACCTGCCATACACCATCGACGGATGGCGGGTAATCTCAGGAAGCCGTACACACGTCTTCTTCAACAAAACGGCAAACGGCTACAACCGCCGTGACGTTTTGGTGTTTGCTGAAATTGGCAATGAATCTCACAAGAGAATCTATGCCTTTGACAGCAACACGAAGGCCGTACTGAAGTACTGGGAAACATCCGACGAAGAGCTTGCACAGCTCGCTGCCGGAGAACGTCTTTCATTGATAAATCTGAACGGCAATATCATGCCTGCGATCCTCGTGAACGCAACAGATAAATCATGGGAGACAAGTTTCGCTTATTACGCTTTGCAAGAAAGCGGCTCTCGTTCAAGCAGAACAAAAGTTATCTTCAGTGATGCCACAACATCATTGAAGGAGTTTGCTTGTCCGTGGGAAGCTGACCTTGTAAAAGAAGCAAGCGACATTTATTCTTTGGGTAACGACCCGAAGAATTACTACAGATAAGTACGTGTACTTAAAAGTAGTATGAGAGAATTAACTTTTTTATAAAATAGGCAAAGCCCGCGTTGCCCGTATGTTCCATCGTAAAAAAACGGCAGAGTACCGTAGATGGACATACGTTAGGCGGGACAATTATGAAAACATTTATATTAAATACAGCCCTGAGTTCTCTGAGCTCTAAAGTAGCAGGATTGGCACTTCTGCTGGTGATTAACCTCATTTTCGTTTGCGGCGCGAGCGCCCAGACGAAAATCGAAGACGGTAACCGCTGCTGGACATTCGGCGGCGCTGCCATCTACGACCCACAAACCAATGGGTATGGAGGTGAGGCATCTCTCAACCGCCACGTCCTCTACGGAGGACGCCATAACGTTGACTGGCTCATCGTAGCCGGTTGCGTTCAGGATAAGGTGCTGGAACACCGCATCCATACCATGGCGGGTGTAAAATATAACCTGAACGCGAACCCCCACCATCGCGTTCATGTCGGAATTAAAGCCCTGGTGGGGGCTCAGGAGCAGCTGACCGGAGCTCCTGCAGGTGCGAAATTAACTGGCGTTGAAAACGACGCGAGTTTCTCAGCCTGGTTGGCAAATGCCAACTGGTCAGGTAAATTAAGATTCGCGGCTGCCGCCGGCGTGGATCTCGGAATTAAATTCAAGGCGGCCTCCCGTTTCGAGCTGATTGCATCTTTCGAGATGCAATACCGCCCGAGCGAGGGTCACTTGGAGACAATCAATCAAGAGATTGATTTCTCCGGAAGCAGTTACCTCGAGGCGATGAGCCCTGAGGAACTGCAAGAAAAGTTTCAAGCTGAGGCCAAAAACCTCAGCAAGAAATTTTCGCCCAGAGTGAGCCTGGGCTTTAGAATTAGGCTCTAAATTATTAAATAAAGCCGCCTTCCTTCGGGAAGGCGGTGCCGTTTTAAATCTCCTCTCTCCAAACATCGGGAGCTAGCATCCTTTTTATTTTCAGATTTATCATTTCTTTTTATTCAAACATTCCACACCTAAATTTGCTAAATTCCCCTCCCCGACAAAAAAAAGACCGGAGTTTCATCAACTTCCGATCTTTTCTTCAAATCTCTGTTCAGCAAAAACTAGAATGTATAGCGCAAACCACCATAGTATTCATGTGCATTTACGTTAGATTTCTCAAGTTTTCCAAAGCTGAAATAACGATAACCGAAATCAACATTCAAGCAACGATTCAATCTGAATGTCAAACCACCACCGGCTGTCCAGGTAAAGTTATTTTCTTTATAAGACTCACGAGTACCCATCGCATCTTCATCCTGATTGGTCAATTTCAAAGATGTCCAACCGATACCACCGCTGATGTAAGGACTAATCCAATAATTCGGCATAATATCCAAATAAGCGTTAGCCATATAAGAATCTGACTCTAATGAAGACTTTCTGTATTCATCTAAACCTGCGATTTTAAATCTGTCTTCTTCATCACCGCGATGAATATATTCAGCCTCAATACGGAAAAATTTATATCTGTATCCCAAAGCACCGGACACCATCCATGTATTACCAAAATCCGCACGTGCCGTTGCTGTCGTCGCATCTGAATTTTTATTCAGATTATAATCTGACCAACCGCCTCTAACGGCCAAATAAACACCATCGCGAGCCTGAGCTGCGGTAGCCAAAGCCGAAGCCATTACCAAAGCTGAAGCAAAAGTAACTAAAGTTTTTTTCATAAATAAAGTCTCCATCGTTCGTTTTGAAAATTTTGTCTAAAATATACACTAAAAAACATAAATAGCAAGAATTATTTTAATTAAATATCATGGAGTCCTTATTTTTTTATTAATAAAAATAACTATATAGCTTTTTTACATACAAATTTTCACACATTGCAAACTTTATCGTGGAAATCTCAAACAATAAAGTTATACTATTAAAATGTTTGATTCTGATTTTATGGAGAAATCTTATGAAACGGCTGAATTTTCAATTGTTACTTTGTGCTCTAACCTTAGGGTTTGCATCATCGGCTCTGGCTCAAACGCAACCCTCCGCCCCCAAAGAAAACAATATTTTTTTAGAAGAAATCAGCTCGGCTATCGGACCGTCAGCAACAACGAATATTACGGATTCCGAACAAATTTTTTGCTATCAGGTAACCAATAAACCCGAAAATTATACCGGATACACCCTCAACGGAATGGCTATTGTCGGTTTCTGCGGCGTAATTAATAACGAACTACAAGATATGATAAAATCAGAACTGTTCATGAACCCTGACAATATTCTGTTTGATGTTACCGAAGATTGCGTTATTCAACCACAAATCATGCTGCGTTTTGTAAGAGGGGTCGATTTTACAGACGTTTTACTCTCCTCCCCTTGCTATGCCTTTGCAATTTTTTACGGAGGAAAAGTTAATGCCTTCAACGCCAAACCGGCTGCTCCGGTCATTAAAGCCCTTGTTGACCCCTTTATTAAAGGAAAAGTTGATTTTGCCTCTCCGGCTCTTTTAAATCAGCTCCTCCCGATTGGAATTGCACAAACGCCGGAGCAAAAAGAACTTCTGAACAAAAAAAACGGACCAATCCGTAATTGGGCTAAAGATGATGAATCATCAACAAAACCAACCAAAAAAAGCGGATGGAACAACCTTAATTTAAAAATGTAAAAACAGGAAATACAAAAATGAACTTAAAAATAGCTTATCAGGGCGTCCCCGGAGCTTATTCTCATATTGCTTGCCAAAATGTTTACCCGAACCAACAATACATTCCGCACCTCAGTTTTGCCGAGGCAATGAACGCCGTCCAAACCGGAACTGTTGACTTAGCCATGATTCCGGTTGAAAATTCCAATGCCGGAAGAGTTTCCGACGTCCATTTCCTCTTGCCCGAAACTGGTCTTCATATTGTTGGAGAATATTTTTTAAGAATTGAACATATGCTCCTTGGCTTAAAGGGCTCAAAACTTGATGATATTAAAACAGCCTCCTCTCATCCGCAAGCTCTTGCCCAATGCTCCGGTTTCTTACAGTTGCACCATATCCAACCGGTTCAAAGAATAGACACCGCACTTTCTTGCCAAGATATCATTAACGCCCAAGACAAAACCAAAGCGGCAATTGCCTCCAAACTTGCCGGAGAAATCTACGGACTGGACATTTTGCAGCCAAACATTGAAAATGCTCGAAACAACACAACCCGCTTTTTAATTATGTCTCGCAATAATGAAATTCCTGAAAACGATGGCACAAAATTTATAACCTCTTTTATCTTCAAAGCAAAAAACATCCCTGCCGCTTTATACAAAGCCCTCGGAGGTTTTGCCACCAACGGAATTAACATCACAAAACTTGAAAGCTATCTTTTGAAAGGAAAATTTGTCTCCGCTCAATTTTATGTTGAAATTGAGGCTCATCCATCAGAACAATCTTTCAAAAACGCTTTTGAAGAATTGCGATTCTTCTCTGAAGAAATTCACATGCTCGGATCATATCAGGCTCACCCATACAGATACCTTTAACAAACTCAAAAGTTTATTGTAAATCAACAAAAAAGCGCCCGAAAATCATCAGGCGCTTTTAATTTTGAAAAATCTTTATTTAGCAATTGTTTTAACCAACTCTATAGACTCATCAATCATTCTGTCTTTATCTTTATCCGTCAGTTTCTTAGATAAAACACTTTTAACATTATTGATGGCCTTTGAGACAGCCAAATATAAAACCTCTTGAACAGCTTTATCCTGAGTGGCATTAATTCTTTCCAAGGCCTCTCTTTCTTTACTGGACATCTCTTGCTCAAGTTGTGTCAATTTTTCTTTTTTAAGCAGATTAATTTCCCTTTCGGAACGAGCCAAAATCTCTTGAGCTTCTTGTTCGGCATGTCTGTATTTATTTTCATACTCGGCAAGAAGTTTTTGAGCATCTTCTTTTAATTGGGTCGTTTCATCTATCCGTGCAGCAATATCCGCACTGCGCTTTCTCAGCATTTTATAAACAATTTTACCAACCGGACGCGCTAACCCCAAAACCACCAAAATAAAAGAAAAACCGACCCAAAACTCAGGGCTCAAATAAAAAACTTCACCATGCCCCATACTTTCCGCCGTATTTTCAATTGCACCGACAACCTTATCTGCGGCATTCAAAACGGCACTCTGTGTTACATCTATAATCTCATGATTAGACATTTCATTAGGCATTGTCATTTTTTAATCTTTCAAAGAAGTTTTAAGCGCTTTTTCAAAATCTTGAATTTTTATATCTTTCAAATCCAACTTTTTCATGATTTCAACGGCAATTTCTGCAGAAATATCATTCACTTGTTGGAGAGCTTTATTTTTACTGTTCAAAATTTTCTTTTCACCTTCGGCAATTTGCGCAGACAACTTGGCAGATAAATCATCTTGTTTCCGCTCAATCATAGCCTGCAATTCTTGCTGAGTTTTCAACAAAGACTGATTCGCATCATTGGTAGCATCTTGCAACGCTTTCCGATACTTTTCCAAAGACTTCTCAGCTTCGGCTTTAATCTCTGCGGCTTTTTCCAAATTCCCTTCAATTTTTTCTCTGCGCAACTCAATCATTTCCGCAATTCTTGGAATAATTAATTTGCTCATAATAAAAAGCATTGTAAAAAAGCAAATACAAAGCCAAAACAACTGAGATGGAAAGATGCTAAAATCTAACTGAGGCATAATCTTTTCCTTATCTGATGAAAAAAAACATTCAGTCCTTATAAGCGGGAGAAACGAACCTTTTCAGGCCGTTTTCTCCACTTTAGCCTATAAAAACATTTAGAAAGAATTAGTTGCCGGTCAACATAACCAAAGCAATAACCAAGGCATACAAAGCAATAGCCTCAACGGCGGCAAATCCTGCCCAACCGTAAATATCAACATCTTTTTTAACTTGCGGATTGCGTCCGACTGTAGAAATAATCGTCGTCCAAACTTGAGACACACCCCATGCCGCCACAGTCATTGACAAAGCACAAAGTCCCGCACCGATATAAGCTAAAGGTTCCATTTTATTTCCTTTCTAAATATATTAAGTTAATCACACATAATTATAATAATTAAACACCTAAAAAATCAGTGTTCATGCAAAGCATCACCCAAATAGATACAGCTCAACACCGTATAAATAAAGGCTTGTAGCAATGCAATAAAAATCTCAAAACAAACAATACAACTGTTAAACAATACCGGCACCACACCTGCAACACCCAGAGCGACAACAAAACCGGCAATAATTTTTAACATAATATGTCCGACAGTCATATTTGCAACCAAACGAACGGTAAGACTAAACGGTTTAGATAAAAAAGAAATCATTTCAATCGGAACAATCAGCGGAGCCAAGGCAAAAGGAATACCTTTTGGTAAAAAAGTCCGCAACCAACCGATTTTTTTCTTCTTAATCCCGATTCCTATATTAAATAGCAAAGCAATAATTGACAAAGCACCCACAGCCGTCAAATGCGATGTAAATGTAAAAGCATACGGGAACAATCCCAACAAATTACCAAAAGCAACAAACAAAAAAACCGTAAATATAAAAGGAAAATATTTAAGCCCTTCCACACCGACATTTTCCCTAAGCAGTCCGGAAATAAACTCATATATTCCCTCAGGAATTGATTGCGCCGTTGTCGGAATGATACTTCTCTTTCTTAAACAAAAACCCAACAACAAACTAGAAACAACAACAGCCAGTACCATAAACAAAGCTGAGTTTGTAAAAGAAACATCAACTCCGCCGATTTCCAGAGGAATAAGCGGCTTAACAACAAATTGTTCCATTGGGTTTGACATTCAATAACTCCTCAGTTTCTACTTTCTTCTTTTTTGACAAAGCGATAAACATTTAAGACCCCCGCTCCGCCGCCAAAGAACAAAAACAATACTAACAGCCATGGTTTGGTATCAAAAAAGCCATCCAGAAAATAACCGATAGCTCCCCCTACCAGAACACCTGATAAGAGTTCGGCACCCACTCTCAATCCGGCTTTAGAAGCATGCATAAACTCAGATTCACCTTTATCTCTATTCACACGAGATTCTTTTTCCTTAAGTTCTCTTATGCGTTCTTCCAGCTTTTTTAAATCATCAGGCATTTTTTTCATAGGATACACTATACTCAGAGTTATTAAAGAAACGCTAATTTTTTAATTTTCGGACATCTTTTGGTTTAATTTTTTTAATCTTTGCGCCAAAATCGTATCAATTTGCTCAAAAGTAGAGATGCCCGGAATGAGTTCTTTGCCGTTTTTATCACTAATGATAAAACTTGGGGTTCCCTGAATCCCCAAAACCGAAATACCATTTTGACGATTTCCAAGAATTTCTCTGGCTTTATTATCATCTTTAAGACAGAGTTTTGCTCTTTCATTATCCAAACCTGACAAAGCCGCATACTGAATTAATGCTTTTTGCGGATCTCTTGCCATTCCCCAATTTCTTTGTTGCTCAAAAAGCACATCGGCAAAAGCAAAATATTTGTCCTGACTAACACATTCTGCCAGCAAAGCTGCATCCATTGAAGGCTTGTCAATCGGAAACGGAACAAAAACCACCCGCACCAAACCCTTATCAATATAGTCTGATTTTACTTTAGGCAAAACATCAAGATGAAAATCGGCACAATGAAAACAACCGAACGAAGAATATTCATAAACCGTAATCGGAGCATCTGACTTTCCGATAACATGGTCCTCCGGCAATGCAAGGTTAGTGTCTAATTCTTTTTTCTGAAGAGCAGGCTCCTGAGCCTGAGCTTGAGAAACCAGAACGATATTTCCGTTACCATCCATTACAAAACCTTTTGCCGTCAAATACATACCGGCCGCAAGCAAAAAAACAGCCAAACCTGCAATTGTAGAACTGATATTTTTTATAAAATCTTCAAACTTCATCTTTTTACTCACACCTTTTTATTAAAGCCAAACACACTGCGTCCGAGTTTCTCAAGAACTTTTTGCAACTCTTCATTTTCCACCTCTGCACTTAATTCTTTAATATATTTTTCTTCTTGCTGAGTTACAAGAGGTTCCAAAGGAGGTCGAGCATTGGTTTGATTTTCTGAAAAACTCAAAAAGAACTCACTGTTTTGAATAATTTTTATTCCATTAACGGCATTATATCCAAAATAAGTATTTATTTTATTAACAACAAATTTTTCCCGATGTTGCAATTCCAACGCAAAAGCACCGGAAGGCACACAAACATGGAGGATTCCGTTATTTTTTTCACCGCGTTTAAATTCAATTTTTTGAGGCACGGCAAACTCAGCCAACTCATCTCCGACAATTTTATCCCAATTGGTAATGACATCAATTTCAACAAAACCTTTTTTCCCGAGCACTTTTTTCACCAAAGGCATAATCATCTGGCTCGCAGATTGCAAATCGAGTGTTTTTCGTTCGGAACTTAGGAATATATCGTCAGTCTTATTTATCATACGTGAGAATGTAACAAACACTTATTTTAAGAGCAAGAACTTAATCACGATTACCCAACACTATTTCCCGATAATAATCAATTGTGTAAACAAACAGCTTGTTGCTTGACGAACGAAGGATAATTTTTCATAATCGCAACAAATAAAAAAAGGAGTTCAAACTATGGAATGGCAAAGCGTTTTACAAGCTGTTTTATCGCTGGTTTTTGTAATCGGCCTGCTTTTGCTGACGCTATGGCTCATAAAATATTGCGAACTCAAAAGTTCTCAATGCCGAATATTCAAAAAACTAGCCGATTCTAAAAAATTGGATATTATTGAAATCCGCCGCATAGACAGCAAAAATTCATTAGCCCTCATCAAATACGATGAAACGGAGTATCTCCTTTTACTAGGTGCATCAAATAACATTCTGCTCAAAGAAACATCAAGGACACAGGAATGACTTTTCGTAAACTGATTTATCTGAGTTTTTTAGTTGCCACCTTCTGCTTTTGCATAACAGACAATGCTCTGGCTCAGAGTCTTAACATAAATCTTCAAGATGCGCCGACCGGTTCTGCCACCGCAAGAATTTTCAGTATCTTAATGCTGATAACGGTTTTATCATTAGCCCCATCTATTGCAATAATGATGACTTCCTTTACCAGAATCATTGTTGTACTTTCCATTACGCGAAGTGCTTTGGCAACAAACACCACCCCGCCTAATATGGTTTTAATTTCTTTGGCTTTATTTTTATCATTGTTTATAATGACACCGGCGTTTGAACGTTCTTGGGATGAAGGAATAAAACCCCTTATTGATGAACAAGTTGAAATTATGGAAGGACTAGATAAAGCCGTTAATCCGATAAAAGAATTTATGGTCAATAACACCCGTGAAAAAGACTTGCTTCTTTTTACCGACCTTGCCGGAGAAAAACCTGCAGAAACAATCAGTGAAACCCCATTAAAAATAGCTATTCCTGCATTTATGATAAGTGAACTTCGTCGAGCTTTTGAAATTGGCTTTCTAATATACGTACCATTTCTGATAATAGATATGATTATAGCCTCTGTTTTAATGTCAATGGGTATGATGATGCTCCCACCGACAGTTTTGGCTCTGCCATTTAAGGTTATCTTTTTTGTGCTGGTTGACGGATGGTATCTGCTTGCAGGCTCTCTGGTTAACAGTTTCAAATAACCAAATTTATTCTCCCGTTTTTTCTGTTACAGAAATATGAACTTTAATAAAAAACTTTCAATTTAATAGATTAGAAACCTTTTTTATGATAGACTGTATAATAGAGAATTTAAATTCCGGGATAATAAAAAATGTACATTTGGGTTGTATTAGCAACATTTTTGGCAGCAATAGCCTCTTTTACATTGGCTCCGCGTGATGATATCCGTAAAGTCACGGTTGAACCTTTGGCCGAAGCGCATGTTGCCAAACTCATAAATAAACATAAAGCAGCCGGAAAATACGTCTATTCAAAAATGCCTTACGCAACCAACATGGTAGCAGATATTCCCGGCTTGATAGATAATAACAACATCATTAACTTTGCCGGAACTTTTTATAATGATGATGAAAACTACTATTCCCAAATGTTCTGTTTAAGTGAAGACTGGATGACAGCCTCAAGCGATCCGGCAGACTGTGATGACATTCACCATGATCGTTTTCTCATCACTTATGGAAGAATTCCCTATCGTTGGCTCAATCAAAGAAATGAGGATGTTGAAATTCCGACTTCAGACTTTCTAAATGCCATCTATAACATCATTGGTAAAGGTGGGCGCATGGGCTACTCCATAGCAATTGACCCTAATGCAACTCTTGAACACGACGAGAACAAATCCCATTCGCCGGTAGGAATCAAACTCAGAGAAGAAACCATTTCAATTCCATTGGCAATCGTAAATGACGCTCAATTCAGAAGTATCTGCAATATTGCAGATGGCGGCGGCAATCCGACCGGTGAAACCTGTTTGGTTTACCTAAACAGTTTCTAAAGAATTTAAGGAGAACAACCATGTTAAAAGATATTAAGAACTTAATGGGACAGAAAGGTAGCATGATGGTTGAAGCCCTTGCAATGCTTGGTCTGATATCCATGGTAACTCCGGTATTATATAAAAAATCGGCAGAAAGAACAACAGAACTCCAAGACATTAACACAGCAACGCAAATGCGCACGCTTTCTAAAGCTCTGGACGATTTTATACAGAACAATTATGTAGAATTATCTCAACAAGCCGATCCATCTGTAAGCATCAGCGATATAGAAGATTACCTTCCTTATGGTTTTAATACAACTGATAGTAAAATGTTCAGCGGTTATAATTTTGCCATTCAAAAATCAGGAGATGCAAATTATCCAACCTTAACCGGTATTGTAACAGCCAATATCAGAGACCCTAACACCCCTGCGATTCGTACTGCAAAAATTGCCTCCATGATTGGAGCAAACGGTGGTGTAGTTCGCGGCAACGAGGTTCAAGGCGTTCAAGGCGGATGGAGCGCCACGGTAGCAGATTTAGGCGGAACCGCAGCCGATGGTGATATTGTGGCCATTTCAAGCAATGCGGTAACTGCCTCATCTGGTGTATCCAGCGAAGAAGTTTTATACAGAACATCTTCACGAGGCAAAGCCTATAACACGATGAGTACAAGTATTTATATGGCAGATAATCCGATTGAGGAAATCAACAAGCTTATTGTTTCGGCAGCATCAGCCGGAGGAGAAGGATTAGTTATCGGAACAGGAACTGATGCGGCAAATCCGGCTAACTTAACTGTCAAGGGTGCAGCCTCAGTTGTCCAAAAGATTACCGGTACAGGTGGTGTTGATGTTAGCAATGGAGCAATTCTTCTAAAAGGTAATGCTGAGTCTGAATTATCCACTTCCACCGGAAATCTTAAAGTTACTTCAACAGCCGGAAAATTAGATATGGCAGGACAAACAGCTGACCTAAAAGCAACCGGCGGAGCTTTAACCATGAGCGGTAGCACCACGGCCAATCTGGAAGCTAAGGGCGGAAAATTAACTTTATCAGGTAGTAGCAATGCCTCATTAGCGGCCACTTCAGGAGATTTGACAATGTCAGGTGCCGCCAGTGCCACCACATCATCAGGAGCAGCCAAATTAACCTTAACAAACTCTGGTTCCACCGCCCAATTAGAAGGTGCAGCAACAACCGTCAGTGGTACAACCAGCGCCATAACTCAGTCAGGAAATGCTAAATTAACTTTAACAAGCACAGGAGCTACAGCTCAATTAGAAGGAACAACCACAACGGTTAAAGGTGGCACCGGACAAATTAAAGTAACTAACAGCAATATTGCAATTACCGGAAACACCGCAATCACCGGAAATGCGACGGTCAGCGGTTCTGGCACAATCAGTGGCGATTTTTATGCAAATAATTCTAACCTTAAAAGTACTAATGGCGGAACCACTATTACAGCGGCAGGAAATCAAGGAACAGTTAAAACCTATGCAACCGGAGGCTTAGGCACAGATAATATTTATATTACCAACAACGCTTACATCAACGGAAAACTAGTTGTAAACAATTTGGATGTAAACGATACCTTCCGTGCAGGTGTTTCAAACACCAGTCAAACCCTCAAAGTCAACAAATCATCCTTTTTGGCAAAGACCAATGATTTTGCCGTACAAACGACAGGAGGAGCTGATCGTATAAAATCAGATAGCTCCAGCGCGCAAATAGGAACAGATTCTCAAAACATCAAAATATCTTTTGGAAACAGTAATACCAGTACCATTACTGCAAACAGCGGTAATCTTGAAATAACAGCTGATAAATTAGTTTTTGCAAATAATACAGATGCCTTAACAACAGCTGTAGCAGACTCTCCGACTTTACCGAGCGATCAAAAACAAGGTGTCTCCATATATAGACAAGGAATTATTCAACTACCACGCACACAAAGCTCAACTTATGAAACCGGATACATCAAAGCCGACAGATTAGTTGCAAATGCCGTCGATGGACTTACAGCACTAAACCCGTATGCTGCACATAAAACATCTGGTACCATAGGAACTTACCCGACAGGGACCGGTGATGGAACGGGAACGTCTTTCCCATCTGGAATGTATGACCAATATCAAATTAATCCAGCATATACATCCGTCATGCATGATATTAAGCTGACAACACGTGGCGGAGCTCGTTTAAGCGATATTTTACCTGACTTTATTAACAAAGGAATTTATGTTTTAGACAATACTTATAAAGAGAACAATCTTGGATGGGATGGCATAACAGTCAAACCCAATGGAACCATAGAAAACGCACCATCCGACTGTGGAGCAGATGCAAACTGTATAACCTCTCCGTGGATGGGGTTCATTCCGGCTCCTCAATGTCCACCGGGATATGCCAAAGTTGTAACCATTCACCCCATTCGCTGGAAAATGGCAGATGTTTTATCTGTCAGCCCCGGAAGTTATAGCTCAGTAACTGAAGCCATTCAAAATACATTAAAAAATAATTTTACTTATGATAACTTCAACAGCACTTTTTTAACGGTTACAGATCCTGACTTAGCAACCTATGATACCAGTGAAACGACAGCTGCCGCAGATACAGCCCACAAACATATCTTAAACGGCGCACCGCTGAATTATCAAATTAACACATGGTTAAACACAACCGTCAGCGGAACCATTGGCGGAACAGGAAACTTAAGTTCATTCCTTGGCTGGCATGGTTTAATGGGATTTTTATATAGTGGTAGTATGTACCAAGAATATTTAAGTGCCTTAGGAACCAATACTGCAACGACCAACGGAAAGATTGTCTGGAACTTATTCCCGGTTTATTATCAAGAGCTTTCAGCAGTTGCTGACACCTATTGCTATTTTGAACGTGACACAGCTTATGTTGGTTGGCAAAACAGCAACCTAATTGATACATCATATGATCAAATTTTACATTACAGAAGCGGATACAACGCCAAACCATCAGGCTATGTTAACCGCTTAAATGATCCAAATCTAAAATACAAAGATCCATGGTAATAAGTTAGCCTCCTAAATTAGGAGGCTTTTTTATAAAATTTTACCAACCAAAAGATTGAATAAACATTTAATAAGTGGAAAATTTACGTTTATTTATATTCTATCTTATAATATAAATGATAATAAGTGCGAAAGAATATAGAGATTAAAAATGGAAAAAGATGATGACTTAGATGAGTTCGAAGCAGAAAATGCCTCAACCACAATTAACAAAAAGAAAATTCTCATTTTTTTAATTCCTCTCCTTATTTTAATAGGAATAGGGGTAGGAATGATTTCTGTATTCAATCGCAAATACGATGAACTTCCCAAAGGAAAATACAATATTATCAAAAACATCATAGACCAAGATGGACAATCCGTTGAAAAGATTACGATTTTTTATGATCTTCCGGAAGTAACCGCATCGTTAAAACCGCAAAATGCCAAAGACCAACCCAAATTAAAAATCCGTCTAAATTTAGAACTAAGTCGCATAGAAGACGTTAATCAAATTGAAAGCATCATTCCAAGAATACAAGATGCTATTCTTTCGCACACCATAGAACTTACGGAAAATGACATTAACAATTCAGCTGGCTTATACTGGTTGAAAGAGGAATTATTATACAGAATAAATTTATTGGTGAGTCCGATCAAAATTAATGCTCTGAACTTCAAAACTTTTGAAATCAGCAATGACAAATAACCGAGGGTAACAAAGTGGCAGAAACAGAAAACAAAAACATGCAAGACACCATAAGAATGACAGAAGAAACATCATCCGGAAACGATTCTAAAATTCTGAATCAAGAAGAGATAGATAGTTTACTGGGCTATAACAACGATGAAGAATCTTTCACGGTACAACACACAGGCGTTCGAGCCATTTTAAATTCCAGCATGGTTTCTTATGAACGTTTACCAATGTTGGAAATTGTTTTTGACCGACTGATTCGCTTAATGGCAACATCACTGCGTAATTTCACACAAGATAATGTTGAGGTAAGTCTAGACAGCATTGAGTCCATGCGCTTTGGAGAATACGTTGAATCCCTCCCCTTGCCAACACTTCTGACTGTTTTTAAAGCCGAAGAATGGGATAACTACGGTCTGATGTCGTTAGACAGTTCCTTAATCTACTCTATTGTAGATGTCTTGTTAGGAGGAAGAAGAGGAACCGCCGCCATGCGGTTGGAAGGCCGTCCCTATACGACGATTGAATTAAATATCGTAAAAGAAATGATGCAACTTGTTCTTTCAGACTTGTCCACTTCTTTTGACCCGATAACCTCCGTAAACTTTGTTTATGATCGCATGGAAACCAACCCTAGATTCGCAACGATTTCTCGCAACTCAAACGCGGTAATTGTCGCACACTTAAGGATTGACATGGAAGATCGAGGCGGAAAAATAGACCTTATGATTCCATATGCAACACTCGAACCCATCAGAGAAGTCTTACTCCAAATGTTTATGGGAGAACGATTCGGAAGAGACACCATCTGGGAAAAACATTTGATTAATCAATTATGGGAAACAGATGTTGAAGTTAAAGCTGTTTTAAAAGAAACGATTGTCAAATTAGGCGATGTTTACAAATGGGAAAAAGGAAGTTTTCTTCCCCTAGAGATGTCCCCCAAAGAGGAAGTTAAAATATTCTGCGGAGATGTTCCCTTGTTGAATGGTTCAATGGGCAGAAACGCTGAACATATTGTTATTAAAGTTGAAGGAAAGGCTTAAAAAATGGAGAGTCTTGAACTTCTGATAAACTTAATTATTATCGGACTTCTGTTACCGACGATAATTTTTGCCTATCGTTTAAATAAAAACCTCGAAATTTTACGAGCAAACCAAGGAAGTCTGAGCAAATTAATTCAAGCGTTAAATGATGCAACATTTAAAGCAGAAAACAGTATTCCGAAATTAAAAACCGTTACCGAGCACTCATCAGAAAACCTTAAAGAAGTTGTTGACAGTGCCAAAACCTTGAAAGATGATTTGTTATTTATTAATGAACGAGCCGATAATTTAGCTAACAAATTGGAAAATGCTATTAATGACGGACGTCAGATAAAAAACGGCACCTCGCTTCATTCCGAAAAAACAAATATAGACATTGGTCAAATTAAAATGAATCCGATAAAAAGATCAGAAATTGAAGATTCTCGTTCAGAAGCAGAAATAGAACTTTTAAAAGCCTTGCGCTCAATTAAATAAAAAGGTTTACAAATGAAAAATAAGAAATTTCGTATTCGTCTTTTACCTATTTTTATCTTTATGGCAGTTTTAACATTATCTGTTAAAATAAATAATGTTTTTGACATTTATAATCATCCGCAAGAGAAGGCTTTCAGCATTTATCATTCACAGGCCTTAGCTGAAGAAAAAATGACTAAAGAAACCCAAGAACTCAATCAAGTTCTAGATGGTAAAGCAGCCGGCGCAGCATCGGGAAACAGCAATACAGCATTCTCACAATCTGAAATTATGATTTTGCAAGAGCTGGCAGAAAGAAGAGAAGCTCTTGATTTAAGGGCCAAAGAAATTGATAAAAAAGCCATCCAATTAAAAGTTGCCGAAGAGGAAATCGATAAAAAGATTAAACAACTCAAGTCATATGAACAAAAACTGGAGAAACTGATTAATGAATACAACGCCAAAGAGCAAGAAAATATAGATTCTTTGGTAAAACTATACTCCACAATGAAACCCAAAGATGCAGCCCGAATATTTAACACATTAGATACGGAAATAATCGTAGCTCTTCTGAAAGGAATGAAACCGGCAACATCTTCGGCCATACTTTCACAAATGAATGCCGAAAAAGCTAAAATCGTAACATCAGAACTTATGGGAAACAACTTCTAAGTGGAATAATAGAACGTGCCAAAAGTAAACAAACATATTAAAAGCCTTTGTTTTGCAGGAGTGATATCCTTGTTATTTTATGAACAAGACGTCTTCGCGCAAACGGGCGTTTATGTACATAGCACAACACCACAAGAAGAAATTACCGAAGAAATTCAGCCAACTTTACCAAAAGCTGAAGAAAAGTATGAAGTTGCCAGTCTTAGTTTTCCTTGGAATCAACCTGTCAGCATGGCTGTATTCAAAAGAGAAAATAAACTCTGGATTGTTTTTGACCACCCCCACACGGTTGATTTGGAAGAACTCAGAAAAACTGCAAATGGTTTTGCTCATGATATTTTTCAGTTACCTCACCCTTCAGCAACCATTATCCAAATGACCCCTGATGAAAAGTTGAGTTATTTTATCCGTCAAGAAGGATTATTGTGGATTGTTGACTTAATCCGAGGAGGCGAGCAAACCCCAATAAAAGAAGTCAGTTTCATTACTCAAAAAGATAGTTTCCAAAACTCATATTTTTATATACCGACGGAAAAATCCGGAAATATAATAAACGCCATAGATCCCAATATCGGAGATATTATTAGTATTGCTCCGATTGGAGATCTCGGATTGGGCGTCAACTCAACCTATCATTACCCCGAATTTGATTCTCTGGAAACTTTTCAGGGTTTAGCTTTTGTGATAAAGACACCTGATATCAGTCTGAATCGTAGTAATACGGGATTTATATTAAAAGCACGAGATCGTAGCCTCAGCATTTCAGAAAACTTAGATAGTCTTCGTCGCCAAGAAATGTTTAGCCAAAGCGGAGAAGAAGGAGGATTTGAATTTACACTTCCCGCCCAATTACTGGAAATGAATTTCACTACCGCCGTAGATCAACTCAAACAAGACATCATCGCCGCAAGAACGGAAGATAAAAACCGCGCAAGATTAGAACTCGTAAAATACTATATAGCAAAAGGTTTAGGAACAAACGCTTTGTTCATGTTAAATCAGTTGCAAGAAGTTAATATTCCCGAAGCGTCAACAGATAAATTCCACGCATTGTTAGGACTAGCAAACTTCTTAACTTATCGCTATGAAGAAGCTCAAGAAAACTTTAGCCATGGAAAACTTCCGGAAAGCAATGAAGCTGTTTTATGGGAAACACTTGCCTCATCAGCTATAAGTTATCGTCCGGAAAACAATGTTATAATCTCATCTTATTTATCTTTAATTCGTAATTATCCGCAAGAAATTAAAGACAGAATAGCGTTAATTGCAGCACAAAATGCATTACGCGCCGGAGATGATATCGCATTGCAAAATTTTATAGATATCCTTAAATCCGGAGAAAATAAACGAATTAAAGATCGTTCAGCGGAAATCCGTTTTATAAATGCTCAAAAACTTGAATTACAAGGCTATTCCCGCAATGCCTTGCAAGAATATAAAGAAACCGCAAAAGCAAGAGACCAAAAATATTCATCACTAGCTAAATACAACTATGTGATTCTTAGTGAAAAACTAGGCGGAATGAAAATAAAACAAGCAATCAATGAGCTTGAAAAACTACGTTTTGCATGGGGAGAACCCCAATTCAAATGGAAGTTACTAAACCAATTAGCCTTGTATTACATAAAAGATTATGATTATTACAATGCCTTAAAAACACTGCAACAAGCCTTTCCGTTAGCGAATGAAGAACAAAAACAAGAGCTGACAAAACAAATGATTGCGTGGTTTGAGGACGTCTATATTAACAATCAAGCAGACAGTCGTTTACCGGCAATAAAATCTTTAGCCCTCTACCAAGATTTCCAAAACTTGGCAGAACTTAGTCCGCAAAAAAACAAAATCATACAAAAACTGGCAGACAGATTAGTCGCTGTTGATCTACTACCCAGAGCCGCCTCTCTATTAAACACATTGCTTGACAGTCCGAATTTAACAGAAACCGACATAGCAAAAATCGGAGGTCGTCTAGCCATTATAAATTTATTTGAAAAACAACCTAGTGCTGCTCTTAATATTCTAGATAAAACAGAACAAATAAACATACCGGAAGAACTCCAAGCACTAAGAAGAATTATTAAAGCCAAAACTTTAGCTGACTTAAACATGCCTGAAGAAGCCTTAGAACTTTTAGCTGAAGACAACAGCAAAAATGCACTCTTATTAAAAGCAGAAATATATTGGAACAGCAGCCAATGGGCAAAGGCTTCCGATACGATAAAATATCTGGTCAAAAATCCCATAGCCGGACAAGAGCTTGATGAAGAGCAAATAGCATACATCTTAGATTGGGCAACAGCGTTAAAGAAATCAGGAAAAGAAACTGTTTTAGTTCGCTTACGCAATAAATTTATGCCCTATTTTGCTAAAACAAAATATCATAGCGTATTTAATATCTTAACAGATTATCTGGAAACAGATACCATAGACATCAAAAAGATAAATGATATTGTTAATAATGTTAAAGCATATAGTGATTTTGCCAAAGTTTACAATGACTCACTAAAAGATTCGATATTAGAGTAAGATGCCACAGTCATTTAAAATAGAAAGCCCGTTTCAACCGGCAGGAGACCAGCCTCAAGCCATAAAAGAACTCTGCGAGGGATTAGAAAGAGGGGAAAAATCTCAGGTTCTGCTCGGCGTAACCGGAAGCGGAAAAACATATACAATGGCAAAAATCATCGAACAAACTAATCGCCCTGCTTTAATTATGGCTCCCAACAAAATTTTAGCCGCGCAATTGTATTCGGAAATGAAAGAATTTTTCCCTAATAACCATGTAGAATATTTTGTATCTTATTACGACTACTACCAGCCGGAAGCCTATGTTCCCAAAACAGATACTTATATAGAAAAAGATTCTGCATTAAATGAACAAATTGATAGAATGAGGAATGCGGCAACACGAAGCATTTTGGAAAGTAAAGACGTTATCATTGTTGCGTCGGTATCTTGTATATATGGATTGGGAGATGTTGAATCCTATTCAGCCATGACTGTTCCTCTGGAAACCGGACAAGAAATCAGTATTAAAGAATTAAGCAAACATTTAACTGAACTCCAATATGAAAGAAATCAACAAAATTTCATCCGCTCAAGTTTTCGAGTCAACGGAGATACAGTGGATATCTTTCCCGCTCACTATGAAGACCGAGGTTGGAGAATTTCTTTTTTTGGTGATGAAATAGAAAACATATACGAGTTTGATTCTCTAACAGGGAAGAAAACCGCAGAACTTAAACAAGTCACCGTTTATCCCGCCAACCATTATGTCACACCGCGCCCGGCAATTTCTCAAGCTATGGTTAACATCAAAAAAGATTTAGCATTACGACTAGAAGAATTAAAATCACAAAATAAACTCCTGGAAGCGCAACGTCTGGAACAAAGAACCCGATTTGATCTTGAAATGTTGGAAACAACGGGAAGCTGTAAAGGTATAGAGAACTATTCGCGTTATTTAACCGGAAGAGCTCCTGGAGAACCCCCGCCGACATTGTTTGAATACTTGCCACCGAATGCAATACTTTTCGTTGATGAAAGCCACGTTTCAATTCCTCAAATCGGCGGAATGTTCAGAGGAGATTTTAATCGCAAAAGCACACTGGCAGATTATGGTTTTCGCCTTCCCTCTTGCGTTGACAATCGTCCGTTAAAATTTGAAGAATGGGATACAATGAGACCACAAAGTATCTTTGTATCAGCCACTCCCGGAGATTGGGAACTCACCCAAAGCCACGGAACTTTCGCCGAACAAGTCATTCGCCCGACTGGACTAACCGATCCTTTATGTCTTGTTCGTCCGGTAGAAAATCAAGTTGATGATTTAATGAACGAGTGCCGAAAAGTGATTCAAACCGGCAATCGTGTTTTAGTAACCACACTAACAAAAAAAATGGCCGAAGACCTTACTGAATATCTAAACGATAACGGCATTCGCGTCCGCTATTTACACTCAGATATAGAAACACTAGAACGTATAGAAATCATCAGAGATTTAAGACTTGGCAATTTTGATGTCTTGGTTGGCATAAACCTTCTCCGCGAAGGATTAGATATACCGGAATGCTCACTAGTCGCAATTCTTGATGCTGATAAGGAAGGCTTTTTGCGTTCAGAGCGTTCTTTAATACAGACAATCGGGCGAGCTGCGAGAAATTCCAAAGGAAGAGTCATCCTCTATGCCGATAAGATGACGCAGTCAATTCAAGCCGCCTTGAACGAAACAAATCGTCGCCGCCAAAAGCAGTTAAATTATAATATTGAAAACGGTATTACACCGCAAACCATCCGCAAAAAAATCTCCAATGCTCTCAGTGAAATGACCGCCGCAGATTATCTTGATAATAAACCTAAAGATGCAGAACAGATTAAAGATATCGATAAAAAACTACGAGAATATAAGAAGCTGATGATAGAAGCTGCACAAAATCTTGAATTTGAAACCGCAGTTATTTACCGAGATAAAATCAAGGAACTTGAAAAACTTTATCTCAAAAGCTAAAGCCCAAAAAAAAAGCTACTCCAAGGAGCAGCTTAAAAAATAATATATGCATTATGCTTCAAACTTTTTCTTTTCTTTAAGAAAGACCAAAACACCAAACGGCAAAGACAAAGCATAAAGCAAAGTTAAAATTCCCAATGTAAACCATGGTTGTGTAATGATAAAGCTAGAAAAAAGCGCCACAAACAACATCATAGGCATAAACATATAGGTTGGAACCTTAAGTTTCTTTGTTGAGAAAGTCGGAATTCGACTAACCATCAAGAAAGAAACAATACAAAGCAATGTTGCACAAAAAGCATGTGAACGAACAATTGTATATTCCGGAAAATCAAAAGAAATCATAACCGGCATCATTGCCAAAGCGGCCGCCGCCGGAGCCGGAACGCCGACAAAGAAATGATTCCAATATTCCGGCTGAGGCTCTTCATCTAACATTGTATTGAAACGAGCCAAACGCATAGCCATTCCGATAGACATCAACAAACAGAAGAACCATCCGAATTTAGGCAAATCAAACAAAGACCATTGATACAGTAAAATTGCGGGAGCCACCCCGAAACTAACAAAATCAGATAATGAATCCAATTCCGCCCCAAACTTAGTTGAACCTTTCAGCATTCTGGCAACGCGCCCATCCAAACCATCAAACAATGCGGCAATAAACACACAGAAGACAGCCTTAGCCCAATCTTCTTGAATAGAATAACGAATAGAAGTCACACCGGCACATAAAGCCAACATTGTAACAATATTCGGAGCAATCTTTCTGAAAGGAAGACTGGTCAACTTTTGTCTGGAAAGTTTCAGCTTAGAATTAATTCTTTCCATTATCTGACCACTCCTTTAACCTGAGCAGCTTCACTACCTAAATTAGCAATAATGCTTTCACCGGCAACCATTGTCTGCCCCAAAGCAACTTGAGGTTCAACCCCTTTTGGCAAATAAACATCCAAACGAGAACCAAAGCGGATCATACCAAAACGTTCTCCTGCTTTATATTCTTGCCCCGGAGTCGCATCACAAACGATTCTTCTAGCTACCAAACCGGCAATTTGAACAAAACAAATATCTTTACCGTTTTTAGTTTTCATAGCAAGCAACTGACGTTCATTATCTTTACTAGCCTTATCAAGAGTTGCATTCAAAAATTTACCGGGAACATAAACGGATTTTGTAATTTTTCCTTCAGCGGGAGCACGATTAACATGTACGTTAAAAACGCTCATAAACACGCTGACACGAGTAAATTCTTGATTACCCATACCTAACTCTTCAGGAGCTTTAACTTTGGCAATCATCTGAACAATACCATCAGCAGGACTTACCACCACATTATCAATCTCAGGAGTAACTCTGTCCGGATCTCTGAAGAAATAATAACACCAAACGGTTAAAACCAAACCAAACCAACCTAACGGCTCCCAGATAATTGCCAGTAACGCTGTTACTGCCGCAAAAATCCCGACAAAACGCCATCCTTCATTATGAATATTGGGGAGCAAATAATTGCGCCAGGAAATAGATATACTTTTCATATTTTTACCTTTCGAAAGTCTGAATTTAAAACTGCCGGGACGCTGTCACCTGCCGCAATTATAAATTCAGACAGTTAATGTTATAACAACAATAGCTAATCATATTTCCAAAGAATAAACAAGGAATAAATAAAAATTCTCTCAAAATATGCAAAATTATTATTGCAATTAAAAAAAAATATTAGTATAAACGTGACTGAAATATTTAAGCGCTTGTGGCGGAACTGGTAGACGCTGCAGACTTAAAATCTGTTGGCCGCAAGGCCGTGCCGGTTCGATTCCGGCCTAGCGCACCATTTTGAAAACAAAGGCTTTTAGCAATTTTGCTCAAAGCCTTGTTTTTTTATTTCAGGATGTAAAATTAAAAAATTGTCCCACTATAGTCCCACTTTTTTAGAGTATTTTAGCTGTCTTTATTGTATGTTTTATGGTGATTTTATCTTATTTGGTATGGATAATTACTCAAGATAACCAATTCTTTATGCAAAAATATTTACAATAAAATTACCTATACGACACAGATTGTCATATCTTGCGAGTATTTTGCCTTTTATGAAAACACTTACTCAAGATAAAATTGATTTATGCTGGAGGCGATGTGAGCATATTGCACAATCTGGCCTCAAGGAATGGCGTTTTGACGAAAACGGATTTCCCGTACAATTTTGCTATTATGAAAAACCCAATCACCCTGGAGGTTGGTTTGTAAAAGAAGACGAACAACACCAATTGCATATATGCTCTTATGATGCCATCAGAACATTACTCTAATCTATACTGCAAACTTATATAGCACTTCCATTAATTTAACCATTGCAAATGTATCTTGTCCGCAATATATTTCCAAGCCCTTAAACAAAGTCTGCTCTTCGGGGGCGGATAACTCGCCCAACATAAATTGAAAATAACGTGACATGGCCTCACTACCATTTTTTACCTCGAGTTTATCATAACTTATATCCGTGAAAGCGGGCAAAACTTTTTTGATAGAGGCTGAACTATGTTGCAGATAATGATACAATGCCCTTTGACGAAACGGGATTAATTGGTCCAGCACTCTATCGTTGATACTCAAAATTGCTGTTGCTAAATCCGGAAACAAGCCTGCCAATTCTTCATTGCGTTTTTTTTCAAAGCTTTCATTATAAACAATAACGGAACCTTTTTGACCGCAACTTTTGACCAGAGCTTCGGCTAAATCTCGTCTCGGGTCTGACTTTTCTTTATGCAGAAAACCTATATGTTCGACAGGTCCGTTGGGTTGGTCTTGAATATGCAAAGAAAACTGAAACGGAATATGCTGATAAGGACCGGAATTTTCAAACAACGGGATTGCCGGCTCAATGGTTTCATAATCTAAATAATATAGCGGATATTGCAGTTGGCTTAAAAATTCGCGAATTTTTTCTTTATCACAATGAATTTTTTGCTTTTGCCATGAAACTATGTCTACAAACCTCTTGTCCTTATATTCTGTGGCAACCAAATCATTTATATCATATGAATTTAGTTTTTGGCAGATTTTATCAGCGGTTGGCTGTGGAAAAATATCCCAAATCGAATATGGTGGGACGTTAACACAACAATAATCGTAAAAATCGCATGATTTACATTTTTTAAAGATTTGAAGTTGGGGCTCTTGGGTGCGTTTTTGCATATCTGATAAAAATGCCGCTTGCTCTTCAACCTCGTCATAGCGAGCTACAACTTCGGGTGTGACATTTTCCGATACAAAAAGCTTTTGGATATCTAATTTATTTTTTCGCTTATATTTCTTATTGAGGTGTAAAATATAGCAATTTTTTATCTTATATCCGGCATTATAAAAAACATAATACTGGAAGGACAAATCCTCAATATGCTCTGCTTTTACTTCCATGGTGCTTTTGATTTCTATTAAATTCCAGCCTCTCCCCTCTTTTTGCAAAACATCTATTCGGCAAGTGGCTCCCCAAGGTAATCTAGCTACCGCCTCAAACAAGACATCATATTTGCTACTTAATTTTTTGGTTTGTTCCGAACCTTTCTTAAAATCCCATATTGGGGCAGAAACCTCTACCCCGTCTGGGTAGAGTGCCCGAGACAGTTCTTGAACGCTGTATCCGCTTGTGCTCCATTCATCAGCTTCTGCGGATAAAAGCTCTTTTTTATGCTTCTTCATCCATAAGGCTTTGGGACATAAGCTTCCCAACATATAGTCAGATTTGGATAGATTCATTTGATGTATTTTTCCTTTTGTATAATCTCAAAACTTTCTGAACAGTTGCTAAGAAATTCATTGAGCTGTTTGGGTAAATCTTTTAACTTACATGAACCTTTTGCATTATTCGGGATTTTTTCTCTTTTTTCATCTAAATTATTTAATAAATCTGAATTATCAAAATATCTTAAATTTTTTTTGGGATATTCTAGTTTATAATTTATTTGATTATCTTTATATTCTAAAGTACAATATATTGGCCAATCTAATTCTTCAATTCCGGTGGCTATGAATGCGTGATACTTTTTGTAAATGGCGTTAGGGGTTAAATACATTCTAGTACGACCAATATCGCATTTAAATTTTTTCTTATCAAACTGGTAAATATAATCATCATTAATCTCAAGATATTTTTCCCAAAATGAAACATAATTTATGGTATCATAAAAATTGCGATAGTTGTAATGCTGAATATCATATTTACCATGGTTTTGCGTAATATCATACTTAGAAATCCCATTTCCCTTATATTGCGACAATATCTTGCGTTCTTGTTCGTAATATGGTGTAAAGTAACTCTCGCATTTGTAATCACCGCTAAATTCGATGTATATATCATGTAATAATTTGGCAATTGCATAATTTTTATTTTTACGAGATTGTTTGAGATTATTAATTATCCATGTATAATCAATTACCTTCCAATGTTTGGAATCGGCCAACGTGTAGCCCCCGCCACCATAATAGTCATAAACGTCTAAGTAGATATAAAAAATAGCATAATCTTTGTATTTTGCCTTGGAAAAATGCTTGAAATATTGTTGGGTTTGCTGATTATGTTCTTTTGCGCCATATTTATTTTCTATAACAAAAAGGCTTTTGGCTTGTTCAAGACAAAGTAATATATCTATGCGATTTTCTTTAATATTTGTATTAATATGATATTCGGTTTGAATTATAACATCTTTATAAGCATTTTTTAAGGTTTCTTTCTGCCGATAGCACTCAGTTATCTTATCTTTCTCATCTCTTTTATACTTATAACCATATATCTTATCAGAATTTGGGAAAATTGCATCAAGGAAAGCTGCAAAAAATATATCTCCCAAGCCATGAGCTTCTCGGGGATTAAGTAGCCAGGCAATAATTTGCGAGGCTTGTTCTTCTTTGCACTTTACTATATCAAATATATTAATGCATTGATTGATGCATAAGAAATCTTCATCACCATTAAGTGTTTTCATTATTTTTCCTTCCAATTCTTAGGTTTGATAACTTTTACATGTTCTCCCCAGGTATAAAGATGCCAATCCATTTCTAATCTGCCGCCGGCTCTGAATTTTACGGTTAATGTTCCATCTGGATTTTTTATCATGGCTTGTGTTGGGTGAAAAATATAGTGAGAAGCTTCTTCCGATACTTCTTTATCAAACAACCATTCAACTTCAAAAGGCTCTTCGTGGTAAGCACCAAATGATTCTTCGGCATATTTCTGCAAGCTAAAATTAGGTAAGTTCTCAATTACACTGTTTAATATTTCAACTTCTTGAATGTTGCTTAAAATAAAGTTATGAACCTCGTTTCCATAATATCCATCGGCATGATGGGCTACTAAGTAGTGGTTGCGCTCACCATAAAGAAAACCATAAGGGTTAAGGGTATTGATACTAATTTTTCCGCTATTCTTATTATAATACTTAATTTTGATTTGATGGCATTCCAAAATGGCTTGTCGAATCGTAGCAATAATCTTTTCATCTATCACAAGTCTTGGCCCAGGGCGGCAAATAAAGCCTTCAGCTTCAAGCAAGGCTTCGGTATCGGGCTCAATCCGTCTGATTACATCCGGTTTTATACAAGCCTTAATTTTATCTATAACTTTATCAAGGACAAGTCTTTTTTCAGCCATTTGCTTATTTGCAAACAGCTCTTTGGCGGTTTCCAAGACCAATAATTCTTTGGCAGAAAAATTAATTAAATCTTTCAAAGTCCCTTGCGGGATGTACCAGCGTTTTTGATTGTTTTCGCAAATAATTTCTTCGGCTTGCGGAAATCGAGTGATAATCATATCTCGCATACGCTCCGCAGTGCGACGAGAAACTTGATATTTTTCAGCAATGTCGTTTAAGCTGATGCCTTCACGGTTTGACTGCATCCAGATGGCTAAATCAAGCAAATCATATGTCTTTTCGTATGCCATTTATTCTCCTTCAACAATCTTTCATAATGCAAGATTACGACAATATTTGTCATGATTGGGTTATATTATAAAAGAGAAATATGAAAGGAATTATTAATGAAAATTTCAATAAAACGTGGAACTAAGGAAATTGGCGGCTCGGCTGTTGAAATAATTTCGGATAACGGGCAAAGAATTGTAGTTGATTTAGGGCTGCCGTTAGATGCGGCCGTTAATTCGCCTGATTTATTACCTGATATTACCGGATTGACACAAAAAACTGGTGATTTGTTAGGACTGCTGATTTCCCATGCTCATCAAGATCATTATGGCTTGGGCATACATATTGACAAATCTATTCCGGTATATATGAGCAAAGAATCGTATAATATCATGAAAATTGCTCACGAGCACAAATTGCCTAATGCTTTTGTTTTTGAAAAAACTGTTTGTTTTGACAATAAAAATACATTTCAAATCGGAGATTTTAACATTACTCCATATTTGTTTGACCATTCTGCCTATGGTGCCTATGGATTTTTAATTGAGGCTGACGGGCAAAGAGTTTTTTACAGTGGTGATTTTAGGGCCCATGGGCGCAAAAGGAAGTTATTTTATAAATTTTTGCAAAATCATCCCCAAAATATTGATGTTTTGCTTATGGAAGGTTCTTGTTTGGGACGAGAATCCTCCGAACATTATGAATATGAACAAGATTTGGAAGTTACGTTTTGCAACTTTTGGAAAGAAAGTTCAGGATTGGTTTTAGTTCAGGCGTCGGCACAAAATATTGACCGTATCGTTACCATATATCGTGCGGCTAAAAAGTGTAGACGAAGGCTTGTTTTATCCGGATATGCCGGGCATATTTTATGGGGAACTAAAAATCCTAATTTACCGAACTTCACATGGTCAGATGTTAAAAAATTTTCAACTAAGCCGCAAAAATCTCATGAAATCGGCATTGATGATATTTTAGAGAATCCTCAGAAATTTGTTATTCTGCTTGATTATCACATTAGACAAGAACTAAAAAAGCATAATGCCGTTAATGAAACAACGGCTTATGCTTATTCTATGTGGAGTGGTTATAAAGAAAAATATCAGAAATGGCTAAATTTTTTAGCTACTAAAAATGCCAAAGTTCAAGATATTCATACCTCTGGGCACGCGGATATTCCGGCTCTCAAAAAAATTGTTGCCAGCCTTAAGCCTAAGATAGTTGTTCCCATCCATACATTTTGTCCGCAAGAATTTAAGCAAATGTTTAATAATACCATTTGCTTAAACGATGGAGATATTTTTGAGCTATCCAGCAAATAAATCACTGTTAATTGATGTGATTTTATTTTTAGCTTCATCATAGGCAAACGTGATATATTTAAATCTTAACACATCTTGACCAAGATGAACATCTTGAGGTTCTGATGTGATTTGATACTCACCTTTAGGAACAGCAATGCATACATTTATGGTTAGAGAATCAGGTAAATCGCTCTGATATCCAAATATTTCGTACCATTTTTTGCCTTTCTCAGGGTCTGAGCGGAGCAGTTCTCTTAAAAAGACGGCATAAGTTAAACCTTGCCCCCTAATAATGTGTGCTTGTAGTGCATTTTTTATAAAGTCTTTTTTTAGCTCTATTACACAAAGGTGGCTTTTCCCGTCTTGTTTAACTCGGGCCAAAATATCTATTCCGCCGGCACGAGCAGACTTTGACTGTCTCACTTTTTTTCCTGATGCGGACAGCACAGTTGGCATTTGAAAAGCCAATTGGCCATCGCATAATCTAACGGGTTGTATGTTGCATAATGTTTTGTCTTTAGAAATTTTCTTAGAAAATTCTTCAATTAAGGAACTTTCAAAAAGATGTTCAACTTGATTTTTTTTCTTTATATCTTGGCTGAAGTATTTTCTGAATTCGGCAGCTTCCGGTGAATTCCACTCACAAATAAGGGGCTTGTTCCACCCAAAATATGTATCATTAGTCTTATCTAATTTTTTATTGGAGTATAATATTAATTTATTTTGCTTAATCTTTAAATAGGCCACACTTTGACCTTTATAGCGCAGATTAATTCCTTTACCACTGTTAATATCGCCAATACTGGTATATAGGTTGAGATTTTTCACTTTGTGAAAACTTTTTCTAATTGTTTTTATATGATTTTCTGTTGTTTTGTCTTGAAGAGTTGTTGCATATTTTTCAAATCGGGTTTTCCAATCATCATTTTTCTGAAGCCATTTTTGGATTGTCTCGGCAATCTGTTGCAGATTAGATATGTTTCTTAAATCTATGCTGTCAGTCATTATATATTCTCCTTATAAAAAGCCAATTTTATGCTGAATGGGTGCCTTGTTTAATTGCTCGGTCTCAATCATTTTTATCAACTCTGCTTTATTATCTAAAAGTCCTAGAATTTCTGCTTTTTGTCTGACCACTACAAAATCTCCGGGGGTTAAGGAATTGAGATATGATAAGTCTACGTTTGAAAAATTAAAAAAATACTTAAACGCCTGACTGGATTGCTCTGCTGTCATATAGTTATATCCAACTTTGAAAGTGAAACGACGTAGACTGGCTTTGTCGAGGGTATCCATTAAATTTGTGGTACAGATAAAAGGATAGGGGTAACTTTCCATTTGGGTTAGTATCTCATTAACTTGAGTTATCTCCCATGAGCGAACGGCATTGCTCCTATCTTGCAAAAAGCTATCGGCTTCATCAAAAACCAAAACGGCTTGATTTTCTCTCCCTTCATTAAAAGAGTTGGCAATATTTTGTTCCGTTCCACCGACCCACATGGATAATAAATCGGAGCATTTCTTCTTGATAATAGGCATTTCAAGTGTTTGAGCTAAATATTCTCCGTAGGCGGATTTCCCGGTACCTGAGGCTCCATATAAACATAAGGAAAAATTGCGTTGCGGTAGTTGTTTAATCCGTTGGGCTAACAAGTTTAAATCAGTATCTGTATTGAGTAATTGTGGATTAAACTCAATCGGAGCTTTAGGTTTGGGAGGCGTATATCGACCGTTGTTATATGCTTTTTGCATAGCAGTTAGGCTTTGTTTGACCTCAGACAAGCCACCATCAGCTAATTTGGCGGTCTTTACCGCTGTTGTGATAAAAGACGGAGATAACTGGTATTGAACGGCAAATTCCTCGGCTGTTTTTTTATCTGAGGGCAAATGATGAGCTTTTAAGCTTTTCTGCCACATCTCTATTCGGGTTTTTAAGTTGGGTTTGCTGAAATTAACCGCAAAGCTAAATCGACGTAAATAGGCTTTATCTATATTATTGATAGAATTGATAATCCAAATAGCCGGAGTAAGATTATTTTCCAGAAGTCTATTGATATATAGCTTATTATTGTCTTTTTTGCGACAAAACAATAAGTTTTCTGCTTCTAAAAAATCATCGGCTTCATCAATCAACAAACACGAGTTCTCATCTTTTGATAAGATGGAATAGGCCAGATTGAGAGTTTCTTTGCGCGAATCATCTTCAAATTTTTCACCTACGGTATACAATGCTGCTTTGATTTTATGCGTTAAGGTTTTCGCAAATTCGGTTTTGCCGGTTCCGGGTTCGCCATAAAAAAGCAAATTTACACCTTTTTCTTTATTTTTTATGGCCTTACTTAAAATACGTGCACAGATGTTTTTTTCTTGGAGAAAAGAAAAATCGTTCCAGGATAAACCGGCAACACATTTGGGTCCTAATATAATATTTTTTATATCTTGCGTATTATTTATATTTTGAGACAATATTTTTACACTTAAATCTGAGACACTAACATCACCATTATATTCATATTCTATCAATCCTAAGCGGGAAAGAGAGGAATTTTTATCTGATATTTCTTCTATTTTATGTTGGCTTTCTAACAGAAAAAAAGATGCGGTGTTTTTTAATTTAGTATTTCGGCCGCTAACTTCACGGTTGAAATCATCAAAATTATCATCTGTCTTGACACGTACCCAGAAACCAAAAAGTTTTTGTTCTTCAACTGTCAGATTCAACAATTTTGCTAAATGATGAAGACGTTTTTCTAAAATAGAATCAGGGCTATTTTGCAGCATAGCGACTTTTTTATTAAGGGCTGTAACAAATCTTTTACCAATTTCAAAAGCTTGTTTTTTCTTGGTACGCAATATGTCTTTGAAATCAGTGCCATTTTCTTCTTCAATTTTACTTGTCCATAAAAATTTGATAATATTTTTGCCATAATTGTCATGCCAATCGTAAATATTCGATAAATGTTCTTGAAAAAAACTTTTGTTTTTTGAGGCATTTAGCAAATAATAAAGCATTTTATATTGTTCATATTTTTCCATAAAAACATCTCCTTTACATTCAATGTTTTTATTATAAATGATTGATGCGTCAATTTTTGTCGTGCAAAGGTAGAAAGTAAGTTATTTCCTTTTTAACTTAAATGAATCTAAAAATTTTAGAAGGTCTTGTTGAGAGGATTCATCTAATAAAGATATTTTATTAATTAGGTTCTCATTGGTGTTTACAATGGCTTCGGCTTTTTCGGATATAAGTTGTACGAGATCAATATCCAAGGCATATAGGATTTTATATAAAGTATAAGCTCTTGGGTTTTGTTTGCGATTTTCAATCAGATTAACGGAAGAATAATCAGCGTTGCTTAATTCTGCTAATTTTTCACAGGAAAGTTTTTTATTATTGCGTTGTTTTCTTATAATCTTACCGATTTCATTAAGAAAATCTTCTTCATTTAACATTGTGTAAATCCCATAAAATTTATATGAGATTATACAATTGCTGTTTTTCTTATCTATTGTGTGAAGCCAATAAAATATTGTTGACTACTGCTTTATTTCAATTACTCTGATTATATAGCAGATTTTGATGCGACATATTTTGACAT
>CALXTS010000020.1 GCA_944391465.1 uncultured Alphaproteobacteria bacterium
TGGAGCGGGTGAGGGGAATCGAACCCCCGTCATAAGCTTGGAAGGCTTCTGCTCTACCATTGAGCTACACCCGCTTACCGCCCCATTACGAAAACCAAACCTGAAATGGTGGTGGAGGGGGATGGATTCGAACCATCGTAGACTAAGTCGACGGATTTACAGTCCGTTGCATTTGACCGCTCTGCCACCCCTCCATAAAATCATTTCAGGGATTGAGGATAGATATCCTACAAAATCAACACTAGCAATGAATAGCATTTTACCGTCTTTGTCAATACATTTTTTATATAATTCTTAATTAATTTAAAATATCCTCATTTTTGAATTAGATATCAGGAGAAAATAAACATGAATAAAATTGCTCTGACCGAAAAAAGAAACCCCTCAACCATCAATATAGACCTGATGGATTCTCATGAGATTGCAAAAACCTTAAATAATGAAGACAAAAAGGTAGCATTAGCTATTGAAAAAGTACTTCCTCAAATCGGTGATGCCATAGAGGTCATTGCACAAGCCTTTAGAAACGGCGGCCGCCTCGCCTATTTTGGCGCCGGCACCAGCGGAAGATTGGGCGTACTTGATGCATCAGAATGTTGGCCGACTTTTGGCGTAGAGCATGGCATGGTAAACGGGTTCATTGCCGGAGGAGATAGAGCTTTGCGTTTCTCAATAGAAAACTCTGAAGATAGTGCGGAGTTAGCGTTACAAGACCTGCAAACTTTTTCGCCCCAAACAAACGATATTATTGTCGGAATTTCAGCCAACGGCAACCCTCGTTATGTATTGACCGTTCTTGAAGAAGCTCAAAAAAAAGGCTGTAAAACAATTGGTATCAGCTCTAATCCGGAAGCAAAAATAAAGGAATTTTCAGATATTTTCATTAACCCCATTGTCGGAGAAGAACCTATAACCGGCTCGTCTCGAATGAAATCGGGAACTTCACAGAAAATGATTTTGAACATGCTTTCCACGGGAGCAATGATTCGCATCGGAAAAACTTATGAAAACTATATGATAGATGTTCGTATGGTAAATGAAAAACTCATTGACCGCGGCATTCGGATTGTTTCGGAAATTGCAAAAATTCCATACGATAAAGCCGCTGAATATATCCAATCTTCTGGATGTAAAGTCAAAACAGCTTGTGTTATGGCAATAAAAAAAATCACCAAAGAAGAAGCTGAAAAATTACTACAACAAAACAACGGTATCTTGAGAAAGGTTATCTAAAATGGGAAAACAAAAAAATAACAATCAAACTAAAAGCTCTTCTCAATTAATTATTTACGGACGCCATGCGGTTATTTCCGCATTACAAAATCCGCACCGTAAAATATATAAAATCTTCTGTACTAAAGAAAATGCGGAAGAACTAATAAAAATAAACCCCAAATTTAACATCACGATATCAGAGCGCAAAGAAATTGATAAACTTTTACCACCCGATTCCGTCCATCAAGGATTCGCGATTCTTTGCGCCCCGCTTGATACCTACAGCCTTGAAGAAATAATAGAACTATCTGAGCAACAAAAAAAATGCCATTTACTTATACTAGACCAAGTTACCGACCCCCAAAATATCGGAGCGATAATCCGTTCTTGCGCGGCATTTAACAGTCTGGCTCTTATTATGCAAGATAAAAACTCCCCGACCGAAACCGGAGCCATGGCTAAAGCCTCGGCCGGAACTATTGAATATTTACCGATATGCCGTGTTACAAATATATCCAGAGCCATTGAGCAATTAAAAGAAGTCGGATTCTGGATTATAGGAATGGACGGATACGCCCAAACAACAATTGATAAAATGAACAAATCCGGAAAGACAGCTATTATCATGGGTTCAGAAGGGAAAGGCATGCGTCGCCTTATAGAAGAATCTTGCGATTCGACCGTAAAATTACCAATGAATGAAAAAGTAGAAAGCCTAAATGTCGCCACTGCTGCGGCCATTGCTTTATATGAAATCAATAAAGATTAAAGCAAGTTTAATCTTTTAATTCTATTATATATTTATCAGCTCAGAATTCAGCTCAGCAAAGGATTATTCATGACTGTTACGCTTGAAGTATCTAATATCATCAAAACATTTGGTTCGGTAAAAGCTGTTAATGATATAACATTCTCTGCTAAAGAAGGAGAAGTTATCGCATTGCTCGGCCCGAATGGTGCCGGAAAATCTACTTTGATGAATATGATATCAGGATACTTAGCACCCGATTCCGGATATATTAAAATTTTTGAGAAAGATATCAAAGATTTCCCTCTTTTTTCTAAAAACAATATTGGTTTCTTACCCGAAGGTTCCCCCTTATATCCGGATATGAGTGTTTTTGGATTTTTAACCTACATGGCAGAATTAAGAGGATTAGAAGGAAAAAACAAAGACACGCGTCTGAACAAAATCATTACCGATGCCAAAATTGATAATGTCCTGCACCAAAAAATAGAAACCCTCTCCAAAGGCTACCTTCGTCGAGTTGGATTTGCACAAAGCATATTATCGGATCCGCCGATTCTTTTGCTGGATGAACCCACTGACGGATTGGATCCTAACCAGAAAGATCATATCCGCAATCTGATTCAAAAAATGGGTAAAAACAAAACAATCCTAATCTCCACGCATTTGTTGGAAGAAGCAGAAACCATCGCAACGCGTATTATTTTGATGGATAAAGGAGAAATAAAAGCAGACGGAGATTTAAAACAAATTTTACGCCAACAAAAAACAGATACTTTAGCCGAAACATTTCGTAAACTAACGAGGTAATCCCATGAGCAAATTATGGATAATCACCAAAAATGAATTTTTCCGTTACTTTATTTCTCCGTTGGCATATGTTTATCTGATTTGCTTTCTGCTTTTAAACAGTTCTTTTGCGATTTATTTCGGACATTTTTTTGATAACGGAAACGCCGATCTCCAATCCATGTTTTCTTTTCAACCATGGATATACCTTCTCTTCCTTCCGGGGATTTCTATGCGCCTATGGGCAGAAGAATTCAGAACTAAAACTATTCTTCAAATCATTACCATGCCTGTTTCTGTTTCAAATCTGGTATGGGGAAAATTTTTCGCCTCATGGTTATTCAGTGCCTTAGCTTTATTTCTGACTTTTCCTTTTTGGATAACCGTCAATCTGTTAGGTTCTCCGGATAACTCCGTTATTTTCATCAGCTATATCGGAAGTTTGTTACTTGCCGGATGTATGCTGGCTATCTCACAAACAATGTCGGCTCTGACCAAAAACCAGGTTATTGCTCTTGTATTTTCAGTTATTGCAAACCTTCTTTTCTTTTTAAGCGGAATAGAATATGTCCTTGGTTTTTTCAGAACTTTTGCGCCGCTGACATTGATCGATATGATTGCATCTTTCAGCTTTTTGACACATTTTTCAACAATCAGCTCCGGCCTGTTTGAAGCTCGGGATTTCATATTTTTTGGCTCTCTGATTCTGCTTTTTAATTTTACAACAGTTCTCATTATCAGCTTCAAAACTTCAGGAACCACCGCTTGGCTAAAATCAAGAAACAAAGAATATTATATTTTAGTGTTTTTGCTTTTCTTAACAGCTTTTGCCGGAATCAATCTCTTAGCAAACAGTCTGCTCAGAAGATTTCAAATAGATTTTACTTCTGAGAAATTATATACCTTAACGGATTCCACCTACAACGTTTTGCAAAACTTAAGCGAACCGGTAACGGCAAAACTTTATTACTCACCGATTCTCGGCAAAAAAAATCCCGCTTTCAGAATCATATTTGATAACATCAGACTTTTATTGCACCGTTACGCCGCGGAATCTAACGGAAAATTTTCATACCAAATTCTTAATCCCGAACCTTTCGGAAATATTGAAGACCGCGCGCTTAATCTTGGTTTGCAACCTTTTCCGATTATTGAAGACAATACAAATGCATATTTCGGGCTAACCTTGACGGATGCCGTGGAAAATCAAAAAATAATTCCTTTCTTTGCTTTGGAACGCGCCCATTTATTGGAGCAAGATTTAACAACTTCGCTTTACCTTTTAAATGCCAAACCCAAGAATCTTGGGATTTTGACATCCTTACCGATGTTTGAGAGCGTTATAAAAAATGTTGCCACTCAGGAATGGGAAATAATCAGACAACTCAAACAATTTTATAACTTACGCAAAATAGATGAAAAAGCACCGAATTTTTCGGGGTTGGATGCCTTACTTATAGCGCACCCGCAAAAAATGACTCCTGAACTGGAACAAGCTATTTACCAATACAGCATAAACGGCGGAAAAATTCTCGCCTTATTTGATATCGCGGCAGAAGCCCCCCGAATATTTTCACCCGCAACACAAACTCTTCAGGCCTCTGATTACGGCACTCTTCCGCAAAAATGGGGATTTAGTTTCCATCCCGAATACATTGTAACGGATTTAGAAAACTCTTCTTCCATTGATGCCGGAACAAGCCAAAATCCGATATTCACTCAAGATGTTGTTCAATTTTATATCCGCGATAAAGGTTTTAACCGCAGTCTGAAAGAAACCGCCTTATTAAAAGAAATGCTCATTACTTCAGCCGGTATCTTTATGCCTCTGAAAAATGCCAATTCTTATTTTATTCCGCTTTTACAAGCAAGTGATGTATCAGCATTAATGTCATCAGATATAATTTATAAAGGAGTACACCCTCTTGAAATTTTACGAGCTTTTAAAGCAGATGCTAATCCGAAATACATTGCCGCACGCATCATCGGAAAAATAACGCAAAACCCGTTTGATTTAATTATCGTCGGAGACACTGACCTGCTTTATGATAGTTTTTGGACCGTAAAAAACAATGTTCTAGAAAAACAATATTTGATTCCTTTGTTAGATAACGGTAATTTTATTCTAAATGCTTTGGATTCGCTTCTTGGCAATGATACCCTTCTGTCTTTAAGAGGAAAATCTGCCTCTCGCAGAAATTTTCCAGATATTGAAATACAGCGAAAACTAAATCAACAAAAATTTTCCATCAAAGAAAAAGCCGTTTTTGAAGAAATAGAAAAAAGCAAACTTGGCTTGCAAGAAATCTGGAACAAAAAAGATTTTGAACAACGAGACACTTTTACACCCGATGAACTGGCTCTTATTGCCAATATACGGCAAACCATAGATTCTTTAAGAGAAGATTTGTATAGCATCCGCAAAGAGAGCATTGCTTATCAGCAAGATATTCGCCGTATGATTATTTTTGCAGACATTTACCTTCTCCCACTTCTGCTATTGTTTGGATTCGGTATTTTCTATATCATCAAAAATTACCGAAACTTCCGGTTTCAATTTCATATTGACATCAATCGAAAACTTGTCTGGCTTGCTTTATGCGCTTGTGCATTATTAATTTTCGGAGTTTATGCCGCACAACATGAAGAAAGCCAAGATACAGGAAACTACATCGGAAAACCGTTTTTCTCCGCTCTGCCGCAACAAATAAATAATATTCAAACAATTACTTTGAAAGGATACCAAAAAGAGCTTAAGTTCGTCAGAGAAAATGGCATCTGGAAGTTGAAAGGTTACCCACACCAACCGGTTTATCAAGAACGCATCCGTAGTTTTTTAAGTGCTCTTTTAGAAGCCCGTTACTATGAAAAAAAATCCGACAAAATGGAACATCTCGGTAAATTTAATTTAACCCCCATACAAGCCGAAAACTCACAAGCCGTCAGAGTAGAACTTTACAATGAAAAAGATAAACTTATCACCTCGTTTGATGTCGGAAAATATGATATTGATTTAGGGAGAGGCTCTAAAGGAGCATACATTAAATTTGACAATTTATTTCAAGTTTGGCTGGTTGAAATTGATTTAATAGATTTATCTTTAACCCCGGAAAATTGGACTTATAGCTCCCTCTGGAATTTAAGATACGGAAGATTTATATCTGTAAATGGAAAACACGATGTCGATATGCTGGCAGACATTGCCAAAACACTTCTGAATGCTTACTTTACAGAAACAACAATCAGTCTTTCCTCTCCCAAATTTTTAGGCTCATTAAAAATTGAAAGCGAAGGAAACAACCAAACTCAAATCAATTTCTACCAAAATGAAAACAAATATTATTTACAATACACTTTTACCTCTCCAATAACTGAAAATTCATTGAAAAACTTTTCCGAATATGCTAGAGGCATTTTCTATGAAATTTCATCTGCAGATTGGGAGAAAATAAAAGATGTCATCACTGACGATTGAACAGGGAAACCGCTTAAAAAAACTTGCCGCCGCAGGAAGTATCAGCCTTGCAATAACCTTAATTATACTTAAAACCCTCGGCGTAATTCTAACCGGTTCTCTTTCTGTTTTATCATCAATGATAGACAGCTTGGCAGATTTGTTTGCATCATCAATCACATACATCGCCGTCCGTTACTCATCTAAACCGGCAAGCACCCAGCATCGCTACGGCTACGGAAAAGCAGAATCATTAAGTGCGCTGATTCAATCAGCCTTTGTTGCCGGCTCCGGAATTTTTGTTATGTATGACGGCATTGTAAGATTCTTCTCCCCTCGCCCGATGGTTCAAGTTGATATCGGTATTATAATTATGGTCATCAGCTTGGCTTTAACCATTGCCTTAATCAGTTTTCAAAAATATGTTTCTAAAAAAACACACTCTCAAGCAATTAATGCGGATTCTCAGCATTATACCGTTGATGTAATCAGTAACGCCTCAATTATTTTGACATTGTTTGTCGTAAAAATTTTTGAAATAACTTGGTTTGATACATTAACCGCTTTCCTGATTGCGGCATATTTACTGCTTAATGCCTATAAATTGGCAAATGAAGCCTTAGGCATTTTACTTGATAAAGAATTAGATAATCAAATTCGCGAAAATATTCAAAAAATTGTACTCGGAAGCGAGCATGCACATGGAATACACGATTTACGCACCAGAGACCTCGGAGGCGTTTATATGTTTGAGTTTCATCTTGAACTTGACGGAAACCTTCCGTTGCATATTGCCCACGATTATTGTGATGAGGTTGAAGCCAATATTTTGAAAGAATACCCTGATGCACAAATCATCATCCACCAAGATCCAGCCGGCTTAGCAGAAAACCGTTTAGATAACCGGCTCCACAAAAATTAATAAAAAAACCCCGAAAAAGTTCCCAACTTAATGAGAAGATTTCGGGGTTTTCCGCACAAAATATAATAGAAAAACCTTGCAGATGTTTCCCAACAGCAACAAGATAATTATTGTCTCCATAATCTAATCATGAGCTAGTCGCCAAAGTTTCACAACTTGAGCTACTATTTTTATGGAACATCCTAAAGAGAAGACAACCTTTCTATTACCTCAACAGCAAACAAAAAAACATTTGCTGCAAAAACTCTCCTATCAAAAGGAAGAGACGACATGATAATTTCTCAAAAATCACAAACGATTGAGAGCATATCTACACCAAAATAAAATTTTGTCAAGTTATTTATGAAAAAAACAGCCAAATTAAAAAATCTGGCTGTTTTTCAAGGATTAAATCCTTTTTCGTATTAAACGAAAAAACTTAAAATTCTAACAAAAGAATTAATCCATTTTTTTGGTTTCAATACGCATTCTGTAGAAGGAGCGCCATACAAACAGCAATCCCAAAACAAAGAACGCAATACCTAATCCGACAGATACGCATCGAGGAGCCGAAACGGCCATTTCAACCGCGAGCAAACCAAACAATGTCGTAAATTTAATAATCGGATTCAAAGCAACGGATGAAGTATCTTTGTAAGGATCACCGACGGTATCACCGACAACGGCGGCATCATGTAACGGCGTTCCTTTTTCGTTCAAATCAACTTCAACAACCTTTTTAGCGTTATCCCAAGCACCGCCGGCGTTTGCCATATACAAAGCCTGGAACAATCCGAATACGGCTATTGAAATCAAATAGCTTGCAAACAAATTCGCATCAAAACAAGCAAAGGCTATTGTGAAAGAGAAAATAACCACAAAGATATTAAACATACCTTTTTGAGCATATTGAGTACAAATTTGTACAACCTTTTTAGTATCTGCAACCGAAGCCGCCTTTTCCGTATCAAGTTTAATATGTTCCTTGATATAGTTTACGGCACGATAAGCACCGGTAGAAACGGCCTGCATAGAAGCTCCCGAGAACCAGAAAATAACTGCCCCACCGAGAATAATACCGAACAAGACTTCCGGATCCAATAAATCAAGCTGCAAGTTCAACAGCAAAATAATGGAGAAAATCATCGTCGTTGCACCGATAACGGCGGTTCCGATAAGCACGGGTTTAGCAGTCGCCTTAAAGGTATTTCCGGCACTGTCATTTTCTTCAAGATAATGTTTTCCGCCTTCAAAATTCGGTTTAAATCCGTAATCTTTTTCAATCTCTTTATCAATACCTTTAATACTTTCAATTTGAGACAGTTCAAAAACGGATTGAGCATTATCGGTAACCGGTCCATAGCTATCAACGGCAATAGTAACGGGTCCCATACCGAGCATACCAAAAGCCACCAAACCAAAAGCAAATACGGTAGGATAAACCATATAAGCATCTAATCCGGTTCTTGCGGTAAAGAAGGCAATAGCCATCAAACTGACCATAACCAAGCCCTGCCAAAAAGCAGAGAAGTTACCGGCAACAATACCAGAAATAATATTCAAAGATGCACCGGCTTCGCGGCTGGCATTAACAATCTCATCAACATGCTTAGATTTTGAAGAGGTAAAGATTTTGGTAAATTCGGGAATTAAAGCCGCAGCCAACGTACCGCAAGAAATAATAACCGAAAGTTTCCACCACAAATCAGCACCCATATCACCAATCATCACATAAGAAACACCGAAAGTAACCAAAATAGAAATGATTGACGTCAACCAAATCAAAGAAGTCAATGGCGTTTCAAAATTAAAGGCTTTTTTGTTGCCAAAAATCATTTTTGAAACTTTTGAGTTTAAAGCATATGCGATAATAGAAGTTAAAATCATCAAGACACGCATTGCAAAAATCCAAACGATTAAACGAGCCTGAATATCGACACCGCCGTTAATCAAAGCCAAATTTCCGTTTTGGTCATACATCATTCCTGCCGCCAAAACAATAAAGCTGATTAACGCGACACCGGTTACGCCATAAGTTTCAAAACCATCTGCGGTCGGACCGACAGAGTCACCGGCATTATCACCGGTACAATCGGCAATCACACCTGGATTACGAGCATCGTCTTCACCGATTTTGAAAATAATTTTCATCAAATCGGCACCGATATCAGCAATCTTAGTAAAAATACCGCCGCAAATACGTAAAGCAGCAGCACCTAAAGATTCACCGATAGCAAAACCAACAAAGCAAGCTCCGGCACTTTCTTTAGGAACAAACAACAAGATTGTAATCATCAGAATCAATTCGACGCAAATCAACAGCACGCCGATTGACATTCCTGAACGCAAAGGCAAATGCATTACCGGATACGGTTGCCCTTTAAGAGAAAGGAAAGCGGTTCTGGAGTTTGCATAAGTATTAATTCTCATACCAAACCAAGCAACGGAAAAAGAGCCCAAAATACCCAAGATTGACCATCCTAAAATAGTCAAAACTTTAGGCATCGGCGTTGCATTAAGATAAAAGAAATAATAAAAAATACAAACAGCGATAAACAATTCCAAAACCACCAAAAGTTTTGCCTGCTGTTTCATATAAGTTTTGCAGGTTTCATAAATGATATTGGAAACATTTAACATTGACTTATGAGCTGGCATTTTTTTAATTCTGACAAACTCCCAAAAGCCAAACAACATACCCAAAGCGCAAACAATCATACCATAAAGCAAAATTTGAGATCCGGTAATTGCATATCCAAAGATATTATAACCAACATCTAAAGACGGAATACGCAGATCGATTTCTGAAGCATAGGCATTTCCGATAAAAAAGCCCATTGTCAGCAAAAATGTCATGGCAAATCCGCTAATTTTTTTCAAGCTAATCATAATCGATTCCCTAATTGTTAATCCTATAAAATTACATAACCATCGCAACCAACAAAAGTTACGATATTTTGTTATGCTCAAAGATTACGCCGAGATTCTAAATAAAACGTTTAAAGGTCTGAAAATTATGTTGTAGAAAACCTGATAAAAGCATAGCACAGCCACTCGAAATATGGTAATCTAAATAATGAATTTATACATCTGAATTGTGTGTCATCAGAAGGAGAAAACAAAATGAAAAAGATACTATCTCTTGGTTTGTTGGCATTGATAACTGCATGTGCCAGCGCACCGCAAGAACCAAAAGAAACATATCCTTACGGAATGAATGAAAAAGAATGGAACGAGTTATCCATTAAAGATAAAGCAAGCATTCGTCGTGAATTTTATTTTTATGAAAAAGGATCAACGGCATTTATAAATCCGCAAATGGAAGTTGAAGGTAAGCAACCTGAAATGCCATTAATTATGCAAAAAAAATAAATAAAAATTAAAAAGCCTCCGAACCACGGAGGCTTTTTTTTACAACATTATAAAAAGACTTAAGAAAATAAAACCATAAAGTAAGACACCCGTAAAATACATTCCCGCCACTTTAAAATCAGCTCCTGATGGCACTGCATTTTCAATAATAATAGTCTGCAATAAAACATACAAAACATAATTACTCAATGTCGGTGTCATAATCGGTAAAAAATAACGATTAAGATAAAAGCCTATTGGTAATAACAACAAGGGAGCCATTGCGGCGGGAACAGCGTTATAAAAAGTAACATTACGAAATCCGACGCTTCCCATCACATAACTTCCATCTAAACCCTTACGAGGAAAAACCGTAAAATTACATGGATGAGCATTCATAATTAACCCAACGGTAAAATGCATTAACTCATGTAATAAAGTCCCTGGAATATTAACCAAAGCACTCATCCACATACTGCGATAAGTTGTATATTTAAAACGCATCAAAATAATAACCAACAAAATCAAATAAAATCGATTATCAAAGATTCGTTGTAGGAATTGAGGATTATTAAGATAATCAACTAATTTATAATAGGCTTCATAAAGCATTTATTTAACCTTCTTCAAGCTGTTAAGGCCGGCCAAAAAAGTTCCAAGCAACAGTTTGCAAACATTTTGTTTATTGACCTGTCGTAAATTATCCCAACTATTAGAAGCCAAAAAACCACTGAGCGCAAACAATGTCATTTCCAATACTTGTCCGGATAATCTTCTGGTCGGAAAATCAAGATCTTTAAACATCAAGCTAATCTGTTGATCAAACAAACCTTGGATTCGTTTAATCTTTTTAACATATGCAAACGGCAAAGAACTTGCTTCACTGTTAATATGCATTTTAAACAATAAATTCCATAAATTCGGATTATGGATAATAAAAGAACTAAAAGCATCAACATAACGATTAAGATTGGCAAAAGGATTCTTATCCGGAATAATAATGCTCATAAACCCATACATTTCATCAAGAGTTTGCATATTTTGTTCCAAAATAAAATTATCCATTGTTGCAAACTGATTATAGATTGTCCCGATAGATGTATTGGAAGCCTCTGATAACTTACGAGCCGTCAAAAAATCCACACCTTTCTCAACGACTAATTTTCGTCCGACTTTGAGTAAATTTTTACGAATTTGCTCTTTTACAAAAATCTTCAATTTTAAATCTTTATCATCATCAATCACGATTCTATCCTTATTGTTTTAAATGTCTGCAATGATATATTATTTAATAAAATATTTGCATTTCATAAATACAATAAACCACAACAGAACACTGTTCAATTTAATTTTAACCCTAAAGGATAAGTTTATGCCAAAAATTTACTTATTTAGTTTTTTAAGTTGCATCCTGATAAGCAGTAACCTTCAGGCACAAGAAAACATTTTTGAAGAGATTATGGAAACCGATGTCATTAAAGAAGATTACAATCCGGAAGAAGACGCCGAAACAGCAACAGCTCAGGCTAAAAAACTTCTAAAGACGCGCTCACAAAATTTGCGCCGCCAAAATTTCCCCAAAATACGCCAACGAAGCAGCAAAATGCAAAGCGACAATACAAGTCGCTATCAACCAGCACCCTTCGGATTAGTCTGGGGAGCATCAATAATTGATACTAAAAATCAAGGTGTTTTACTTTCTCCGATTGAAGAAAAAGATTATGTTAACAGCTTTGTGGCCAAGAATCTCCCCAAACCGATAAGCGAATTTGAACGTGTCAATATTACCTTTGGAGATGACAATGAATTATGGCGAATAATTGCCTACGGTAATTTAATGGATGATGACGCCTCTTGTACAACCGGCCTAAGACAATATCAAATCTATGCGGCACTTTTAAAAAAGAAATACGGCAATCAACAAGAAAACTATACCCCTGCAATGATTGATGTTGAAGAAACCGATTCGAAAGGACAAACCATCACGGTTCAAAAACCGGCTCCGTTAGAAAATCCCAATCTTTGCAAACAGCTTGAAAACGGAACCGCTGTTCTTTATTCGACTTTTGAGAATAAAGATGTCGGTGCAGCACTAGCCTTAAATGTTGACGGCAGCGGAAAAAGCTATATAGTGATTGACTATAAAAATTTAAGAATCCTCCGCGCAAGAGAACATCAAACCCTCGATGCGCTATAAGGATAAAACAAAAATTAACTTATTAAAACTATCCTTATTTAATGAGGACTATAAATAACAAGGATAAATTATAATGAAAAAAGTAGCTTTTAGCGGCGCATCAGGAAACGGCATCAGTCCGCTTGAACAAATATTGGTAAAAAAAGGTTATGAAGTTTATGGCTCTGACAGTGCCTTTGACCAAGGATTAGACAGTAGTAATCGAAAAGCATTGGAAACCGCAGGCATTAAAATTATTCCTCAAGACGGCAGCGGAATTACACCTGATATGGAATGTCTTTATGTTTCTGCAGCCTTAAATGATAACAATCCCGATATCCAAGCCGCACGCCGTTTGAATATCCCCGTAAAAAAACGCTCTGACTTACTATCGGAAATTTTCGCTCAATACCCCAAAGGCATTGCCGTTGGAGGAACCGCAGGCAAAACAACAACCACCGCTATGATTGGCTACATTTTAGACAGCCTCGGGAAAAAGCCTTGCATGATAAACGGCGGCATGCTCTGCAATTATCAAGATCGTCCCGGCTTGCCGAACTACATTTATAATGAGGGAGAATATTGCGTCATTGAGGCCGATGAAAGTGACGGTTCAATTCAGAAATATCTTCCCTATATTGGTATTGTAAATAACATTTCCCATGATCATACGAGCATGGAAAAATTGGTTGAATATTTCAGCGTTTTTGCATCTCATGTACAATACGGATTGATTACCAACTATGACTGCCCGTTAGCTCGTAAACTGACATGCAACAAAAAAATCTTCAGATATTCAATTAAAGATGCTTCTGCCGATATTTTTGCCGAAAATATTAAAACCGTTAATCATGGAATAGAATACACCTTAGACGGAAAAACATTTCGTCTTAACCTGATTGGACGTTTTAATGTATCAAATGCGTTAGCAGCGATTTCTGCATGCATTTTGCTAGGTATTGATAAATATGAAGCGGCAAAAGCTCTTGAAGGCTTCACCGGTATTAAGCGCCGTTTAGAAACCGTCGGAACTTCAAACAACATCACGGTTTATGATGATTTTGCCCACAATCCGAGCAAAATCGGTGCCTCCTTGTCCGCTCTCAAAGACTACCCCGGACGCATTATCGCCATGTATCAACCGCATACCCCGTTTTCAGCCGTAAATACCGGAAATGAGGTTGCCGATGTTGTTGCGCAAGTTTTAAATGATGACGATATTATGATCATGCAGGAAATTTATGAATTAACCCCACAAGATGTCGGAATATCTTCTGCCAATATCATCAATCGGATAAAGGCTAACGGACATGCAAACGCTTTGTTCCTTCCCCATAAAGAAGATACGCGGAAATTTATTTTAAATAATGTCAAACCCGGAGATCGCGTAATTATCATGGGGGCGCACGACAACTCTCTTCCGGACTTTAGCCGTGAACTTCTAAAGGAAATTTAGATGAAACAAGTTTTAAATCCCGGTGATACCATAGCGATAATATCCCCGTCCATCAGTTTAAAAAAACGAAATACAATAAACATAGATGGCGCGATTAACTATCTCCATAAGCTGGGATTTAAAACTTTAATAATGCCTTCCACTTATGAAGGAACTTCACTAAAACCGGATTCGGATATAAAAAAAAGCAACGATATTATGGCTGCCTATGCTAACTCGGAGGTAAAAGCTCTGTTTGCAGCCCATGGTGGAGCCTCTTCTTTACGTTTGCATGAATACCTTGATTTCAGTGTCATAAAAAACAACCCGAAACCGATAATCGGCTTCAGCGATACCTCTTCTCTCCAACTCGCTGTCTATAGCCAGACACAACAACCTTATATCAGCGGTTTTTTATGCGAATATGATTTTAGAGAAGGTAATATCAGTCCGTTGGTTAACTCTTCCTTACAAAATGTTCTTAAAGGCATTCCATTTAGAGCGCAAAGCGGCGAAACCATACATAAAGGATGCGCAGAAGGAATTCTTATCGGTGGAAATTTAAGTGTTCTTAGTGACCTTAGCGGTAGCCGATTTTACCCATCGTTAAAAGATAAAATTTTGTTGCTTGAAGACGAATGCGAAAAACCATACAAAATAGGTCTGATGCTGACACAGTTAAAATATAATCCGGAATTTAAATACCTTAAAGGTATAATTTTCGGGCGTTTCAGTGAATGTGAAGATGAAAACACCACCCACGGAAACATTGATGATATTATTGATGATTTTGCACGCCAAACTAACTTGCCCATGATTAAAAACTTTAATTACGGACACTTTAAAGAGCGCTTTGTAATTCCTTGCGGCGTTTCATATAGATTAAACACAGAAAACTGCGTCTTAGAACAAATTTCCTAAAAAGGCACTTACCAAATCAAAATTCTTAGCATTTAAATAGCCGATAAGTTCATTATATTTTATAACGCCATCCCAGCCTCTGGTATTAAAAGCCAGCATTGACCCCACCATAAACATATTAGCCGCAGGCAAAAACAATACACAAAATAGATAAGAAACTTTAGGTAAATCCGTCTGTTTATCATGAATCTGAGATCCTACAGTGTCTAAATGGTATCCGATAAAATATCCCAAAATACCATTTAACAACAGATTGCTGGGCGCCATATTCGTATAAATAGAAAAGGCAATCATATAAAAGAAACCAAACAACGGAAAGAAATATGGCGCAATAATAATCAGCCAATTTCCCTCACCTTCAAAAGACATATTTCCGCCGGAATCATCAGGAGCCACACGAATTCCGGTAACCTTATGAAAAGTCAAAAGAGCAAAGAACGCATGGGTCATTTCATGAGCTAGAATTTCCATGGTTGTTTTCATACCGGAATCCATAAATCCTCTGGCTACAAAGAAAAAGAAAAAACCGCCAAACAAAGCCAAATATTTCAAGTTAGCAAAATTAAAATAGGACAATGATTGAATACAAGCCGGAAGTGAAACCAACATATAAAGGGCCACCGGCCATTTTAACAACTCAATAAATCTGTTCAATAAAAGTTTCATAAGCACCTCTTAAGGAAGAGCATACGCTGTTTTAAATAAATTTTCATTCCGTTTTTGCAAACTATTAACATTTCTTCAATATTTAGGTCATAATCTATATATATGAAACTTATATAAAGTAAGTTTTATCCGGTTACCTCTGGCTTCCCCCACGATTCTTTGAGGTAACCCCCCTTTTTTTATAAAGGGTGCCCAACAAAGCACCTAACAAATAGGAAAAACCGATGAGTGAAAATTTTGATACTTATGATTTTTTAATTAACGATGAAGATGAAGTTATGTTGTTGCTCTATGCCCGAAACGGAGAACCTTCAGAATCTTCGTTTGAATTTGACATAGAAGAAAAGAGTGCGATTCTGCACCGTAATCCACAAGATGACATAAACCTCAGCGGTATTCCCGATGATGTACTTGATAGCCTGCAAGATGCAGACAAATTGCTAGTCTGCGAACTAAGCCTCGAGGATAACGAACAGGATACACAAATTATTTATGCATATGAGGCAGAAATAATCTCGTAATCTAGAAATAAAAAAGCGAACCGAATAAAATCGATTCGCTTTTTCTATAGATATCCTCGGGTAAACTAAAAATTCTAAATCAGTTACAAACCTTATGTTTTTAGCCTCTTATTGGCGTGGAGGGGTATCGCTCCGACATGTTGGATTCTATCCCGAGTAAACTCTGGGTTTTCTGTAAGACAGCTATAACAAAAAAGCAGGCTATATAGCCTGCTTTTTCAAACAAAACAAAACGTTATTTTGCTTCGGAACTTGCTTTCTCAGCTTCAGCCATAGCAGCTTTTTCTGCGGCAACACGAGCCAAATCTTTAGCACCTTTAGCATTAACATCTCTGTCAACCAACTCAATAATTGCCATCGGAGCGCAATCGCCATAACGGAAACCAGCCTTCAAAACGCGGGTATAACCACCGTTACGAGTTTTATAGCGTTCAGCCAAAGTAGAGAAAAGTTTAGAAACAGTTTCGTTATCACGCAAGAAAGACAAAGCCTGTCTGCGATTATTGAGACCACCTTTTTTACCAAGAGTAATCATATTATCAACAAATGTTCTCAATTCTTTAGCACGAGTCAAAGTAACTTTAATTTGTTCGTGTGTTAAAACAGCAGCTGTTAAATTAGAAAATAATGCCTTACGAGCATTAGTATCCATATTAAACTTTCTATGTTTCATTCCGTGTCTCATAACATATCCTTTCTTTTCTCTGTAGCTTGCAGGACAAGCTGTATAAAACCATAATCTTCACTACGGATTCACCAAGTGCTCATACATGAAGATTCCTTATTCGGTTGCGTTTTTATCATACAATATTTTGAAAAGCAAGAAGAATCTCAAATTTCATCAAAAAAAAAGCCTCGGATGCAAAACAACCGAGGCTTTCAAATTCAAAGAACTAAAAATGTTCATCAACTCTCTTGATGAGTTCTTCAATATTCTCAGGCGGCCAACCCGGAGTATCCATACCCAAATGAATACCCATTTTAGCCAAAACTTCTTTGATTTCATTCAAAGATTTTCTACCAAAGTTAGGCGTTCTCAACATTTCAGCTTCAGTCTTCTGAACCAAATCACCGATATAAATGATATTATCATTTTTGAGGCAATTTGCAGAACGAACAGAAAGTTCAAGCTCCTCAACTTTCTTAAGCAGATTTCTGTTGAACGGCAATTCTTCTTTTTCAACTTCGACTTCACTTTCAGGTTCATCAAAGTTAATAAATGGTTTCAACTGATCCTGCAAGATTCTGGCTGCTAAAGCAACGGCATCTTCAGGAGAAACCACACCGTTAGTTTCAACAATTAAAGTCAATTTATCATAGTCGGTAGCTTGTCCGACACGAGTATTTTCAACTTTGTAAGAAACCTTTCTGACCGGAGAATAAATCGCATCAACGGCAATCAAACCAATCGGAGCATCATTCGGTTTATTCATTGAAGCGGGAACATAACCTTTCCCGGTTCCAACCGTCATTTCCATATTGATTTTAGCGCCGGCATCCAGATTACAAATAACCAAATCCGGATTTTTGATTTCCACATCATGTCCCGTTTCAATCATAGCCGCTGTAACCTCACAAGGTCCTTCAGCTTTTAAGGTCATCGTTTTTTGACCTTCACTATGAACTGCAACGGCTAACCCTTTAATGTTAAGAACGATGTCGGTAACATCTTCTCTCACACCAGGAATGACAGAGAATTCATGCAAAACTCCGTTAATTTTAATGCTAGTAACAGCACCGCCTTGCAAAGAAGAAAGTAAAACTCTTCTGATTGCATTACCCAGAGTTAAGCCAAAACCTCTCTCTAAGGGTTCAACCACTATTTTGGCTTTATTACTACCCTCAAGCGGAGTAACTTCCAAATTAGTCGGTTTAATAAGTTCTTGCCAATTTTTTTGAATCACCGGTATGTCCTCTTATTTGCTGCATATGCAAAATTTATAAACAAATCATTTAGAAAACAAGTTTCTAAATAAGATTAAAGTACTAGACGCGACGTCTTTTTCTCAAACGGCAACCGTTGTGAGGAATAGGAGTAACATCACGAATAGTTGTAATTGTGAAACCGATAACTTGTAATGCTCTGATTGCAGATTCTCTTCCAGAACCCGGCCCTTTAACTTCGACCTCCAGAGTCTTCATACCATGCTCTTGAGCTTTTTTACCAGCTTCTTCAGCAGCAACCTGCGCAGCATAAGGGGTAGATTTTCTAGAACCTTTAAAGCCCTGAGCACCAGCTGTTGCCCAAGAAACGGTATTACCTTGAGCATCAGTAATTGTAATTCTTGTATTATTGAAAGTAGAATTTACGTGAGCAACACCCGCGGTAATATTCTTTTTCTCTTTCTTTTTAATACGTTGTGATACTGCTTTTGCCATTTAACAACCCACCTTATTTCTTCTTATTTGCAACAGTTTTACGTTTACCTTTACGGGTACGAGCATTCTGTTTAGTACTCTGACCTCTAACAGGCAAACCTTTACGGTGTCTCAGACCTCTATAACAGCCTAAGTCCATCAGTCTTTTGATATTAACACCAATTTCGCGGCGAAGTTCACCTTCAACAACAACATCGTTATCAATAACGTCACGAACTTTAGCAACATCTTCATCGCTTAATTCGTGAACGCGAAGATCACCGGAAACACCTGATTTTGCGCAAATGTTTTGAGCAGTTTTTCTCCCGATACCATAGATATAGGTCAATGCTATCTCTAATTTTTTGGCACTCGGAATGTTTACACCAGCTATACGAGCCAAATTAAATCTCCATTCAAATTTTATATATTATTATTCCATCAAAAAGCTGAACACTTTTCAAAGTTAAGCCGGATTATAGGCTAAAAATTGAATGTGTCAACCTTCGATTTAACAAATTTTCGAAAAAAAATCTTTTTTTTCAAACTTATCTGTCAAATCTATTTTAGTGAGGCTTACGATAAGATTTCTTATTCGATACCGAAGCGGAGCATCGAAAGAAAAATTACCTTTATGCAACTGCCAAAAGGTTATCGATTTTCTTGGCAACGGCCTCAATCGAACCCGTACCGTCAACACATCTCAACAAACCATTTTTTTCAAAATATGGAATTGTCGGATAGGTTAATGCTCGGTAGTTGATAAGTCTGTTTTGAACTGTTTCCCGATTATCGTCGATTCGCCTATAAAAATCCGTACCGCCGCAAACATCGCACACGCCATAGACCTTAGGCTTTTGAAATTTATCATGATAACCGGCACCACACTTCATGCAGGCATAACGCCCCAAAATACGTTCCATAATAATTTCATCGGGAACTTGGATTTCAATCACGGCATCCAAAGTAATCCCTTTTTTGGAAAGCATTTCATTTAAAACCTCTGCTTGTGGTAAGGTTCTTGGAAAGCCATCCAAAATAAAACCATTTTTACAATCATCTGCATCAATCCTTGCAGACAACATTTTTATAATCATCTCATCGGGAACCAAATTTCCCTCATCAATAAGCGCCTTGATTTCGAGTCCGAGAGGAGTACCTTTAGCAGCTTCCGCTCTCAGCATCTCTCCGGTTGAAAGATGTGGAATAGCGATTCTCTCTTTAAGCAAGCGAGCTTGCGTTCCTTTACCACATCCCGGCGCTCCGGTAAAAACAATATGTAATCCCAATCCGTTTTGATTCATTTTAACGTTTCTTCCGATTAGCTAAAGAAGCCTTTCTGATTAAGGACTCATATTGATAAGCAATCAAATGAGACTGAACCTGAGTAACAAAATCCATAGTTACCTGAACCACGATTAACAATGTTGTTCCACCCAAAACGAAGGGAACCGACAATTTACTGATAAGTATCTCAGGTAAAATACACAAACCAACCAGATAAACAGCACCTAGAACCGTCAAACGAGTAATCACATAATCCAAATACTCAGCGGTATTTTTCCCTGGGCGAATACCGGCAATAAAGCCTCCGTGTTTTTTCAAATTATCAGCCGTTTCCTCAGGATTAAAAACAATTGCTGTATAGAAGAAAGCAAAGAAAGCTATCAAGAAAGCATACAAGGCCAAATATAAAGGCTGACCATGTCCTAACATTGTACTCAAACTCTGCACCCAAGCAGGACCTTTTTCTGCACTCAGATTAGCAATTGTAATCGGTAACAACAACAAAGAGCTTGCAAAAATCGGAGGAATAACACCTGTCGGATTAATTTTAAGCGGTAAATGAGAACTTTCACTGGCACCCATTCTTCCCATAACTTGGCGTTTCGGATATTGAATAATGATTTTTCTCTGAGCTCTTTCAACCAAAACAATCAAATAAATCAAGCCCAAGACCATAACCATCAACATCAAGATAACACCAGCAGACATAGAACCGACCCGACCGAGCTCAAAAGTCTGAGCCAAAGCCGTCGGAATATTGGCAATAATACCAACCGTAATAATCAAAGAAGAACCGTTACCGACACCTCTTGCCGTAATTTGTTCTCCCAACCAAACGATAAACATAGTACCACCGACCAAAGAAACAATCGTCGTAAACTTAAAGACGAAACCCGGATTAATAACCGCAGACATTCCGGAGCTTCCGACCATTCCTTCCAAACCAATGGCAATACCATATCCCTGAATAATCGTAATCAAAACCGTCAAATATCTTGTATATTGAGTAACTTTACGATGTCCCGATTCGCCTTCTTTTTTCAAAGCTTGCAAGGACGGGATAACCGACTGTCCCAATTGAATAATGATTGATGCAGAAATATAAGGCATAATATTCAAAGCAAAAATGGTCATACGTTCTAACGCACCACCTGCAAACATATTAAACATACCCAAGATACCGCCGGAATTTCTGGCAAAAATTTCAGCCAAAATTTTCGGATCAATACCTGGCAGTGGAATAAACGTTCCCAGTCTGAACACAATCAGAGCCAAAACCGTAAACCACAATCTTTTCTTCAAATCATCAGCTTTACTAAAAGCAGACATATCAAGATTTGCGGCCATTTTTTCTGCAAGTGAAACCATATTTATAAAATCCCTATATTTTATGCAATACAAACAAAAAAATTAAAGAACTCCTGCAAACAATAGCTAAAATATAAAAATATTTCAAGCCTGTTTGCAGAAGTTCATTTAATAACATTAAGCAATAATGTTTACTTTACCGCCAGCTTTTTCAACAGCGGCAACAGCAGACTTAGAAGCAGAATTTACACTAATGGTAACATTAGTTGTAATTGCTCCGCGAGCCAACAAACGAACACCATCTAACTTCTTGCTGATAATACCTGCATTAAGCAAAGCATCAACATTAATATCTGCAGCATTCAATTTACCGGCGTCAATAGCCTTCTGAATGGTATCCAGATTAACAACCGCGTAAGTAACGCTAAACGGATTTTTAAAACCGCGTTTAGGCAATCTGCGGTAAACAGGCATCTGTCCGCCTTCAAAACCGTTAACGGCAACACCTGAACGAGCTTTTTGCCCTTTCTGTCCACGTCCGGCCGTTTTGCCTTTGCCGCTACCAATACCGCGAGCAACGCGAATACGATTTTTTCTGGCGCCTTCATTATCTTTAATTTCATTAAGTTTCATATCTATTCACCTTTTATTTCTAGCGGGAACTCTTACTCTGAATTTTTCCTGCGAAACAAATCGCAGGAAAAATTCTCATAAAGCTCTTATTCTTCAACCTTAACAAGGTGAGCCACTTTGCGGATCATACCTCTGATTGAAGGAGTATCTTCCAAAACCGCTGTTTTATGAAGTTTATTCAACCCCAAACCGATTAAAGTTGCTCTCTGATCTTTACGACGACCGATAGAACTTACAGTCTGAGTCACTTTAATTGTTTTTTTAGCAGCCATGATTATGCCTCCTCAACCGATAATTTTGCATTATTGGTATTCTCGCGACGGCTAACAATATCACCAACTTTTTTACCGCGTTTAGCAGCAACCATACGAGGTGAATTGATAGCTTCCAAAGCATTAAACGTTGCTTTAATCATATTATATGGATTGTTAGAGCCCATAGATTTAGCAACGACATCCTGCACTCCGAGCACTTCAAAGATTGCACGCATCGGACCGCCGGCAATAACACCGGTACCGGCAGGAGCTGTTCTCAAAAAGACCTTACCGGCACCGAAACGACCGGCAACGTCATGATGAAGAGTTCTGCCTTCACGAAGCGGAATGCGAACCATATTTTTCTTAGCTTCATTAGTAGCTTTTGTAATAGCATCAGGCACTTCAGTTGCTTTACCCGTTCCATAGCCGACACGACCTTTTTGGTCACCGACAACGACCACGGCAGCAAAAGACATAGTGCGTCCACCTTTTACAGTTTTAGCTACACGATTAATATGAACCAGTTTTTCAACTAATTCTTTTTCCGTCTTATTATTACGACGTTCTAAATTTTGTTGTGCCATATCTTCAACTCCTAGAATTTCAAGCCGGCTTCACGAGCGGCTTCAGCTAAGGCTTTGACACGACCATGATAAACGTAACCGCCTCTGTCGAAAACGACTTCGCTTACACCTGATTTCAAAGCGCGTTCGGCAATCGTTTTACCGATAAAACTTGCAGCTTCAACGGTAGAAGATTTTTTGATGCTGTTTCTGATTTCTTTATCAAGAGTTGAAGCCGAAACAACAGTAACACCTTTTGCATCATCAATAATCTGAGCATAGATATGCAACCCACTGCGGAATACAGACAATCTCATCTTTCCATTCGCAGCAGCTTTAAGAGCAGATCTGATACGACCTTTTCTTCTGTTTAACAATTCTCTTGGCGTATTCATTTACATTATTCCCTATTTTTTCTTGCCTTCTTTACGACGGACATATTCGCCAACATATCTAACACCTTTACCTTTATAAGGTTCCGGACTTCTGAATTTGCGAATTTCCGCAGCTGTTTGACCGACAAGTTGTTTATCTGCACCAGAGATGCTAATTTGGGTCGGGCTGGCGCAAGTAATTTTGATGCCTTTAGGAGCTTCAACAATTACATCATGAGAAAAGCCTAAGGAAAGAACCAATTTATTGCTTCCTTCTACGCGAGCTTTATAACCCACACCAATCAACTCTAAATCTTTTTTGAAACCTTCACTAACCCCTTTAACAATCAGGTTAATGTTGGCTCTGGTTGTTCCCCACAAAGCACGAGCCTCTTTAGACTCAGACTTTGGAGTAACAACAACTTTGTTACCATCTACCACAGCATCGATATGACCGGTATCAAAAGAGCAAGATAACTCACCCAATTTACCGTTAGCTTTTACGATATTGCCGGAAATAGCAACACTAACGCCTTCAGGGACGATAACCGGATATTTACCAATTCTAGACATCCATTTTCTCCCCTAAAATACTTGACACAAAATTTCACCGCCAACGTTGGCTTTTCTGGCATCATTATCGCTCATAACCCCATTAGGAGTAGAAATGATGGAAATACCCAATCCGTTGTAAACTCTCGGCAAATCTTTAACGCTGGAATAAACCCGACGTCCCGGAGTAGAAACACGGTAAATTTCAGTAATAACAGAAGCACCTTCATGATACTTCAATTTAATACGAAGTTCATCAATACCTTGGCGAACATTAACCTTTTCATAACCGGCAATGTAGCCTTCTTTTTTCAAAACTTCCAAAACATTTTCACGCAAGCGAGAAGCAGGTGATACGACTTCACTTTTCTTCGCTCTTTGTGCGTTTCTAATGCGTGTGAGCATGTCGCCCAAAGGATCAGACATAGACATTATCTTTATCTCCTACCAGCTTGATTTTACTAAACCAGGAATTTCACCAAAACTAGCCATGTCTCTTAATTCAACACGAGCCAATCCGAACTTCCGATAAACACCACGAGAACGACCGGTAATTTTGCAACGATTTCTGAATCTGATTTTAGCAGAATTACGCGGCATCTCAGCCAATTTCAAAGTCGCTTGGAATCTTTCTTCAGGAGAAATAGTTTTATCCATAACGATCTTTTTGAGCTTAGCACGACGGTTAGCATATTTCTCCGCCAATTTAGCTCTTTTCAAGTTTCTGAAAACTGAACTTGTTTTTGCCATAGTAAAATCTCCACTTATTTCTTGTAAGGAAGGTTAAAGCCGGTGAGAAGAGCTTTAGCTTCTTCGTCAGTTTTCGCAGAAGTACAAATGCAGATATCCATACCTCTGATATTCTCAACCTTATCGTAGTTGATTTCAGGGAATATAATCTGTTCTTTAATACCAAATGCGAAGTTTCCTCTACCGTCAAAGTTCTTACCAGTAATACCGTGGAAGTCTCTAACGCGCGGTAATGCCATATTAATCAATCTTTCAAGAAACTCATACATTCTGTCAGAACGCAAAGTAACTTTACAACCAATCGGCATACCTTCTCTCAACTTAAAAGTAGCAATTGATTTGCGAGCTCTTGTTACAACCGGTTTTTGTCCGGCAATCAAGGCCAACTCTTCAACAGCATTATTAAGTTTTTTCTTATCGGTAACGGCATCGCCAACACCGATATTCAAAACGATTTTGGTCAGCTTAGGAATCTCATGTGGGTTCTTGTAACCGAATTTTTCCACAAGAGATTTTTTTATGACCTCATTATATAAAGTTTCAAAATTTGTCATAAATTTTTCTCCTATTAATCGATTACTTCACCGGATTTGCGAGCAACGCGTACTTTCTTACCGTCAACTTCCTTATAGCCGATTTTGGTAGCCTTTCCAGACTTATCAACAACAGCGACATTAGAAACGTTAATCGGGGCTTCTTTGGTAACGATACCGCCAGGAGTAGTTTGGCTGGGTTTGGTATGTCTTTTAACCAAATTAATACCTTTTACAACCACTTTACCCTCTTTAGGCATAGCTTTAACCACTTCACCGGTTTTACCTTTGTCATCACCTGACAAAACTATAACCTGATCGCCTTTTTTAATTTTTAATTTAAGGTTCATTATAATACCTCCGGTGCGAGCGAAATTATTTTCATAAATTTCTTAGCGCGCAATTCTCTGGTAACCGGCCCAAAGATACGGGTACCGATAGGCTCGCCGTCTTTATTAATGAGAACTGCAGCATTTTTATCAAAACGGATAACAGATCCGTCTTTACGTCTGATGTCAGAAGCGGTTCTAACAATAACTGCTTTATGAACATCACCTTTCTTAACGCGACCCTTAGGAATAGCATCTTTAACAGATACTACAATAACGTCGCCTACAGTTGCATGCATTCTCTTGGAACCGCCAAGAACCTTAATGCACTGCACCTGACGTGCGCCGGAATTATCGGCTACATCGAGGTTGGTTTGCATCTGTATCATTTCTTTTCTTCCTTCTCTTATTCGGCGTTATCAACGATTACAGTCCAAGCCTTAGTCTTAGAATAAGGTACGGATTCTTCAATACGTACGATATCGCCGACCTTGAACTGATTATTTTCATCATGAGCAGCATATTTTTTGCTCTTTTTGATGAATTTCTTATAAACAGGATGCATAACCTGACGTTCAACACTAACAACGACTGTTTTATCCTGTTTATCACTAACAACAACACCTTGAAGAATTCTTTTAGGCATAGTCTTTCTCCTAACTATTCTTCTTGCGCTCAGCAATGAGCGTGTTAATTTTAGCAATTTCACGACGGACTTTTCTTAATACCGCAGTATTTTGTAATTGTCCAGTAGATTGTTGAATTCTTAAATTAAACTGCTCTTTTTTATTCTCAAGCAATTTAGCTTCCAATTCATCAATACTCATAGCGCGAAGATCTTTAGTTTTAACCATTATTATTCTCCTTGCTCAGAATTAAGTTTCTTAACGAACTTAGTTTTGACCGGTAACTTTGCAGCACCGAGAGCAAAAGCCGCACGAGCAACTTCCTCAGGAACGCCTTCGCACTCAAACATAATCCGTCCCGGATGAACTCTGGCAACCCAAAATTCTACGGAACCTTTACCTTTACCCATACGAACCTCAGCAGGTTTATCTGAAACAGGAACATCTGGGAAAATTCTGATCCATAATCTTCCGGCTCTTTTCATTTCACGAGTAATCGCACGACGAGCTGCCTCAATCTGGCGAGCTGTGATACGCTCTGGAGATAAAGCCTTCAAACCATATGAACCAAAACTCAAACTTGCACCGCCCTTAGTCAGACCGTGAATACGGCCTTTATGCTGCTTGCGGAACTTTAATCTTTTTGGACTTAACATTTTACTTTATCCTTATTTTTGTTCAGCCAGCTTTTTGTCTTGTGCCATCGGATCATGAGCCATAATTTCACCCTTATAGATCCAAACTTTGACACCGCAGGCACCATAAGTTGTGTGAGCTGTAGAAGTTGCGTAGTCAATATCGGCACGCAATGTGTGCAAAGGCACACGACCTTCACGGTAATATTCGGTTCTGGCAATTTCAGCACCGCCGAGACGACCTGAACAGCAAACCTTAATACCTTCAGCACCCAAACGAAGCGCAGACTGCATAACGCGTTTCATAGCGCGACGGAAAGCAACACGGCGTTCCAACTGCTGAGCAACGCTGTCAGCAACCAATTTTGCATCGAGCTCAGGTTTTCTAACTTCTAAAATGTTCAATTGAACTTCAGAATCAGTCAATTTTTGAATTTCTTTTCTTAAATTCTCAATATCCTGACCTTTTTTACCAATTACAACACCTGGTCTTGCAGAGTGAATAGTAACTCTGGCTTTCTTTGCAGGACGTTCAATAACGATTCTGCTAATACCGGCCTGAGCCAATTTCTCTTTCAAGAATTCTTTAATTTTAACGTCTTCGAGGAGGTAATCAGAATATTTTTCATCTGCATACCAGCGAGAGTCCCAAGTACGGTTAACACCCAAACGAAGACTGGTAGGATTAACTTTTTGTCCCATTTACTTACTCCCCGCGCTCAGCCACGATAATCGTCATGTTAGAGAAAGGTTTCAAAACCCTAGCTCCTCTACCACGACCACGAGCGTGCATACGTTTCATTACCAAACCTTTGCCAACATAAGCCTCTTTAACAAAGAGCTTATCAATATTTAGCTGGTGATTATTTTCAGCATTTGCAATAGCCGAATTCAAAACACCTAAAGCGACTTTTGCAATTCTCTTCTTAGAAAAGCTCAATTCTGCAACGGCTTTGGAAACATCCAAACCGCGAATTGATTGAGCAACCAAGTTAAGCTTACGAGGGCTTGTACGAATAGAATGACAAACAGCCAAAGCTTCATTTGCAGCTACTCTTCTTGCATCTTTAGTTTTGCTCATCATTAACCTCTCTTAGCCTTTTTATCTGATGCGTGACCGTAGAAAGTACGTGTCGGCGCAAATTCACCGAACTTATGGCCAATCATATCTTCGGTAACCAATACCGGAATAAATTTATGACCATTATGAACACCAAATGTCAAACCGACAAACTGCGGCAACATTGTAGAACGGCGAGACCAGATTTTGATCACTTCATTACGGCTGGAAGATTTCGCAGCCTCAGCTTTTTTGAGAAGATAGCCATCAACAAACGGCCCTTTCCATACGGAACGTGTCATTAGCGTTTCTCCTTATTTCTTTTTATTTTCATGACGGCTTCTCATAATGAATTTATCCGTCTTTTTGTTAGTACGAGTCTTATAACCCTTAGTCGGTTTACCCCAAGGAGTAACAGGATGACGACCGCCAGAAGTGCGACCTTCACCACCACCATGCGGGTGATCAACCGGGTTCATAGCAACACCACGAGATACCGGACGATTACCTAACCAACGGTTACGACCAGCTTTTCCGAGTGATCTGTTCTGGTTATCAGGATTAGAAACAGCACCGACAGTAGCCAAGCACTCTTCACGAACAATCCTTAACTCACCACTGCTCAACTTCAATTGAGCATAACCGGCGTCTTTACCAACCAACTGAGCATAACAACCGGCAGAACGAACCAACTGTCCGCCTTTGCCAGCTTTTAACTCAACGTTGTGAATAATAGTACCAACCGGCATATTTTTCAAAGGCATAGCGTTACCCGGTTTAATATCAGCCTTAGCCGAAGAAATAACTTTATCACCGGATTTTAATCTCTGCGGAGCCAAAATATAAGCCTTTTCGCCGTCTTCATAGCTGATTAAAGCAATGAAAGCGGAACGGTTAGGATCATATTCGATTCTCTCAACAGTTGCCTCTGCGTCAAACTTATTACGTTTGAAGTCAATAATACGCAATTTGCGTTTATGACCGCCACCAATTTTACGACTTGTAACATGCCCGAAATTATCGCGACCGCCGGTTTTAGTCAAACCGATAGTCAAACTCTTTTCCGGCTTACCTTTATAGAGCTCGCCTCTGTCAACGATTACGAGCTGACGAAGTCCAGGAGATGTGGGCTTATAATTTTTTAATGCCATGTCTTAAATTCCTGCTGTAACATCAATATTTTGACCTTCGGCCAAAGCAACAACCGCTTTTTTGAAGTCAGAACGCTGACCTTCATATCCTCTAAAGCGTTTAACTTTACCGAACTGACGAATTGTATTAACTTTGTTTACCTTGACGTTAAAGATAGCTTCAACAGCAGCTTTAACTTCATCTTTAGTGGCAGACAAAGGAACCAAAAAAGTAACCTTTCCGGCTTCCGAAGCAATCATTGATTTCTCGGTAATAACCGGACGTACGATAGTATCATACATTTTAGCAGTTACATTGTTTGTTTTTTTAGAGCTACTCATTTCAATCTTTCTCCCAAGCAGGCAACTGCATCTTTAGTCAATACCAATTTGTCTTTTCTTAAGATGTCATATACGTTAGCACCAATAGTCGGCAATACATCAACACCAATAATGTTGCGGCTTGCCAAAGCGAAATTCATATCAACCTCTTTACCATCGATAAACAAACTGTTGCTCAAACCGCAAGCCTCAAGTTTAGCTTGCAACTCTTTAGTTTTCGGAGCAGACAATTTTGCTTCATCGATAATGACCAAATTTCCTTCTTTAGCTTTAGCAGAAAGAGCAGTCTTCAAGCCGAGTTTTCTGAATTTCTTAGTCAAATCGTGAGAGTGGTCTCTGACAACCGGACCAAATACCACGCCACCTTTTCTGAACTGCGTACCTTTGCGAGAACCCTGACGAGCGTTACCGCTTCCTTTTTGTTTGAAGGGTTTTGCAGGAGTCAAAGCAACCTCAGAACGGCCTTTGGTTTTATGGTTTCCGGATTGCAATTTGGCCAACTGCCATACCACAACACGGTGTAAAATGTCAGCACGAACTTCCAAACCGAAAATAGATTCGTCAAGTTCAATTGAACCAACATTTTTATTATCTAAATTTAAGATGTCCTGTTTCATAATTTTTTTCCTTTAACGTTATGCATTATCAGCTGCTTCATCAGCTTTAACTGCAACAGGTTCATCAACTTTTTTAATCAATCCGGCAGGCATCGGCAATTGGACTGAAGAAACTTTCTTTACGGCATCGGTAACATAAACCCAGCCATTTTCAGAACCGGGAACACCACCTTTTACCATAATCAAGCCCTTATCAGCATCAATGGCAACAACCTTCAAGTTCTGAACGGTAACGCGCTCATCACCCATATGTCCGGCCATTTTTTTGCCTTTAAATACTTTACCGGGATCTTGTCTTTGTCCTGTAGAACCATGAGAACGGTGAGAAATAGAAACACCGTGGGTTGCCTCCAAACCGGCAAAGTTGTGGCGTTTCATAACACCGGCAAAACCTTTACCGATAGATGTTCCGCAAACATCAACAAACTGTCCCGGAACAAAATGTTCTACAGATAATTTATCACCGACAGACAATAAGCAATCTTCAGAAACTCTGAATTCAGCCAATTTTTTCTTCGGTTCAACTTTAGCCTTGGCAAAATGTCCTTTCATCGGTTTGGAAAGATTTTTAGCCTTAACAGAACCGGTTCCGAGTTGAACGGCAGTATAGCCGTCTCTTTCCATAGTTCTTACATCGACAACTTCCAAGCCTGATACTTCCAAAACCGTAACCGGAACATGAGTTCCGTCAGTAGAGAAAATACGAGACATTCCAAGTTTTTTTGCGATTAGACCCGTACGCATTATTATATTTTTCCTTTTCTAATAGGTTGACCTTACCGATATTTATAAAGCCAACATTAAATTATAACTTAATTTCAACATTAACACCGGCAGCCAAATCCAGCTTCATTAAAGCATCAACAGTTTGCGGTGTTGGATCTACGATATCAAGAAGTCTCTTGTGGGTACGAATTTCAAACTGCTCACGAGATTTTTTATCAACGTGCGGAGAACGGTTTACCGTAAACTTCTCGATTCTGGTTGGAAGAGGAATAGGACCTCTAACATTTGCCCCTGTTCTTTTGGCTGTATGAACGATTTCTTTAGTAGATAAATCGAGCAAACGATGATCAAAAGCCTTGAGGCGAATTCTTATATTTTGTGTATCCATCATATTAAAATACTTTTCCTATAGCTAGACGGCAAAAACTTTCATTAGAAGCCTGCCATCTAAATGTTAAACTCAGCAAACCTCAGAATTAAAGGCTTGCATTATGTTTTATATCTGAATCATCTAGGCAGATTCATAGCCCTAAACAATTCTCGTGAGGCACTTGTAACATAGACAAATTTAGATTGCAAGTAAAAAAATCAAAAAAAATGAAATTATTTTTCTCTGAATCCCTTTTTACGACTCTCTTTGAGTCAAATCAACCGATTATATAAAATTACTCATTCGATTCGCAAATTTAAGTACTTTCAAGCCATTTTTAGACAAAAAGACTTTCTTAATAGTTAGCATTAAAATAAAAAATCATTTTTTAATTGCATATAGATTACTTTTAATATATACAATACAAAAAACACACCAATTTATAGTGGGGAACATATGAGCACCATCTTGAGTAAAAAAGTTTTACGCATCAATAACCGCGTTACAACAATACAGTTATGCACTCAAGAATGGAGTGCGCTCAAAGAAATTTGCGAAAATGAAAAAATTCATTATAATCGTTTAATTGAACTCATTGATAATTATCACGATGAAACCCTAGGTTTAACCTACTCCACCAGACTGTTTATGCTTTTATACTACCAAAACAAACCTTCTCTTTCTTCAGATTTTTGTTCCAGCGGACATATCAGCAGCAACATATATAAAATCATTGATAAAATCAGATAGAAGTTACTCCCAACAACAATCATTGTTTCTCAGCCCTACAAAATTTCTTTAAGATAACACACAAAAAAAACTCCCGACCGACACTCTTGTCAGCGGGGAGTTAAAAATTACTTTTT
>CALXTS010000021.1 GCA_944391465.1 uncultured Alphaproteobacteria bacterium
TTTCCTGATGTGTTTTGTGTGGTACATGTGTAGTTATTAGATGTATAACTTGACTTACTGTTTTCCCCTATCCATGTCGAGTTTCGAACATTACATGTATTCAAAACACAGTTTGAATACGAGGTTCCGACACTATCCGTACAAGCATTAGATAAAGACTCACATAATTTTCCGGAACCTTGATGTGAAGATATCGTATATTGAAAGACTGCTTTATTACAAGAACAAGATTTATAACAAGTTAAACCAGCTCGTATGAATTGACCTGTACATATTTGATTAGCTCCTTTTGTAACACCACCAAAAGATTCGCAAGAAACTTCTACCTTATCTCGGCCGCCATCTTCAACTCGTCCCTCATAACTTCCTTGATATCGGGGTAAAAACTGGATTGCGGCATGCGCATATGAAAAACAAAATATTATTGCCGCTAATATACTTAAATATAAAAGATTACGCTTCTGCATGGCCGCCTCCTCAATAATAAATAAAGGTAACATGCAACAGAAAGACTTTCGGTGGCGCCGAAAATTCCTGAAAGTCTGGTGTAATATGCGGTTTTAGACTTTGTTCCGTTGCATGTTACCCTTTTAATATACTCTACTTATTGCAAAGAGTCAATCCATAATTTAAGCGGGCGGACAAAAATAAAAAGCCCCTCAATTGAGGGGCTTTTATTCATTCAAAATCTAAATCAAACTATATATTCATAGACATAATGGTATTATATGCTTTAATCGCTGTATCTCTTACGGCAACAACCGTCTCTAAAGCAGCTTCTGCGTTAGAAACCGCTAAAACAACATCCTGAATATCAGCCTTGCCTTGAATATTTTTAATCGTCAGATTTTCACTTTCTTTATGTAGATTAACCGTATCCTCAACGGCAGAACGAACCATATCGCCGAATTGCTCCTGAACATTTTTTACCTCATCTGCCACAGGAGATTGAACCTGTCCGCCGATTCTCATAAGAGCTTGATTATAAGCATTCAAAGCATTTGTAATACCGTTTACCATTTATCCATAATCCCCATTTTATTTCAAAATATCCAACACATTAGAATTCATTTGCCGAGCCGTTTTCATCATATTCATATTTGCATCATAGGCTCTCTGTGCCTCTTTCATATCCATCATCTCAACTAAAGTATTGACATTTGGCATTTTAACATACCCATCAGCATCTGCTCCCGGATGATTCGGCATATATTTTTTTTCAAACTGAGACATATCGTGAGTAATTTTACCAACTTTAACCATCTCAGCACCTGTATCTTTATCAATATAATCCTGAAAAGTAACCACCTGCCGACGATACGGATCTCCTCCCGGTTCTGCGGAAATAGAGTCGGCATTCGCCATATTTTGGGCAATAACTTTCAAACGCTCAGCTTGAACCTTCATCCCTGAAGTTGCTATATCTGCACTGATTGATAAATTCCCAGACATCTATCACTCCTTATGCCGAAATTTTCGTTGCAGCAAGTTGCAACATCGTTTTATACTTTGTATAAAGCGTAATCATCCGCCCATATTCACTGCTCGCCTTACTAGCCTCATTCATTTGATCTTCAAGAATAACGCCGTTTCCGTCAATTGTTAAAGCGGCTTTAGGTTTGGGAGTATAAACCATTAAATTCCCTTTGGTTGAAGATGCCGCCTCACTCATATGCATAGGATTCGTCAACGTCATCGGCAACTTATTATTTTTAAGTTCCTCTCCAAAGCTCGGTTTCTCAATATCTTTTGCTAAATATCCCGGAGTAGTTGCATTAGCAATATTTGCGGCAATAACTCTCTGCTTTGCCGATAAATACTGCATATTTTGCTTAGCATAACCAAAAACTGAAAGATTCTGCAAATCCATAAAAAAACTCCCCAAGTTGCATATCCCCATATACAACAAACATGCAAGTTCCATGCCATTTAAAAGCTCTTGCTAAATACTATTTTTACACCTAGTATAGTTCACAAGCTAAAAAGGATAAACCATGTCTGAAGAAGATAATAAAACAAGCAACACAAAAAACAACGAGGAATTAGACTTTTCCCCAGATTATGCCGTTGCTCTCGGCTATGATAAAGAAACAGACAATGCGCCTAAAGTCCTTGCCAAAGGACAAGGTCATGTTGCCGAACGAATTGTTCAACTAGCCCTTGATAATAACATCCAAATCCACCAAGACGCTGACCTTTTACAAATTCTGAAAGCTGTCGATATTAATGAAGAAATTCCGGTAGAAGCCTTCGCCGCCGTAGCTGAAATTATCTCTTACATCTACCAACAAAACGGAAAACAAACAAATTCATAAAAAAAGAGGAGTTTCGAAAAAAATCGAACTCCTCCTTCTTTTTTTACAACAAAGACAACTGCCCTGATAAAGCATTAAAATAATATTGGTGCTCTCCAATCTTAAACTGCTTGGATGTACGCAAATACTTTACCTTAACCTTAGAAACACTCTTCCTCTCCGGAGCGCTCAGATTTTCACCAACGGCGTAAAAAAGACAATTATCTCCATTTTTACCCTTAAAAAGAGCATACATTGGTTTTTCATCAATAACAGCCGCCCGCACATGCAAATCATCCTTTTTTCCATACCAACCGGTTTTGTTTTTAAAGGCTTTTACCTTGTACAAACAACTGAAATCACTATCAAATTCCTCCGCAAATTGCCCTAAAAGGAAATACGTTCTGGCAACATCAGCTTCCCAAAGAACTTCAGAAAAATCAAAATAGATTTTAAATAAAAAACTATTTTGAACAGTGAATGATATTTTATAACTTTCACTATCAAAATTTCCGCTATATATGACACCATCTGTCACACACAAATTCAGCCCGGATACAGTATAATATCCATCATACAATCTAAAAAATGGATATCCGGAAAAACACAAGGTCATAACCGCTGTCCGAAAAAACTGATTATTTTTACTAAAAACAGCAACAAAGATTAAACCTTTGTATTTATCATAAAAAACTGATGTTTGAGTACATTTGTAATCAAACAATTGCCTGTAAAACAATTTACGGAAAAAATCCCAAACTTTCTCTAAATCCAATTTAAACTGGATAACTTTATGTTCCATAATCTCTAAATTATAAATTAATAAATATTTTATGATTGAGAGATACTTTAGATAAGATTAGAAGAAAAGTCAATTTGATTTCTTTTCCAAAACCGTAATAAAAAATCCATCTGTTCCTGTAGAAAGAGGCGTCATCTTAAGATATTTGTCAGAAGAATACGGATAAGGCTGCTCAAAATATTTCTTCCAAAGTGCTTTTATGTCAACAGTTTCAAAACCTTTGTGTTTTTGCAGAAAATCCTCCACCACATTTTCATCTTCATCTGCAAGGATTGAACAGGTAATATAAACAATTCGCCCTCCTAGTTTGACTTTTTCGGCTGCATAATCCAACAGGTGGCTCTGCGTTTTGGTTAAACTTTTAAGTTTTTCTTCCGTCAAACGAAACTTTGCATCGGGAGAGCGGCGCCAAGTTCCCGTCCCTGAGCAAGGGGCATCAATAATAAAACGATCAAAATCACAATCCGATGTTGCAACAAAATCCGTCAACTCAATATTTTTGACACCTAACCGCTGCATTCTCGGCTTTATGGCTTCCAGCCGTTTAGATGAAATATCATGCGCTAAAATATGCCCTCGGTTATTTAATAAATGAGCTAACATCAAACTCTTGCCACCGGCACCGCAACAATAATCCATAATTTTATGTTCTGAACAAACATCACATAAAATAGATGCTATTTGAGAAGCCTCATCTTGAACTTCAATAATTCCTTCCTGATAAGCCACACAATTTCCGAGACTAATTCTCTGATGTGAACGTAAACCATAAGGAGAATATGGCATAGCCTTAACCTCCAGACCTTCTTGCTGTAGCCTTTTTTGTACCTCATTTACTGAACAAAAATTTACCCGAAAATCTGCTTCGGCAGGTTCATTCAATGATTTACATAAACCCATATCTTTTATTTTTTTATACAGCCATTCCGGACATTCTGCCTCAACATAATCAGGATAAGCCGTTTCATTTGGAGTTTTCAACCAGATTTTTTCTTCCTCGGTCAATTGAGAGATACCATACGGAGAACCATCAAACACTTCATCCAATTTGTCTTTAATTGCCCACAATAAAACCCTGCGCGGACTTTCAGAACCAGCCTCAAAAGTCAACCGCATTCGCTGTCGAATAATTCTCCAAACTTCATCTGTAATAAACCTTCTGTCTTTAGAACCTATATATTTACGCAAGCGAAGATACTCATTAATAATTCCGTCAGCCGGTTTCTCATCTTTAAAAATTTCATTAAGCAATTCCAAAATCGCTTGATATCTGGCACCTTGTTGCATTTATTTGCCTTCCTCAAGTTTAAAACGAGGTTTACCATCGGAAAGAATATCTTCAAACATACTTAAAGGACGAGCCCAAATTTTAGTTTCATCTTTTATATTGCGATAAACGACCAACTTTTCTTCCGTCTCGATATGCGTTGCTAATTCCAAAACCAAATATAAATTTCCTTTATAATGTTTATAAATTTGCCCGCGTTGTATCATATCTCACTCTTGCGTATCTTTTTTAAAACCGATTGCCACCAAATAAGTTTCCGGACTTTGTTTTCGGCTGGCATCAGGTTTAAAATGACCGACTTTTTTAAAATTCTTTTTCACATCAGCTAAAAGCTCCCCTTCGGCCCCACCTTGAAAAACTTTGGCAATAAAAATTCCGTTTTCAGCCAATACTTCCTTGGCAAAAGCATAGCCGGCTTCAACCAAGCCGATTGTCCTTAAATGGTCTGTTTGCTGATGACCTGTCGTATTCGCAGCCATATCACTCATAACAATATCAGCAGGTCCGTTCAATAAAGCCTTTAATTTATCAGGAGCATCGTCAGCTGTAAAATCCTGACAAATCAGAGTCGCCCCTTTAACCGGCTCTGTTTCTAAAATATCAATTCCGACAACTTGCCCGCTTCCTTTATTTCTCTCAACGGCAACTTGCGTCCACCCACCGGGGGCGCACCCCAAATCAACAATTGTTTTTCCTTTCCCGAGAAAATGATACTTTTCATCAAGCTGAATCAACTTAAAAGCGGCACGAGACCGATACCCCAATCGTTTTGATTCTGCGACGTAAGGATCATTTAATTGACGTTCCAACCATTGATTAGAAGATTTCTTCTTATATTTTGCCGTTTTAACTCTAACCGTCAAATTATGCCGACCGGTAATTTCTTTAGCTGACTTTGTCAACTTTGCCATTTTGACTCTCCTCTACCAATTCGGCAACAATCCCATCAACCGCACTTTTCAATGAGGCTGTTAATTCCGGAATTTGTAATTCATCATAAATTGTTTTAAAGATTGTACACGCCGCAATAAAAATATAAGAACGTTTATCGCCGATATACGGACTCTTCGCAAGCTCCGGCTGTGTCGAAGCGCAAATTTTTTCAATCTGTTCATCCATTTGTGCTCTGGTCATGGATAACCCGTCACATTGCTCGCGGTTGTATTCCCCAAACTGATAAACCATAGCTGCCAATCGTAACGGATTACTTGAGGTTGCTAAAAACATCGTATCATTACGATATTTTTCAAAATCACAATCTTTAATAAAATTAACAACATAAGGTTTTATCTCTTGATGCAGCTTTTCTTGTTGTACGGGATTACATGAAACCAAGCCAAAAGCCTCCGATGCGTTACGAGCACCCCACGGGATAGATACTGTATGAAGAATTTTCGGGTTATCTTCATTAGTTGCCAAAGTAATTTCAGTAGAGCCACCGCCCAAATCATACAAAACAACATATTTACTTTTGTTTCTGGCATGTTCCAAAGACCCCTTAAGATTCAAGCGAGCTTCTTCATAACCATCAATCACTTCAATTTTAATTAAAGATTCGGCATAAACTTTTTTAATAAACTCCTTGCTATTTTGAGCCATCCGACATCCGGCCGTCGCAATTGCACGATATTTACAAATGTTATATTTATCCATAATCTGCTTAAAATCATAAAAACATTTAACCCCGCGCTCAATAGCCTCAGGCGTAAACATCATTTTAGGATACATTCCTTCTCCCAAACGAGTTTGTGAACTTTCTTTTTGAAGCGACTTGCCATTTTTATCTGCAATCAACAAACGACAAGAATTTGTTCCCAAATCAATGGAAGCAAAGCATTTATCGCTGAGCATGTTTTTCTCCTTTCTGAGATTGAGCTATTTTCCCGCGATTATATGGATGTCTGGAACGCCATTTTTTCTTTTGAAAAGATTTTTTCTGCGAATGCATTAAATCCAACAAAATTCCTTCACGAATACCTCTATCAGCCACCGTAATTTCAGAAATCGGCCAAAAAGAGTACAAACCTTCAATAATTGCACATCCTGCCATTGTAAGATCAGACTTTTGCATACCGATACAAGGATGTCTGCGACGCCCTTCATCTCCCAAACGTTTTATTTTAGCAATTGTACGTTCCATATCTGGTTTAGAAATAGAAATTCCATCAACTGCAGAACGATTATATCTTGGCAAATTCAAATGCACGGCTCCCAAAACCGTAACCGTCCCCGACGTTCCGATAACCTGAATTTCTTGATTGGCAATTGCTTCACTGATATGGTACTTATTTTCAAAATCCGTTAAAATCTTATGAGTACGTTCAATAATCGTATTATAAGCCAAATCAGTCATATCTCCGGAAGGGAAAGCCTCTGAGATTGTTACCACACCATAAGGCAAAGAAACAAATCCTTCAATAAAAGTTTTTCCGCTGTTTGTCGTTCTGGCCAGAGATATTTCGGTTGAACCGCCGCCAATGTCAAAAACCAAAGCCCTTTTAATATTTCGGTTTAAAAGCGGAATACAACCGACAACTGCCAACCTTGACTCTTCTTTGGTAGAAATCGTTTCAATTGTCAATCCGGTTTCACGTTTAACCATTTCTATAAATTGATTGCAATTCACCGCGCGACGACAAGCCGCCGTTGCCACATAACGGGATTTGCAAATCGGAGCGTATTCTTCCAATACGCCTGCACACACCTTCAGAGCTCCTATTGTTCGCCGAATTGCCGCTTTTGAAAGCTCATTATTATTAATAATACCCTCGCCTAACCGAGTAATCTTAGAAAAAGTCTCCACGATTCGAAAAGAACTCGGGGTTGGAGTTGCAATCACTAACCGACAAGAATTTGTTCCTAAGTCAATGGCTGCATAATTTTGAGTTAATCCGCTTTCTTGCGGCAATTTTAATATTTTATCTGAAGGCTTTGCAATATTCTTTTTGCGCCATTTTTGCATTCTTTTTTATCAATCATAATATAAAATTTTACAGTTAAGCAATTATATAGCTTAATAATAACGGCAGTACAATATTTTTTTTCACTTAACAAAAAAATATCAAAAAAAAGAGGGCTGAGCCCTCTTTTAAACTTTTTCAGAAAAAAGATTATTCGCCGTAAATCTCCAAACGAACTTTTTGTCTTAATTCATCAATACAGACCAATTCCTTTTTCTCATTCTCATAATGCCAATAAACCCAACCATTACAAGCCGGTGCATTTTGAGCCGCAGCTCCTACCTGATGAATTGATCCTTCCAAAACTTCACTTTTAACAGTACCGTCAGAACGAACAACCGCACAATGTTTTTTAGAAGCATCATATAAAACATCACCGGGAGAGAGCAATCCAAACTCAATAACCGTACCAAACGGAATACGAGGCTGACGCTTTTTAGTGCTATATTCCAAACAAAGCTCATTATCAACCTTTTCTACCGCAGCGATTCGAGCCTCAGCACCTTTAACATAAGTCAAATCTTTTTCAATACCGATAAAGTTACGTCCTAACTTTTTAGCAACCGCGCCGGTTGTTCCGGTTCCAAAGAACGGATCCAAAACCACATCACCTACTTTAGTAGATGCCATAATTACACGATAAAGCAAACTCTCAGGTTTTTGTGTCGGATGCAGTTTATCTCCGTTTTCATCTTTCAAACGTTCTTTTCCCGTACACAACGGGATTTGCCAATCACTACGCATCTGAGTATCCTCGTTAAGCGCTTTCATGGCCTCATAATTAAACCTATATTTAGAATTAGGATTTTTACACGCCCAAATCAAAGTTTCATGAGCATTGGTAAAACGAGTTCCCTTAAAATTCGGCATTGGATTAGTTTTATTCCAAATAATATCATTCAAAATCCAAAAACCCAAATTTTGTAAAATATAACCAACTCGGAAAATATTATGATAAGAACCGATAACCCAAATAGCGCCGTCTTCTTTCAAAACACGACGAGCCGCAGTCATCCAACGACGCGTATATTCATCATAGGCTTCAAGGCTTTCAAAAGCATCCCAGTCTTCATAAACACCGTTTACACTACTGTTATCGGGACGCGTCAAGGCCTCTCCAAGCTGCAAATTATACGGAGGATCGGCAAAAATTAAATCTACCGAATTTTCTTCCATCTCGTTCATTACTTTAATGCAATCGTCATTAATAATTGTATTAAGTATTTTTTTAGTTTGCATTCTGCTCATTTTCACCAACATTTGTCATGTGAGATAAATTCCAATGACGACAGTATCGCCGATATTTAGTTATAAATTTATTAACAAGAGCAAAAAAAGGCAACCTAAAAAAACAAAAAACCGCAACTTTTCACGAAGTTACGGTTTTTACTAAATATTTTCAAGAACAACTTTCAGAGCTTATTTATCAAGCTGCAAAAGTTCAACTTTTTCTTCAAAAAGCATCGCAATACAGTAATCTCCTGTAGAATTTATGGCATCTCGCAATCTTCGCCAATCATTCATGGAAAAGGAAGCCGAAAGCGCAAGTCTGATTAACATATCTTTGTATTCGCGATTCTGAACATGCGGATAAATCAAACTAAAAATCTCCGTCCACAAAACAGAATTCTGATCAATCTCTTCTTTAGCAACAGAAGAGATTTCAAGAAACTTCCAAGTTATTTTCTCCCAAACTTCAGAGAGTCTTTCTTCAAGCTCATCATTTCCTTCTGCCAAAATATCCAACAACACTTTTTGTTCAGTATTCACGGCAGATATCGTTTCACGCCTTTTAGGAAAAGCAAATCCGAGTTTTTCTTCTTCTGTTTTACCGGCTTGAGCAAATACACTTTGATTTCTCCAAAAAGAAACCAATATAAGAAACTGTTGCAGTTTCACATTAAACTTCTGTTCCATAAATTTTTTAATTTTTAATGTTTTAAACTTCTTTTCCAGTTCTCAATAGCTTTAACCTCTGCCTCCCGAAGCCGAATTTCGGCATCTCCGCCGACTTCTTGTCGAATAATTAATGAGCCGTCAAAAACTTTTTCATCAAAAAAGTCATCTTCTTCGGGTTCATATCCATACTTGGGATACAAATCCAAAACCTGACACGCCAAAATCAGCAATCTACCGTATTCACCGTCAAAATCCAACAATGAAGAGATATTCAACAATGTGTTGATTCCATCCACAAACGTCGGAGGACACACAAGCTGTCCATCAGACAACATTTGCTTGCATATAAGCAAAGCCTCCGATATGTAGCGTTCAAACAAATCGCTCAATAAGACTTTCATTTGAGCATCTCTTTGTTCAAGCATACATCCTTCAAACATTTCTGTTTCTTCTGAAGACAAAAGCGGTTTTAACTCAGCCTCGTTTCTTTTAACAGACCTCAAAAAGGTCTTAGCATTTCCATACCACAATTTTTCATAACATGAAAAATTAGCTGCTTTTTCAAAAAAATCTTGATGTTCCATAATACACAATTATTAAAGTAAGTAATATTGATTTATGGGTTGAATTTAGACAAAAGCAATTTATTTGTCAACGAATTTATGCTGATTTCTGTAAAAGAATTTCTTGTATCGGACGATATGATTTTCGATGCTCGGAAATCACTCCATATCTATGCAAACCGTCAATATGAGCTTTAGTACCATAACCGGCATTTTTTTCAAAACCATAATATGGATATTTCAGAGCCAACGCCGCCATTAGCCTATCTCTGTAAACTTTTGCCACTATTGAAGCCGCGGCAATTGAATAAACCCGACCGTCCCCTTTCACAACCGTTTGACTCGGACACGGAAAACTTTTAGGATTCTGATTTCCGTCAATCAAGGCCATATCCGGTTGAACATTAAGAGCTTTAACGGCGCGACGCATGGCCTCAAATGTTGCCTGCAAAATATTTAGATTATCAATTTCCGCAGCACTCGCCTCACCTATCCCGATTTTTAATTGTCCGTTTTGTTGAGCAGCAAACAACAAGTCATATAAATGCTCTCTTTTCTTGGCACTGAGTTTTTTAGAATCATCCAAACCTTTAAGCAAAGCCTCATCTAAATTTTTATCCAAAATAACCACGGCACCAACCACAACCGGTCCTGCCCATGGTCCTCTTCCGGCTTCATCAACTCCCGCAACCAAGCCGTCAAACATATTTTCAAATTGAAAATCAGGCATATTCAACTCTCTGAAATCAAATTTTAATATTAATTCGAGAGGCGGTAATCTCACAAAAACCACCAATCGGCAAAGTCAGCATCGGTGTTGTATGTCCAAAATCAACATTTCCGATAACCGGAATGTTTTTAAGCTGCGGAATGGATTCAACAATATAACGAAGTTTTGTTTCATCAACGTCGGAAGCCTTCTGAAAACGTCCGATAACCAATGCTTTAACATGACTAAAATCCGGTTGATAAGCCAAAGCCTGCAACTGTCTTAAAAATGTTGCTCCGTCCCCGGCTGATTCAAAACAATTTTCTACAAACAAAATCGTATCATCTTTAAACTCCGGACGAAATTCCGTACCAAACAACAAATTAAAAGTTCCTAAATTTCCGCCGATGATCGTTCCTCTGGCTTCCCCGCCATGAATTTTCCAATAGCCTTCATTTTTAATAAACTGACGTTTTTCTTGATCAATAAACCACAAATCATCGCTCCACTCCTCAGAAGGCTCTATGGTATAACCTCCGGTTCCGAGCAACATTTTTTTCATATAATTCCATGTATAATCAAAACCTTTTGCCATACCGAAAGAACTGAAATGCGGTCCGGAAAAAGTAACCAAACCTGTTTTGGCATAAATGGCATTCAACAAAGCCGTAACATCAGAAAAACCGCAAAAAACTTTTGGATGCTTCCGAATAACTTCATAATCCAAAAACGGCAACAATTGATTAGAGTTAAAACCACCAATCATTGTAAAAATGGCTTTAACATTAACATCGGCAAAAGCCTCCATAATATCATCAACTCTTTTTGCAATTGAGGTCGTCCCCATCAAATCCCAGTTATCATCGACGGCGTTCTCAGCATATATAACTTTAAGCCCCATTTCTTCAAAACGTTTTAAAGCATTATCACGGCTATCTTGCCCAATGATTTTAATCCCTCGAGACGGAGCAATGATTCTAACTTCATCTCCTGCTTTTAAAGCCGCCGGAATAATTTTACGCATAAATTTTCTCCTAAAAAAACACTATTGATATCTTCATACTATTATATTCATTTTTACACAACCGTAATTTTTGATTACTTACAGATTCTTTAATTCCCCACCAAAATCCCCATAATAAAAATAATCCTTGTATCTGAAAAAAAACAGAGCTAAACTAGAACAAAACTAGAACAAAGGAGATAATATATTATGAGCTTTGGTTCCCCCGCTTCCGATTATCATGAAAACAAACTTGATCTAAACCGCTTTCTTGTTCCGCACCCTGTCGCTACTTATTTTGTAAAAATGGAAAATAACCGTCTGCAAAGCGAAGGCATTAACACCGGAGATATACTTGTGGTTGATCGCAGTCTTTCCCCTAAAGAAAAGCAATTGATAATTACCGAAAATCCTGATGGCTTTCAGGTTACCCACTTTCAATCCTCTCAACAATCATGCCTTTTTGGAACAGTGACTGCTGTTATTCGAAAGTTTTAAATTATGCTAATGCTTATAGATTGTGATAATTTTTTTGTTTCTTGCGAAAGAATATTTCAACCACTCCTAAAAAATCGACCGATAATTGTATTATCCAACAACGACGGCTGTGTTGTTTCCCGTTCAGCGGAAGCAAAAAAAATCGGGATTCCGATGTGTGCCCCATATTTCAAAATAAAAGAGATTTTAAAAGCAAACAACGGTATTGCTCTTTCCTCAAATTATGAACTTTACGCAGACATCTCGGAACGCATGATGGCTTTTCTACATAACACTTTTGCAGAAATTGAACCTTATTCTATTGATGAAGCCTTTGTAAAAATCCCTTTTAAAAATAATATATTCACAACAGCATCTGAAATCAGAAAAGAAATATTAAAACAAATCGGAATACCGGTTTCCATAGGAATAGCCCCAACAAAGACCCTTTGCAAAATTGCCAGCCATATTGCCAAACAAAATCAAAAAATTTACCAGCTTGATAACACAGAAGATATTCAAAAAATACTCTCTCAAACAGAAGTTTCTGAAATTTGGGGCATAGGTAAACATACCGCAGCCAAACTAAATTTTATGGGAATATTCACGGCTCTTGAATTAAAAAACACCCCCAATAAACTCATTCGTGAAGGATTCGGCATAACTTTAGAAAAAACAGCCATGGAATTAAACGGTTTTCCATGCATGGAGATTGAAACACCTGAAACACAAAAATCCATTATCTCATCAGGAAGTTTTGAAACAGAAATTAATTCATTTGAGCAATTAGAACAAAATTTAAGTGAATTTATTGATTGTGCCTGCAAAAGACTAAGAAAACAAAACAGCTTAGCCGGAAGCATAACCATAGAGATAGCCTCCAACCGTTTTAGTTCCACCCACCCGCAATACAATAACTTTCAAACAATTAACTTACCTCAACCATCAAATAATACGGCATGCTTTCTAACTGCAATGAAAGAAGGGCTCAGAAAAATTTACCGACGCGAATGTTGGTATAAAAAAGCCGGCGTTATCCTATCTTGTTTGGAAAATGAGACATCCGGACAATTAAATTGGTTAAATGATGGCTACAAACAAAAAAAAGAGCAAAAACTAATGAACGCTTTCGATGCAATAAATAACCGTTTCGGCAACCGAAGTATTTTCTTTGCCATTCAAAACAACAAGCCCAAAAATTATCTCAAACGCGAATTCAAAAGCCCGTCATTCACCACTAACTGGAATGAGCTACTCAAAGTTAATTAAGCATTCCGCCATTGGGATCATCTTTGGTGCAAAAGAACCATGCCTGGCAATCCGCATCTTCCATCATATCATCTTCTTGGGACAGTTCTGCCATATTTTGCGGCGTTCCTACCAACACTTTTCCGCCCGGTCTCCAATCTGCCGGTGTTGAAATACCAAATTCATCAGCTGTCTGCAAAGCCTGAACAATTCTCTTTATCTCTAAAAAACTACGCCCGATAGAAAGCGGATAATAAAGAATAGTCCTGATTTTTCCTCTGGGATCAATAATAAAAACGGCTCTGATTGCCTTACTGTCACTAATGGTAGGCTGAATCATTCCATATTTTTTAGCCACTTCCATTTTTACGTCGGCAATAACGGGAAATTGAATTGGCTCACCATCGTATCCGTTAAAACGAATTTTATCTTGAATATTTTTAAGCCACGCTAAATGAGAAGCCACACTGTCAACAGACAACCCGACAATTTCGACCCCTAACTTTTTAAAATCATTTTGCATAAAAGCAAAACTGGCCAACTCAGAAGTACAAACCGGAGAAAAATCGGCAGGATGAGAGAATAACACCACCCATTTTCCCAAAAAATCTTTAGGAAAATTAATTGAACCTGTAGATGTTTGCGCCTCAAAAGCCGGAGCTTTTTCACCCAAAAGAGGAAATTTTTCACCTTTAACTTGTTTCACCATAGTTTTTCCCGTTTATTTTCCTTCAGACATTAACCATATAAAAACTAAATGTTCATATATTTATGACATTGCATTTTTCAAGACTTACAATATTTATTATCAAAGGAGTTTCTAATGGGAATTGATGTTTACATCGCCATATCCGGATTATTGCTAATGCTTTGTGTTTTTGCCAACAAACTTTCGGATAAAATAGGCATCCCTTCTCTTTTGGTATTTTTAGGAATTGGCATGCTGACCGGTGTTGATGGCATCGGCGGAATAAACTTTCAAGATTCTCGTCTGACTAATTACGTCGGAACTGTCGCTTTAATGTTCATATTATTCAACGGTGGACTTTATACAAATTGGAAATCCGTCAGTCATGAAATTTTCAGAGGAAGTATTTTAGCAACTCTCGGCGTATTTTTAACCGCCCTGTTCCTTTTTATCAGTACTTATTATATTATTCGTTTGCCGTTTGAAATAGCTTTATTACTAAGCGTTATTGTATCATCAACCGATGCTCCAGCCGTATTTTCAATCATGAGAAATGCAAACATCAAACTTCCGCAACGTCTAAAATCCATGCTCGAGTTTGAATCTGCAAGTAACGACCCTATGGCTGTATTTCTGACATTAGCCGCAATAGCCTATATCGCGCAACCCGAAACAGAACCTTCTGCTTTAATCGGTTTTTTCATTAACCAAATGGCAATCGGAATCATCTTTGGCCTGGCTTTAGGGCGCATAGCCGTTTATATTTTGCAAAACGCTCACTTACCTTATCCGGGTTTGTATCCGGTTTATGGAGTTAGCGTTGTTTTTCTGATTTACAGTATTACGCAGTTGGTTGGAGGAAGCGGCATATTGGCATTATATATAAGTGGAATCATTGTCGGAAACATTGCCTTTTTATATCGTCGCCACTTAATGAGATTTATTGATTCTCTGGCGTGGATTATGCAAATCAGCATGTTCCTTATTCTGGGATTATTAGTAAACCCGCATGAACTCGGCGCCATTGCCCCAACAGGAATAGCATGCACCATATTATTAATTTTCATTGCTCGTCCTCTGGCTGTTTACATTTGCCTATTCCGCAGTCGTTTCAAATATCCGGAACAAACACTCATAAGTTGGGCCGGTTTAAAAGGAGCTGTCCCGATTGTTCTGGCAACATATCCCCTGCTTGAAAAGCTCCCCAACGCCCAATATATCTTTAACCTAATCTTCTTCTTGGTAGTTTTCTCGGTACTGTTCCAGGGAAAAACATTACCTTATCTGGCTGCACGTTTGCATCTGGAACAAAATATTGAAGAAAAGGAAAATGATGATAGTGAAAAAGATATTTTTGAATATGAAACTGAAATCCCCGAAGGGCTTTCGTCGTTTAAACGTAAAATATTTATCATCCGCCGCACAATCTTCAAAACCGGACACTGGATACACCAAAAAGTATCCGGACGCAAAATCAAACACCACCAAGAAACAAACAACAGCGAAGAAAAACAGCCTTAAAAATTTTTATATCTTCCGTCACGGAGAATGTCCTTTAAACGTTTCAGGACACATTCAAGGACAAACCATAGGCGGAAAATTAACCCCGACCGGACGCCGCCAAATTCACACAACCGGACATCTCCTTAAACCTAAAAACATAGAAGTTATCATATCCAGCCCTCTAAAAAGAGCCTTACAATCAGCACTTATTGTTTCACTTTATACTCAAAGCCATATTTTTAAAGACGATAGACTTAAAGAAGTCAATATGGGTATTGTTGAAGGAATGCATATTAATGATGTTATAAAAAAATACAAAGATATTTATGCAAAATGGCAAAATTGTACGTTATCCGATACAACAACTAAATTTGAAAACGGAGAAACCAAAGCTGAGGTTCGTAAAAGAATATTTGCAGCCCTTAACGAATATGCTGAAAACACACCTTTTCATAATATCGGAATTTCAGCACACGGCATAACAATCTCACAAACACTTTTAGCATTTAATATTCCTAAAAACGACATAACCAACGGTTCTATTTTACATCTGAGTTATCATAACAAACATTGGAAATATATTGGATTCCTAAAAAACAATATTTTTACAAACAAACATCCTTCATACGGTCGATGCCTTTCCGCTTCATATAATTATAATAAAGGAAAAAAACATGCTAAAAACAACCTCTGGATTTAAAAACATTTTTATTAAAGAATTTAATCTCTGCCTATTTATCGGACTTTCACTGCTTAGCTTTTACCACCGCATAATTGAAGACATCATTATTTACGATAATGAAAAAATATATCAACAATACCTAATACCTATGCTAAACGGATTCTTGACTTCTGTTGTCATTTTAGCACTCAATCGTTTTTTTCATGGAAAAAAATATGCCGCTCTTTATTACACATCAGATAAATTAAAATTGTTGCTGATATCTTTTTTAGGGGGAAGTAGTGCTTATTACTTAAGTCTATCGATTTTAGCAACATGGATTATAACATTTTTGGTTATTTATAGCGGATATAACACCATCAAAAAATTCATCGGTAAACTTTATAATCTTTTAACCCCGCAAAAATTAGCCACCCTGAAGGATATCGGAATATTTTTTAACTTTTACATCACTTTAATAATATCATTTACCACCATAAATCTTTCCGTAAACGCGCTCTGCCAAAAAATCGGCTATGGCATTGCATTTAATTTTAGAGATGGAATTGAAGGAATTATAAATGCCGTCTATTTTTCAGTCATCACCATGACAACAATCGGTTATGGCGACATCATTCCGCTGACGCCGCCATCCCGCATAATTGTTTGCTTAGAAAGCATGACAAGCTATCTGACACTTGCCGTAATGATAGGCATTATCACCAGAGGGATAAATGCCCACCCTAAGAACTGATTAAACTTCTTGTAATTCAAACAAAGTTTTATCAACACCACAAAGCGGACAAACCCAATCTTCCGGCAATTCTTCAAACGGAACATCGCCGTCATAAACATAACCGCAAACCGTGCACACCCATTTTTTTCCGTTATTATCTTTAGTCATTTTACTTTCCTTTCCTTCAATATGTTTTTTAAAGCTGTCCATTACATCATTTTTAAAATAAGAACGATAGTCCAAATAAGTTAAAGGTTTATCTGGACAATTTCCGCTTTCGGCCATAATAACTTCGGCAACAAATAAGGTATTACTGTCAAAAACAATTTTTTGTAAAACCTTACACCGAAAAATCGCCAAATTATCCTTCAAATATGGTAATCCATCAATTAATTCATAATCCACATTTTGCCATTTATCAACTTTTCGGCTGGTTTGGAAACCGAAATTAGCAACAATAAAAGGATTAATTGTCTTTCCGAGAACAGATAATGAAAACTCTCCGCTTTCTTCGATACACTCTTTTGTATAACTTGTGTTTGAACAAGAAAGAGATATAACAACCGGTTTATTAGCCGTCTGCATCACGGCATCAACGATACTGCCGACCAACCGTTCTCCTTTGCAAGCCCCCAACACATACAAACCATGAGTAAGAGTATATAAAGCATCTAAATTCATTAACCTTCTCCTAATTCAGACAATAAGAATATAATCATTATGGCTACACAAACAAGAGATTCTCTAATAATGAGGCGGAGGCGTTTCCTCTTCCAAAGGCTTCACGGTTTCTTGTTTTAGCAATTCAGACAAATACTTATTTTGTTTTTGCAATTTATCAATTATATGCCCTTGCTCAATAATAACCTGATTCAAATCTTCAAGCTGGCGCTCAAGGTCAGTTAACACCATTTCAATTCTGACAAAACGTTCTTCATTAGATTGCATATAAAAAAATCCCTCTTGCTCGTAAATACTGGTATGATAACATCAGAAACAAATTTTACAACATTAATTACCATGATTGAAGATATTAAAGACATAGATTTTAATCCGGCTTTTCAAAAAGCCGTAGAGCTGATAGAAAAAACCGACAAACACATTTTTATTACCGGAAAAGCCGGCGTCGGAAAATCGACCTTACTTTTTTATTGTCAAAATCATTGCCCAAAGAATATGGTGATTTTAGCACCGACAGGTGTAGCCGCACTAAATGTAAAAGGGCAAACGATTCACCGATTTTTTGGTTTTCCCGTTAATGTAAGTCCGGAAAAAATTCTCTCGGGACAAATCCAACCGCGCGCCAAAAGAATATATAAAAACCTGCAAAGCATAATAATAGATGAAGTATCCATGTTACGTGCAGATATTTTAGATTGCATAGATTCGTTTTTACGCCTTTATGGCCCGCAAAAAGACAAAGCCTTCGGAGGCATCCAAATGATTTTTGTCGGCGATTTATACCAACTTCCACCGGTTGTTTCAGAAACAGAACAAAATATCTTCAATCAAAAATACACATCGCCGTATTTTTTCAGCGCCCAATCATTTATGAGTATCTCAATAGAAGTTGTTGAGCTCACACAAATCTACCGCCAACAAGATGAGGTTTTCATCAATATCCTAAACGCAATAAGAGAAAACAAAGTTACCGAGAAAGAATTCCGGCTTTTAAACTCTCGTTTAACAAAACAAATCAACGAAAAAGAATTTTATATAAACCTAACAACCACCAACAAACTGGCAGACAATATTAATCAAAATAAATTGCAACAGTTAGACGGTGTTTTATACAAATCCCAAGCCATTATTGATGGAGCTTTCAACTCTGAATATTACCCGACATCTGAGCAACTGGAATTCAAATTAGGAGCTCAAATAATGTTTTTAAATAATGATTCAAAAAACCGCTGGGTAAACGGCAGTCTCGGACATATTGAGGAAATAAAAATCAGCCACGACAAACCCAAATATATTAGGGTTAGACTTCAAAAAGACTATAAATTGGTAGATGTTTTTCCCTACAGTTGGGAAATCTATAAATATTCGCTGGAAGATAAAGAGATTATTTCCGAGGTCATCGGATCATTTACGCAATTTCCGTTTCGTCTGGCATGGGCGGTTACTATCCATAAAAGCCAGGGAAAAACCTTTGATAAAATAAATATAGATATCGGAAGAGGTACTTTTGCCACCGGACAATTATATGTCGCACTAAGCCGTTGTACAACATTAAACGGAATAAGCCTAAGCAAACCATTGCATCCATCAGATGTTTTAACCGACTACAGAATTAATGAATTTATGCAAAGCTATCTTCCCGCAAAAGAACTTTCCCAGCATGACAAGAAGGCGCTGATATTATCAGCCATTCCCCAAAGACAAAAGCTCCAAATTAATTATAAAAAAACAGATGGTTCTTGTTCAACAAGAATTATTATCCCGATTCGCATTCAAAATACAGATACCCTACTCGCCTTCTGCACACAAAGAGGACAGCAACGCAGTTTCTGCATATCCCGCATAGAAAGCATTAAAACAATTAAAGAATAAAAAAAACGCCCTTCATAAAGAAGGGCGTTTTTTCAAATCCTAAAAAATTAGAATTTATATTTGAAGTTTAACAAACCGGTATGATCTTCATAATCTTCACGGAATTTTCCTTCATAAGCGGCAGACAATTCGATTCTGTCACTAGCTTCAACAGAAACACCAACTCCGGTTTCAACTCCAAATCGAGCCAAAGCACGTCCGTTCAAAGTATAGCTTGAACCATTGCTGAGTGAAACAACAGAGTTAGCTCCGTCATTATGGAAATCATAGGTTGCGGCTAACTTAACTTCCGGACGAATGTAATTTCCGCCTTCAGTAAAGAAGTCTTTAGCAACTTTCACGCCGGCAACACCGGTAAAGATGTCAGATTTATCTCCGGAAATCTGCTGATCTAAAGAGTCTGTATGAGCATCTTTATCAATGTTCATATATCTTACACCAGCTTGCGGAGTAACATCAAATGAACCAAGTTTCATTTCATAACCGGTCATAGCCTGTAATGAAATACTGTTGACATCATAGCTGGCGTTTTTCAAAACACTGCTCTCGTCATAATCAGCAAAGTTATAACCGGCATATCCGTTAATAAACCATTTAGACGGTTTATATTCACCATAAACAAAGACGGTATGAGTATCAATATCCGTATTCCGTCCGTCAACAGAATCAACATCTGTATTAGTAAAGGCATAACCGACACCGAGTTTAGAATTATCATTAATATAATCTTCAAAACCAAGAGCAATACCGGTAGATTTTGAATCAAATCCGTCATTACGACTTAATTTAGATTTATTAAACAATCCTTGTACCCAACTCATAGCTGTATTAAAGACGTTATCACCTGATGCCCGACCTTCAGAACCTGTGCAGAAGAAACTGCATCCGCCGGAAAGTCTGCTCTCAACAGCGCCGATAACTTGATTGGTATGATCGGTTGTTGCACCTTGTACAACATTGTGTTTTCCGGGAGTTAAAGCCTTCAATGCTTCTTGATAAGCAGCAGGATTCGTTTGAGCTAATTCAGCAAGTTTATCGGCAACTTCTTTCTGAGTTCCTCCGGCAAAAGCATTACCATCAGTCCAAGCACTGGCCGCACCGCTGGTTTCACCGTCGACCAAATCAGATGCTTTATTTATTTGAACAACTTCATAAAGTCCCTCACCATTTCCACGGAACTCATACATAGCGTTACTGATATCAAAACCACCGAATTGATCAGAAACATTTTTACCATCAAACAACTTAACACTAAACCCATCTTTGAACAAGCCCTGTGCCAAAACCGGATTTAATATGGAACCACTTTGAGCTGTAAAGTCGTTAGATGCTTTGATATAACCATGTTCGGCAGAACCATTAATATCCAATTTCAATGTTGACCCGCTCTCAAAAGTAATATCTTTTGCCAAAACAGAAGATGTTCCGATATCTAAAGTAGCACCATCAGCAACATTGATTGTACCATTTCCGGCAATACCGCCATCAAATTCCGTTGTACCGGAATTAAAGTTCAAAACACCATCATTCCAGATATCGTTTCCACCATTAGTAGCCGTGTTACCGGTAAAGGAATTATTTCCGTTAAAAGTAATCTGAGCGACCGCCTCATTATAAATAGCTCCGCCCTTATTTTTAGCAGTATTTCCATCAAAACTACTATTTTCAATCGTGGTATTTTTAAAGGTATTATACAAAGCTCCGCCATATGTTCCAGCTTCATTGCCATTAAATACCGAAGAGCTTATTAATAACTTAGCTTTACTATTCTCTTTCAAATAATCTGTTGATGTATCATACCCTTCCGGAGCATCAGCTTTACTATTAATAGCACTATTCGTCAATCCACTATACCAGTCAGCACGCGTAGAAATTGCGCCTCCGGTAACGGTTGATGTATTATTATAAAATTTACCATTAATCACTGAATCTGACGCACTTCCTAAAAAGATAGCGCCACCACCATCAACACTTGTTTCCAAATTATGATTATCGTAACCATCATCAACCAAAGCTCCGGTTACTTTATTACCTCTAAACACTGTTTTACTAAGGTTTAATTTATCATAAACATTAATAGCTCCGGCTCCATAAACCGATTCATTATTTTCAAATGTTGAATTTGAAATTTTAGCCCAAGCAGAACCTTTTGCTCCGTTATACCCTGTTGAAACAGCTCCGGCAACAAGAGTAGATTTATTAGAAATAAAATTTACATTATCAAGAGTCAGAGTTCCTGTTGATTCAATAGCTGCACCAAAACCGTCATATTGATTATTGGTAAATTCCGAATTTTTAACTGTTAAATCTGCATTTTTAACACTTTGAATCGCTCCGTTTGCAGCATTTGAAAAATTAGCATTATCCAATTCTAAAACAGAATTATTAACAATACGAGAATTATCAAAAGTAACAGTCTTATTATCACCACCATTAATACTCATATTCCCGTCATTTGTCAAAGTTGAAGCATTTGCAAATTTCAAAGATGCACCGGAAATATTAGCTTCATTTTTGTTAACAATGTTACTATTATCAACCAATATATCACCACCAGTTACAGACATACTACCTAGAGCAGTAACAGTAGCTTTGTTCTTAAGGGTCAACTTTCCACCGTCCATTTCAAAGTCATCGACGTTTACTTTCAAAGCCTCACCCTCTTGACTACCTAAAGAAGACAAATTTTTTACCAAATTTTCAACAATCGGTTTCAAATTTTTTTCTGTCACTCCATATCCAGAAAACTTCGAAGCAACTTGTCGAATAAGAGCATCAACCTGAGCTTGATTACTTTCTTTTAATTGAGTGACAAGGTTTCCATATTGACCATCTATAACAAAACCTTCATCACCTGCAAGTAAACTTCCATCAACAATAGTTCCTCTATCCAAAATTGTTTCAGCCGTTGAAGATACCTTTCCGATAGCCGTTTTTAAAGTAAAACCACCGCCAACATCAATATCCCCCATTCCTTCCGGAATTGAAACATTTTTCATTGACATATGTTGAGTCTTATTTTCAGCGTTATCAAAATTTAAACTGTCATGACGACCGGATAAACCATCAACGCCATTACCAATACTTATTTTTTCAACATTAAAACCTGTGGAATTCTGATTTTTTAAAACTTGAGTAATATCATTTATACTTGCCAAAGCATTACCGGCACCCAGCAATACAGCCAAAGATGTCGTCAACAATAAACTTTTACGCATAAAGAAGTTCCTTTTATCTATATTAGTACGAATGAGTTCATTTATTATTATTATTTTTATGTCGGCACTATACATTAAAATTTATTAATATTCAAGCATATTTTGAGCAGATATGACAAAATTTTTATGATTTTATGTCCAAAACAGCATCAGCCTTAATTTTTTAAAGGATTCATTTTATTTAAATATTTTTTTTAACCATCAAAACAACCGAAAACGAATCGCACTAAAACACCTTTTGTCCATTTATTAACTTTAGACTACATTTTAGAAGTTTAAGCATAAAAAAACCACCCTTTTAGGGGTGGCACAATTTGGTCGGATTGACTGGACTCGAACCAGCGACCTCTTCGTCCCGAACGAAGCGTTCTACCAGGCTGAACTACAATCCGATAACGCAATGCAAAATAGCACAATATTTTAAATACTCAATAAAAAAATGCAGCATTTTGTATTTTTTTATAAAAAAAACACCAAACAAGATATAACACACTGAAAAATAATCATTTTAAAATTAAAGAAATTAAAAAGATTGCTCCAACCTTATTTTTCATATATAATAAATATTGTAGTATGCGGATAAATAGGGAGGCTGCGATGAAAAAAACGGCGCCAAAAGAATTTAGATTTTACTACAGCCGCAAGAAGTTAATCTTATACCTTTTGTTTAACCTCGCATTACTAATTCTGGCATTGCTATTCACCATCAGCATTTTTCCGGAATATCCGCTTATTTACCATTTTGCGATATTTACAACAGTACTCTCAGTCCTGAGTATTCTGATTGTGCTGATTGTGCATAAACCCTTAGCTGTTATAACTTCACAATCCATTACCATAGACCGCTGTCCGCCTCTTTACTGGAGAGATATTATTAGTGTTGGCACGCGCACGATTAAGGCCGGCTTTTGGAAAAAAGAGATTATTGTCTTCAATGTCCGCAATTTCAAAACTTATAAATTAAACTTAATTCAAAAAGCCATCAAAAACACAGACTTCACGGCTTTTTCGATTCCGCTTTATGCCATGGATCGCAAAGAAGGAAGATTAATCAATCAAACAATTCATAAATATCTGAAATCAAAAAAACACTAACGCCAAAAAGCCTTAATTTCCTCCAACTTGGCTAAAGCATCTTGCCGACCAAGATTATACATCTGTTTAACAATCTCCAAATTTTGCTCCATTTTTCCGATTTTAATTTTTCGGCTCGGACGCAAAACTAAAATTCTTTTTTCAGCTTCGGCACTTTTTATATAATCAAGCTCCTGATTATACATAATATGCCTTCTCTTCAATGCCTTAACAAACGCCGGATATTTATGATAAACCATTTGTGCCAACAAACCATTATGAGCCGGCCTCTTTCTATAACCTTCGGGACGAGTTTCAATCACGATATTTTGCTCAAATCCCATGTTTTCAAAAGCCTTCAAAGGAATACTGTCTGTAATACCGCCGTCTAACAATTTTTTACCGCCAATCTCAACAATTTTAGAAAAAAACGGTAAAGAAGCCGAGGCTCTCAAATAATCAATATCTTTAATCAAATCTTTGCAATAAATATATTCCGGTTCTCCGGTCTCAACGTTAGAGCAAACAACATAAAATTTTGCATCAGAATGTTTAAATGCCTCATTATCAAACGGATCTAACTTTTCAGGAAGTTCATGATAACAAAAGTCCACATCGACAACATTACCGGTTTTCCACCAAGACCGCAAACTCATAAACCGATAATCATTGCCGTAATTCATATTATAGCGAATACTTCTCTCATATTGTTTAGCCACATAAGAACAGCCATGTATCGCTCCGGCAGAAACCCCGATAACGCCATCAGCCATCAGCCCGTTTTCTAACAAAACATCTAAAACACCGGCCGTATAAATTCCTCTTTTTGCTCCGCCTTCTAGAATTAAACCTCTTTTCATTTTTTCTTCCCATAAAATAAATAATTATTTTTCTCTTTTATAAGGTGTTATCCGAGGAATAAACCTCGGCACATTATTTTTATAAAGAGTATATTCCTCTCCATATCGTTTAAGCAAATCTTTTTCTTCAAATAACGGAAAATAAACAGCGTTTATAAAGATAAAAATAGCCAAATACCACCATAAAGCAACACTCTGAAACAACACAGCTTCTCCGACCAACAAAAAGAACACACCCAAGAGCATTGGATTCCGCACATATGCATATGGACCGCTAATAATTAATTTATCAATAGGATTCCACGGAGCAAGAGAGCCTTTACCGACAGAAACAAACAAAGATATTGTCCAAACCATCAAAACAAAACCGAAGATAGAACAAAAAAGCATTAAAACAAAAGGAAACGAAAATGAAAAATCAATAATTTTAAAACCGCAAAAAAATAGAATAATAGTCGGAACTGTGATTAACACATTAAACGGCAAAATAAAAAAAGCCTTTAACATCATCTCCTCCTCAAATAATAAAATAATAATAAAGCAATGTTCAAAAAAAACAAATAAGATTCAATATATTTATAAAAGAATTTAACTTAAATCTCAAAATCAGTAACTATGAATAAACGTCAGATAAAATTTTCCAATTCTTTGCAAAGACGAATAATATGATGACTAAATACAACATCATGCAAAGCAATACCTATATTATAGCTGATAATCCTTTCTTCGTTGTTTTTCCGACCCAATATTTTTCCTTGCAGAACATCACCTAACTCTCCAAAATTTCTATATTGGTTAAAATATTTAAAATTAGAAACATGAGATGTATCATCTGCAAAAATTTTATCAAAAACCAAATCACAATTTTGAAAACCTTTTGTATGAACAGGAACCAGTAAACAACCTGGCTTAAACCATTCTGGCTCCGCCAACAATCCATAAGCATTTGTAATACAAGATATTACAACATCCGAACCATCAATAAAATTTTTCATATCTTGACAAATTTCAAAAGAAACATTGTTATATGATGCAAAATAGCTAATAAAATTTTCAGCCTGATTTTTATACTGCAATAACTTTATATATAAATGTCGGTCTTTATTATCCTCTAAGATACACGTTATAGAGCTTTTGGCTGTACAACCTAACCCCATTATTGCAATGGTTGAAAAATTTTCAACTGCCAAAGTCTTAACAGCAGTAGCGCATACAGCCCCAGTCCTGACATTAGTAATCCACGCTGCATCCAAAACATGAGAAAGATTCCCGGTTTTATAGTTATAAAACAAAATTTGTCCATCAATGGTAGGAATTCTTTTCGGATAGCGATTAACAATTTTAACCCCCATAGCATTTAATGATGGAATCACTACAGGCATTGTATTAAAAAATTTATTATCCTCATAAGAGATACTAATCTTATGAGGCAATAATGAAGAAGATTTCAAAGCAAACGCCTCCCTAACCCAGGCTATAGATTGTAAGGGAGATATGTTCAAAGCATCAATATCTTTATCTGAAATATAAGTAATCATAACATCTCCAATGCGCAAATAAGAAAATCATTCTCTTCTTGAGATTTTACAGCCAAACGTATATATTGGCTCCCATCAAATCCCATTTTATTTTGACAATTTTTAACAAAAATGTTCGATTTAAGTAGTTCCATACAAATTTTGTCAGCCCTATACGGAGATAATACCTCACATAAAATATAATTCGCTTGAGATGGTATTGGTCGTAAAAAAGGAATTTTTGCCAATTGATTAAAAAATATTTTCCTATTATCTGCAATTTTACGACATGCCTGACGATAAGCATCCTTGTATTTATTCAATATTTGCAGAAAAAATTCAGCAAATGAGTTAATATTCCATATTGGTAAATTTTCCCTACATTTCCTTACAAGTAACATATCCGAAGAAGCAACAAGCCCCAAACGAAGTCCCGGAACTCCATACGATTTACTAATAGATTTTATCACAATCAAATTAGGAAACTCCTTTAAAATATCTTTCTGCAAAAAGCTGTTATCATCAAGATTTTCAGAGAAATCCACAAAACTTTCATCTAAAATAATTTTTTTGCCATGTTCTTTGTAAAATTTAACCAACTCCAGAAAATCATTTTTTTCAATAAAATTACCACTAGGATTATCCGGATTTATTAAAATCAACGTATCAATTTCTTGAGCAAATATTTTTAAATCATCTACAGAATAACTAAAATCCGAATTTTTAGGTAAAAAATAATGCACTTCCGATGTCTTTGTGACGCGCATAGGATACTCCTGAAATGTTGGAAGAATAATTCCAATACGACCATTAATCTCTGAAAGCAAACAACTAATAAGTTCTGCAGCCCCATTTCCCACAGCAATCATATCCTCATCAAGATTAAAAATATTTACCATTAAATTTTGCTGTATCTTTTGTCCTGAAGGATAATTCATCAATAAATTTTCAAACTTATTTTTTATTTCTTCAATCATCTGTTGAGAAGGAAAATAGGGATTTACCAAATAACAAAAATCTTTTAAATCTGCAAATCTCCAATAACCTCCATACCTTTTTTCATATCTTAACATTCTATCTTCATTACTACAAAACAAACATTCTGCAATATCAAAATCTTGTAAATCATCAACTTCATACCATTTTTCATGCTCTAAACGTAAAACTTTCAGATCTTTTTTTTCTAATGATAACAACACTTTCAAAACCTGTTCATAATAAGAATTGTAACCAATTGTCTTACAATAAACCTCTAAAAACGGCAAATACTGATTTTTCAGAAATGATTGCGAAAATTTATAAATGTTAACTGTCTTATAATAATTTTCTACCTCCTTATAATCAAAATGTTCTTTAGGAACAAATTCCATAATTTCATCGTTTTGATTAATTTTAACAACCGTTCCATCCATATAAGATTGGTATTTATCAACAACAGCCAAATTAGGGTAAGGATTTTGTAAAAGTTTCTGAATAATTTCTACATCATAAATTAAATCGCTTTCCAAAAGCAAAGTATCTTCAGCACACAAATAATTTTTAGCTAATGAAAGAGAATAAATATTATTTGTGGATTTATAAATTTTATTTTCAATATAAAACACAGGAACATTATTATATGAATCTCCAATAACTCTTTTAATTTCCTCCCCACAATAGCCAATGACAATTATAATACGTGAAATATCAAACTTTGTTAATTTATCCAACGAATGCTCTAAAAACGTTTTTCCTAGTATTGGAACCATTGATTTTGTATGCTCTTGAGTTTTCTGTTTCAAGCGTTTTCCCATACCAGCAGCCAAAATTACAACTTGCATTATAAACCTCCCAAACTATTTTTTAATTTGGCAACAATTTTAGTAGATGCTTTTTCATTTTTATCAAACAACAAAGGAATATTAGCTAAGCGTTCTGCTTTCTTTTCATCATGTTTTTTTATAACCACTCGCACTATAACATCATGAAGTTGCTTTACATTTTCAATTTTATAATACGCATCTATAAACGTTTTTGCGAAGTTATTAAAAGGACGATTCTTTGCCAATAAATGAAATAAAGGATTTCCACTTGGAAGATATTCTCCCAAAAAAGAAATGCAATCTGTAATCATGGCAGCCGACTGTTTAAATAAATCAATATAATCGCCACCATCATAAATCTCACCAAGTTTTTCCCACCGGCGATAATAAGAATCAATTTCAGTTTCTGACATAACATTATTACTGATAACTGCTGTTTTAAACCTTGGATGCGGTTTGAATATCCAACTGACCTTATCTTGATATTTCTCCGCCAAAGCCAAAATATCCATACCATTTTCTTGAAAAGTCGCACAATTTAAACCACTTTTCTCAAATGAATGATGTGGTGCATAAATTACAATCGGCTTTGCATTAGTATCAAAAATAGAAATATTTGGTAAAAAATAAGCATCCAATTTCGGATAACCAACAACAACACAATTTGATACTTTATTTTGTATCAATGCAGAAAAACGTTGAATCAGACTATCATTTTCAACAAACATCAACCACAACAACTGATGAAAATCACGCACATAGCTTCCGTTGTATTCAACCAAATGCAACCCATATGGAACATAACAAGTTAAAACAGATTTTGAAGCTATTATCGGATGCTGGGAATCATCTAGCTCCCATGGTTGCTGATAAAAAAGAATATCAACCCCAAAATCAGAGACAGACATATATGCTTTTCTACGCTTGTCATAAGCATACGTCACATTCAATCCCTTACCCTTGAAGAAGTCATAACAATCATCTATTGTCTTATAAAAATGCTTTTCTCCCTGATGCGCTAAACTCAGTTGAGTTATTAAAACAACCGGCTCAAAATAATCACTCTTATCAAACTCTTCATAAAGAGACTGATACTGCCACTTTGCCGGTTCACTAACCAAAAAACCAACTTTAATCTTTCTTTGTCCCCAAACTTTCTGCAAAGCCGCAAGTTTTTTCTTATAATTTTGAGCAACAATTTTTTCATAATTCCGCTTTAGCGAAAATTTCACGCCAAAAATTATAATCTTCGTTTTCAACAATTCTTTTTTCAAACTAAATATTTTCATATCGACACGACACTAATTAAATTTTTTTGCATTTTTTAATTTTTCAAAATGCACCCTATCACGATACTTGAATACTTTTGCAGGATTTCCCCCTGCAATAGCTAACGGCGGAATTTCTCCATGAAAAACCGCCCCTGCTTGAATAATCGCACCCTCTCCGATTTTTGTTCCCGGAAGAATTGTAACTCTGCTCCCAATCCAAACACAATCACCTATCGTAATATCTCTATATTCATAATCATCCGGAGAATAAGGAATGTGCTCTCCATTATCATAATTATGATTTTGAGCAATAATCAGCAACTCTACGCCACTATGAAAATAATTACCTATAGTTACCTTTCCGGAACCATGTATCTCACACCCGTTAAAACAGCAATGCTCTCCTAAAAAAGTATTAGATGAGAGTAACGTTTTAGCCCCGCACCACAAACGTTCTCCAACCTGAGGACAAGACTTATAAATTTTTCTAGTCCACAAATTATCATATCCGTTAAATTTACACTGCTTGCTCACAAATAGCGGAATAAAACCAAATAAAAAATATGTAGATTTTCTTTCATTCTCTTCCACTTTTAATATTGGAATACATGAGAAAAGTTTAATAATTCTAGCCATTATTACCCACACATCTCTCATAAAAAGTAATGCCAAAAATTTTTATTCTGCATTGATTATCTTTTAAGTCATAATTATAAAAAAGCCTCAACATCTTCATAAAAAATTTATAAAAACGCATTTGAGGATATTTTTTCAATAACTGCATTTTTAACTCAAAAGCATATTGATTCATTTGTCGTTTGTTTCTAGATTCCAATAAATTTTTTATTCTATAAAAAAACAATATTTTCTGAACCCGATATATTTTGAAACTGTGCCTCAGTACCATATTCAACCACAAATCATAATCCTCAATCCCTAAGGAAAAAGCACCATCATACCCTCCAACTTTTTCAAAGTCAGATTTTCTAAATAAAGCCGAATTTACAAGACAGTTACATAAAGATAAATACCAACGATTAGGAGGATAAAAAAGCATCTCACCACTTTCATCTCCGAATTTGGCTACTCTGGAAGTTATGATATCGCCTTTATTACTTGAAATGGCATCATATAAAACCTGTAAACAATCCGAAGCTATCCTATCATCAGCATCTAACGGATAAATATATTTTCCCGACGCAAGAGAAATCCCATAATTTCTTGCCGCCACAACACCCTGATTTTTTTGATTTATAAGCCTAAAATTATGATATTTATCAATATAGGAACAAACAACATTTAAAGTTTCATCTGTTGAACCGTCATTAACGATAATCACTTCATAATCAATAAAAGTCTGCGCTAAAATTGAATCCAAACATTCTGAAATATATTTTCCTTGATTATAACAAGGAACAATAATAGAAATTTCAGTCATTAATATTCTTTCCTACCATATCTCAAAATTTCATGCTCAAACACAAACTACCACAATGTTTCTTTGAACACTTTATAAAAGCATCAATCGGGGAGTTGATAAATATTGCGGTACGAATATCCTTTAGGTTTTAAAATACAAAGATTTCTGAACATAACTAAAGCTCCCCGAATTGACTGCCATAGCTATTATAGATAAAGGATATTACCTCAAATATTTGGTTTGTCAATACGATTTAATATGGTCTTGACAAAAGAAGATAGATATCATGAATTTTTCTTCAAAAACAAAAAACAGCCTTCAAGGCCGTTTTTCTATTTTTATTGCGTAAAGAATTCGTCAGCAAATGCTTTACTCATTTATTCCTTCGACAATCACCTACGATTGTTCTCTCCAGATTTATAGTTAACGAATAAACTCTTTTGCTTAGTTTTAAAAGCATACATAAAAAAACCAGTCACAAGGACTGGTTTTCATATTGGTTGCGGGGGGAGGATTTGAACCTCCGACCTTCAGGTTATGAGCCTGACGAGCTACCGGGCTGCTCCACCCCGCGATAAATCTGTGCTCTAGATACGCTTTTTTATATAACTTGTCAAGATTTATTTTCATTTTAAATTTATTTTTACATATTTTATTTAAAAATACACAACATATCCCCGAGTACGTTCGTTTTTTCAACAAGGCATTAATAAAAAAGGTTCGCTAGGAGCGAACCTTTTATATATAAAACAACGGGGATTAGAGGATAGTAATATTACCTGCGGCGATACGACCGCGGTCAT
>CALXTS010000022.1 GCA_944391465.1 uncultured Alphaproteobacteria bacterium
TGTGCATAAAATGATTTCGATATTAAATGCTCGCCTGCGTGATTTTTATGCTTGACTTCTAATATCGTTGCTTTTTTTTGAGATAATTTAAGATATAAACTCTGATAGCGCTGGATAAATTTTCATGTTTGCGCTCTGCATCAATTTGAGTAATCAGTTGATTGAGGCTGATATTTTGCAAATTGGCAATTTCTTTAAGCTCTGAAAGAAATTCTTCTTCAAGAGAAATACTTGTAGAGTGCCGATTAGCTATGACAACGGAAAGTTTACGCATTTCTTTTTTTACGTAACTCGTCAATAGATATAACCTCAGCCGAACCGGAAACTTTTTTGACTTCAGGCTCTTCTTCGGATAAATCGTTACCATCAAGAGCAATGGAATCAAGTTCATTTGCACTGTTAAAGCTCAATCCGAATTTTGCATAGGGGTCGGCAAAGTATGAGATAGCATCATAAGGGACGCGTAAAGTTTGCGGAATTCCGCCAAAACTCAAATCCACTTCAAAATAAGTTTCACCAACCATAAGATTTGCAAACTGGTGTTGCATAACAATAGTCATTTCTTCAGGGTATTGATTAAGCAAATGAGCGGATAAACGAACCCCGGGATGAGTTGTTTTAAAAGTAATATAGAAATGGTGTTCTCCGGGAAGACCTTCATCTGCGGCAATTTTTAAAGCCTCAATCACAACATGTTTGAGAGCTTTTTCGACGAGCTTATCATAATTAATTTCCATATTTTCCATAATATTCATCCCGATTTATAAAACAAGCGAGCCGTTCTGTTGATAGGTGGCTCAGACCCCACTTACAGAACTCCATGTCTGTAAGGATTTAAGTTGTTGCGACTACAACTAAGCAGCCATTGCAACAGGAGCTACGTTATTATCGTTAGCATTCATTTTAATTTGAACCGATAACGGTGGTATCTCACCGAACACAGCGATCTATTTTTACTGAAACCTGTCAATCCTGTTTCACCCCCATAAATATAAGAAATAAAATCGTAAATTATGCCTTATACAGTCTTAACAGACTTATTGGTGGAGGTGCCGGGTACTGCCCCCGGGTCCAGACAACCTATTTTATAGTGCCTCTAGTGTCATAGTCAGATAACTCTGACAAATACTTATTATAAGTATTAAAAGTTAAAATTTCAATAGTTAAGATTCGCATTACATCATGAGATAAAGTAAAAGATTGGGGATTAGTGAGAGGTTTGTTGTAATTTGCGGATTCTTGGTTTAGAGTACGGGAAGAGGAGAAGTTAAATGACAAAAGTAGCGGTTTGGTGCCGACATGAAGGAGACAACATTATCGGGATAGGAAAAGATATCCCGTGGAGCGTCCCGTCAGATTTTAAGAAGTTTGGCAGAATAGTGGGTGGAAAGAATATTGTCGCCGGTCGTCCGACATATGAGACTTTGCCGCCAAAATTTAATAAAGAAAAGATTTATGTCTTGACAAGTAATACAGAATATGAGGTTCGCAATCCGGAACAACATAAAGTTATTAGTGAGCTAAAGTATTTTAAGGATTTTGAAGAAGATTTATACATCAGCGGCGGAGCCGGGGTTTATAAAGAATTTATGGAAGGCGGAGCGGCACTAATGCCGGATATTGTGGTTGATTGCGTTTATCACGGAGAGATGAAACCGCTGGAAGGAGAACCGGCGAATATAACCCCATGTATAGAAGTTTTACACAAAAAATACATCGCTTTTGGTGTAGAGTATGAAGAAGATAACGTAACCACACAAATATACGTCCGCCGAGGAGAGTTTGTGGAGCAAACTGTTTTAAAACATATAATTAACAGTATTATTAATTCTTAAAGATGGAGGAAAAGTTTATGAAACAGTATTTAGACATTCTTCGCGATATTATGGAAAACGGCGTTGATAAGCCAAACCGCACCGGAATAGATACGCGGTCTGTTTTTGGGCGTCAGATGCATTTTGATTTAAGCAAAGGTTTTCCGCTGGTAACGACTAAGAAAGTCTTTTTAAAAGGAATTATCCATGAGTTGATATGGTTACTTTCAGGAAACACCAATATCAAATATCTGACGGATAATAATGTAAAGATTTGGAATGAATGGGCTGATGAGAACGGAGATTTAGGTCCGGTTTACGGAGCTCAGTGGCGTAATTTCAACGGTGCCGGTATAGATCAAATCGCCGACGTTATAAATCGAATCAAAACCAATCCCAATGATAGACGAATGATTGTAAGTGCATGGAATCCTTGCCAAATAGATCAAATGGCGTTACCGCCGTGTCATTGTTTTTTCCAGTTTTATGTCGCTAACGAAAAATTGTCTTGTATGCTTTATCAAAGAAGCTGTGACATGTTTTTGGGTGTTCCGTTTAACATCGCATCTTATGCGCTACTGACAATGATGATAGCGCAGGTAACCGGTTTACAACCTGGAGAATTTGTGCACACATTGGGCGATGCTCACATTTACCACAATCATTTTGAGCAGGTAAAAGAGCAGTTGAGCCGCACGCCTTATCCGCTACCGCAAATGAAAATCAATCCGGAAGTCAAAAACATAGATGACTTCAAATATGAAGATTTTGAACTTGTCGGCTACCAAAGCCACGGCAAGTTGGTCGGAGCTGTTGCAGTTTAATTTCCTTAATCAAACCTCTTAACACGAAAACAAAACGTGTTAAGAGGTTTTTTGTTTTGAAAGATTGAGAGATGAGTATTCAAAAAATTCCCACAAAAATAAAATACACAAAATTACCACACTATGTAGAAAATTCATCAAATCTGACATATGGCAGCAGCGGCGCGGCGTGCTTTGATATCTGCGCTGCCATACACGAACCTTTGGAATTAAAACCGGGGTGCCATGTCGGCGTACCAACGGCAATAAAAACAGCACCGGAGAGCCCGATATGGTTTCGCGTTAATTCTCGTAGCGGATTGGCAATCAAACATGGAGTAATAACAATTGCCGGTATAATAGATACGGATTATCGCGGAGAATGGATAATAGGGTTATTAAACACCAATTCTGTAGAAAGCGGATGCACATATGTAATCAATCCGGGGGATAAGATAGCGCAAGTAGAACTTCCGTTTCCATATTATGCGGAGTTTGAGGAGTTAAGCAATGAGGAATTTGAAAAAGAAACGACTGAGCGCGGAGCAAAAGGTTTTGGTTCAACCGGAAGATAAAACAAAAGCGCTCCGCAAGGCAAAAGGAGCGCTTTCTATAGAAATAATAGATCATACAATGGGGGCATAGCCGATAAAATCTCCAATCTCGGTTTTGACTCCGTAACGGATATTTTCCCATTCAAACTCAGTTACCGTATCAGACATTGCCTTAGTGTCTAAAGAGGTAAAAGGAGAGAACGTACCGCTGACGAGCGAATAAACCAAATAAACGGTTGATTTTTTGCGCGTAGCGGGAATGACCACAACCGGATATGCAACACCGGCCTCAAAGCCCATCCAACTCTTTGAGAGTTTTAGGATTCGGGCATCAAACTTAGCATCTTTCTTAGCAAAGTTAAAACCGGAAGCCGAAGTAAACTTCTTCAGTTCGGATTTGAAACGAGCCAATTCAAGATACTTTGGATTAATTCGTCCCATAGTTAAGTTTTTTTAAGTTAATACTAATAAAATATCGTCCTTTAAAAAACACAAATTTGTCTAATTGTCAAAAGATTTCTTTTTATCAACGAGTTGTATAGATTGATACTTTATATATAAAAAGAAAAACCTCGTTTTTGAAACGAGGTTTTTTTATGTGTTTTTTTAAGGTTAATTCCCGAGAAGGTGATATCACATCGACTTCTTGAGAATAAAGATTGGGGTGTTTACAATGTTACCGATGCCGCATGCTCTTTGAGCGGCTTGGTAACCTTTGCATTGTATTTTTCAGTCTCAGGACTGCAAGAAGCCTCTGAGACAGAGTAGAACTTCAATGTTTTGTGCTTCTTGCTCTGCCGGTCGGAGTCAAGGTTGATTACCCAACCCCTTACGCCGTTCAATATGGCGTTGCAGGCAATGTGGTTTGTTTTCCCTTTGACCGTTGAGGCAAAGACTGCCACACGGCAAGGAGCGGGAACTGACTTTATTGTAATGCCTCGCGGCTTGCAGTAAGCCACGAATTTTTCAACAATATGCTGTTGCTCACCCGAAAGAGCACTAAACTCAACTCCCAATTCACACAAATTCAGGAAATCTTGGATTGCCTGAACAGACATTTTTACTGTTTTGTTCATAATGATTTAATTTTATGGCGGAAACCGCCTGTTGTTTAACAATTGTATATAACTAATTTTTTTCTGTAAAAGTTATAAAATCATAGATTGATTAACAATGCAAGTAAAAAATGACAAAATTTCGAAAAAAAAGACTAGACGTTTTAAAATTCAAGAGGTTAGCAATGTAAAAGAAAGGCATTTTTAGCCGGAATAAAAAATCGGCATTTATAATGCCGATTCGCAAAACAGATTATCCGATAAATGTCAGAACCATTCCAACAAAAAGCGGAATAGAAATATTATCATCAATTTTTATTTTATCTTCAAAGACTTCTGCAAAAACAGCAGCCATACAGGCTAAAACACTGACATAATTAAAAGTATAAAGAGGCGTATAAAGCATTGTAATAAATAAAGAGCTGATAAAAAAGGCATCAGTACCTTCAAGAGATTTATTTTTATAAATTTTTCTTGTTCCCATAGCCTTACCGACCAAAGCCGCCAAAGTATCAGAAATCAGCATAATCGTCAAAGAAATCATCGCAATAGGCTTAGCAAAGAGCAGGGAGCATAAAATAGCAGCCAATAAAACATACAGACTTCCGCTTGGTTGGAAGCGATTCCGTTTAGTCTCCTTTTGTCGTAACATTCTAAAAAAGATAACGCCGAAAGTTTTCCTCGCCCATCTCCATTTTCGATAATTTGCGTATTCAAGGAGTAAATCCCCCAAGAAAAGGATGCAAAAAATAGCAACAGCAGTCATTTGAGGAGCAAAGAAAATCAGGGCAGGAATCCACAAGGAACTCAAATGTACAAGTTTACGATAAAACTCTCGTTTGAGAGATTTATCTAAATTAATACCCAAACGTTGGCTGAGCTCAAGAATAGCTTTCTGATGTTTTTCATGCAGGCGATGAATTTCTTCAAGTTGTTTTTGGTGGAGTTTTTTTATTTTTTGAATAGCCCGCAGTTCATTTACATCAAAATTAAACATTTATGTATCCTTAAAATTAAATATACCTAAAGATAAGCATAGTTTTGCAAATAGGCAAACAAAATCGTAAAAAATTACAGATAAGAATTTAATTACAAATTAACCAAAGTTGTTTAGGATAAAAATGCAGCCCAGAGATGGGCAGTGGTGTCTCAAAAACATCTTACAAACAATATCCTCTGATGGGGAGTGCGTGAAATAAGCCGGTTTTCCGGACGAATAAACGTGACTGTGTTTGTACAGTTTTTGAGCTCCCCGCCTTGATTCTCCAAGGCGGTTTTTGTTTTAACATAACAGAGGAGCTTACAAACATGAAAATCAAAAAAGAAAACAGAATTAAAATTTTTCAAGAGCTGGGAAATGCGTTTCGTTACGCGCGTAATGATTTGCAAATAACCAAAGAACAGGCCGCAAAGTTGTTAAATTTTTCCGATGTTCGAAAATATGAACTTATGGAAGCAGGTGATTATCGCTACATGAACCGATGGACTGTAAATGATTTTATTTCCCATCTGTTTTTAATGGGAAAAGAATTACATTTTTCAATAAGGGATACCCAAATATCAAAAGAAAATCTTTTGTATGCTTTTACACCGGAAGAACTTCAAAAAGCATTAAAAGAAAGAACTGAAAATCAAGAAAAGTAGATATTACGGAGGTCGGAATTAAAATAAAATCTGATTATAAAAATGATACGTCTTTTTTAGGCGATGGATAAAACAAAAAGCCCTTCAAATTAAATGAAGGGCTTTTCATATAATTAAAGCTAAATGGCTTTTTTAAGGGCTTCAATGGCTTCTTCCATACGAGAAGTATCTGAACCACCTGTTTGCGCCATATCCGGACGACCACCGCCGCCTTGTGCACCGACATAAGGAGCAATCTGTTTAATCATCTCAACAGCAGAATATTTTTCCGTTAAATCATTGGTAACACCAATAACCGCAGAAGCCTTACCGTCATTATTAGCCAACAAAACGACCACGCCGGATTTTATCTGTTCTTTGATTTCATCAATAAAGGCCTTAAGTTCTTTTGCCGGAATATTTTCTAAAACTTTTCCTACAAATTTAACACCGTTAACAGTTTCAATCTTATCTTGATTATCAGCAGCTTTATTGCTGACAAGTTTCTTTTTAAGATCAAAAACTTGAGCTTCGAGTTTTTTCTTTTCTTCAAGTAATTGATTAACTCTTGCTTCTATATCATTGAAACTAGATTTTAAAGCTGTTCCGACGGCATGCAGTCTATCCTCAATGTGCTGAGCAAATTCTTCTGCTTTTTTACCGCTGACGCATTCCAAACGTCTGACACCTGCAGCAACGGCAGATTCAGAAACAATGTTAAAATAACCGATATCTCCGGTATGTTTAACGTGCGTTCCTCCGCAAAGCTCTGTTGACACACCGTCGCCGACACAAACAACACGAACGACATCGCCGTATTTTTCACCAAACAAAGCCATCGCTCCGGAGTTAATCGCTTCATCATGACTCATTAAGTTTGTATGAACGGGAAGATTCTGGCGAATCAATCCGTTAACGGTATTTTCTAAATCGCGGAGTTCATCTTCGGTAATCTGTTTGGGATAAGCAATGTCAAAACGCATACGATCAGCCGCAACCATAGAACCTTTTTGTGTAACGGTTTTTCCGAATTTTTCTTGTAAAGCATGGTGGAGGAGGTGTGTTACCGTGTGATTCCCTTCAATAGCTTTACGGTTCGTTTCATTAACAATGAAAGTCGCAAAGTCTCCTTTGGCAATTTTTCCTTTTACGAGTTTGCAGATATGAACATATAAACCATCAAGTTTCTTTTTCGTATCAACGACCTCAATTTGGCAATTTTCATTTTCAATGATTCCGATATCACCGACTTGTCCGCCCATTTCGGCATAAAACGGCGTTTGATTTGCCAACAGAGAGAACTCGCCGCTCTCAACACAATCGACTTCGTTTCCGTCTTTTACCAAAGCGGTAATCTGGCAATCTGTTTTGAGTGTGGCGTAACCTAAAAATTCCGTACTTCCAAGTTTTTCCTGTAAATCGAACCAGATTTTTTCGGTTCCGCTGTCTCCGCTGCCGGCCCAATTTTTACGAGCCTCGGCTTTTTGGCGTTCCATTGCGGCATTAAAGCCGTCAACATCTACTTTAACACCTTTTAAGCGCAGAGCATCTTCCGTTAAGTCCAACGGAAAACCGTAAGTGTCATATAATCTGAAAGCGGTCTCACCGTTTAGGGTATCGCCTTCTTTAAGGTGTCCGGCTTCATCATCAAGCAAACGCAAGCCTTTTTCCATGGTGCGAATGAAACGGCCTTCCTCAAGTTTAATGGTTTCACGAATAAGGTCTTCCGCCTTATAGAGTTCCGGATAAGCCTCGCCCATTTCTTTCTGCAAAGCCGGAAGCAGTTTATACATCATAGGCTCTTTAACCCCGAGCAAATGAGCATGACGCATTGCACGACGCATAATCCGACGCAAAACATAACCACGTCCTTCATTAGACGGTAAAACACCATCGGCAATCAAAAAGCAAGTTGAACGCAAATGGTCGGCAATAACATTATGAGAAGCCTTTAACGGACCATTTGGATCGGAGTTTGCAATATCGGCGATTGCTTTAATCAGATGCTGGAATAAATCAATTTCATAGTTAGAATGAACGCCCTGCAAAATAGCGGAGATTCTTTCCAAACCCATACCTGTATCAATACATTTTTGTTTTAAAGGAACTCTTTCGCCGTTAGGCAAATCTTCAAATTGGTCAAATACCAAATTCCAAATTTCAATCCAACGGTCTCCGTCTTCCTCGGGAGTTCCCGGTAAACCACCCCAAACTTCGGGACCGTGGTCGTAAAAGATTTCAGAACAAGGACCACAAGGACCGGTATCACCCATTTGCCAGAAATTATCTTTGGTGGCGATTCTGATGATTCTGTCATCAGGAAGTCCGGCAACTTTTTTCCAAATATTATAAGCCTCATCATCGTTATGATAAACGGTTACCGCCAATCTGTCTTTAGGTAGGCAAAACTCTTTGGTAACCAGTTCCCAAGCCCAAGCAATGGCTTCGTCTTTGAAATAGTCGCCGAAAGAGAAGTTTCCGAGCATTTCAAAGAATGTATGGTGGCGTACGGTATAGCCGACATTATCCAAGTCATTATGTTTACCGCCGGCTCGAACGGATTTCTGGGAAGAGGTCGCTCGTTTATAATCGCGGGTTTCATTTCCGGTTAAGATATTTTTAAACTGAACCATACCCGAGTTTGTGAACATGAGGGTAGGGTCATTATTTGGAACGAGTGAAGAAGAAGGAATAATCTTATGCCCGTTTTTTGCAAAGAAATTTAAATAAGTATTTCTGATATCCTTTAGTGTTGTAGTCATTTTTGCTTCCCAAAAATCTAAAAATTGCTAACCTCACATTAATAAAGCAAAGTTACATAACTGTCCAGCAAAAAAATGCACTAAAACATAACTAAAGAACCGTTTTGATAGACATAACTTAAATTTATCAGTGTGGCATAGAGCATCCAAACGAGGTAAGGCCAGAGCAGATAATAAATATTAAGGTTAAGGTCTTTGGTTGCACGGATGAGAGCAACAGTAGCAAAATCGGCAATTAAAAGAATAATCAAACCGATGGCGAGCTTTCCCAATGCAAAGAAAAATAAGCACCAGACAATCTGCAAAACAAGCTGAAAAACAAACAGAACATGAGCTTTCCAAGAATCTTTGAGCTTGCGCCAAGCAAGTAATAAATAGAAATAAACGCCCAATAAAATATATAAAATCCCCCAAGCAACGGGAAAAATATAATTAGGCGGAGTAATGGAAGTTTTTGGTGTTTGATTATACCAAAGTTGTAAACCTTCTTGCGTTAATTCCCTGCATATAAACAAAGTTATTATAACAAGAACGGCACTGTAAAATATTTTAAGAGCTTTTGTTATCATGTCTTTTCTCTAAAAACTTGCAAAATAAAACAATCTGATTAATATTTAAGCACAATTGATTTAAATTTAAAGGGTAGGTGTAATTTTGCAGATAGAGGAAAATTTAATTTCGGCCGAAATTGCTAATGTTTTTAACTCGCTGATAATTGATGTCAAGCTCAAAGACGGGACGATTACGCCGACTTTTTGCCCATCTTCGGAAGTCGCCAAATTTGCCGTTAAAGGGGCAAAAGTCTGTTTGAGTACGCTTACCGATAATTCAGAAAAAATTAAATATCAAATAGAATTTCTGGAACAAAACGGGACACTAATTTATGTCAATCAGGGAAAAATTCAAACATTGTTTGAGGAGGCATTTAACAGCGGAAAAATTTCCGAACTTTCGGAATACAGTTCTTGCCGCTATCTTAATACGGAAGACCGTCTTCACCATATAGATTTTGAATTAAGTTCAAAAGACGGCAAAAAATGCTACGTTTTTTTAGAAACAATCTATAACAAACAAAACGGATACGCTGTTTTTCCGGCGGGAATTAATTTTTTTGAAATGGCAATGTTTGAGGAATTAAAGCGAATTAAAAACCAAGGACATCGGACGCTAATTTTTATGATAGTCCCGAGGAACGACTGTATAGAAGCTAAATTTTCATGGAATTTGGATCCCCGAGCTGCCGCCAAAATCTATGATGAGGCAAAAAATGGGTTAGAGTTTGTTTGTTATGGTTGCAAACTGGATAAAAACAGTGTATCAATTGCAGAGAAAATGAAAATTTTATATTAAAATTGAGGATATCAAATTGTCAGCATATAAAAGAAAAGACGGTATTGTTATTCATACCGATAAAGAAGATTATGAAGGCATGAGGAAAGCCGGAAAACTTGCCGCCGAATGCCTTGATTATATTACGCCATATGTTCAGGTTGGAGTAACAACCGGAGAGCTAGATGATTTATGTCGAGATTTCATAACAGCGCACGGAGCTATTCCGGCCTGTTTAGGATACCATGGTTACCCCAAAAGCACCTGTATCTCAATTAACCATGTAATTTGCCATGGGATTCCTGATAATGAGCGTAAACTCGCAGATGGAGATATTCTCAATATAGATGTGACGGCAATTGTTGACGGTTGGTATGGAGATACCAGCCGCATGTACTATGCCGGAAAACCCAAGATAAAAGCCAAACGTCTGTGTGAGGTTACCTATGAATGCATGATGCGCGGCATAGAAGTTGTTCGCCCGGGAGCACATTTGGGCGATATCGGAGCCGTAATAGAAGAATACGCGCATAAATACGGATACTCTGTTGTTGATATGTTCTGCGGGCATGGTCTCGGACGTGTTTTCCATGATGCGCCGAATGTTATGCATTGCGGCAAGCATGGAACAGGGGCGTTGCTTGAGGAAGGCATGTTCATAACAATTGAGCCAATGATAAACATTGGACGCCCGGACGGAATTATCCTGCAAAACGGATGGACGGCAGTTACGCGTGATAAATCTCTTTCAGCGCAGTTTGAACATTCGTTGGCCGTGACTAAAGACGGATATGAAGTATTTACGTATTCTCCCAAAGGTTTGGATAAACCTCCTTACAATATCGGATAATTATAAATTAAAGGACTTTTATGAACGCGGCATCAGAAACTAAAGCTCCGGACTATCTCGGACACCGCCAAAGATTAAGACAAAGGTTTTTGTTGGGGGAAGGCAAAGACATGGCGGATTATGAGCTTTTGGAATTGGTTTTGACAATGGCGATTCCAAGAAGAGATGTAAAGCCATTGGCCAAGAGATTGATAAAGAGATTTGGCAGCTTCGGCGGCGTTATTAATGCTCGTACGGCAGAACTTTTAGAGGAAGAAGGCGTAAAAGAAAACACGCTGACAATGCTAAAACTAATAAAGGCGGCAACTGTCAGGGTATCATGGCAAACCTTAAAAGAGCCGCAAGGTCCGGTATTGAACAGAACAGATGTTTTGATTGATTATTGCCGTTCGGCCATGAGTTTTTCAGATGTTGAAGAACTTCATATCATTTTTTTAGACGCCAAACTATGCGTTATAAAAGATGAGCTTATGCAAAAGGGAACAATTGATTGTGTGGCAATTCATCCACGAGAGATTGTTAAAGAAATTTTAGATACTAAAGCCAAAGCAATTATTATGGTGCACAATCACCCGTCAGGAAACGTTACGCCTTCACAGGCAGATATTGAAATGACCAAAAACGTCAGAGAGGCATGCAAAAGTATAAATATCAAGTTACTTGACCATTTAATTATAGGACAAAGCTCATATTATAGTTTTGCCGAACACATTAACCTTTAAACATATGATTAATATTATCAATCATAAAGGTTAGGTTTGTGGTAAATAACTTGACCGAGATTGCAAGCAAAATAATCCCAAAGAATTTTTGAAGCATATAAATAATACCAGCTCCGAGGAATCTGTCGATTTTCTTGGTAAGTTTTAATACAAAGAAAACGATGAACATATTGCAAATAATGGCCAGTAAGATATTGATATCGGCAAATTGAGCGCGGATAGAAAGCATTGTGGTTAAGGCCCCGGCACCTGCAATCAAAGGAAATACAATAGGGACAAAAGTAGCGTCTTTAGGAGATTCAGGGCTGTCCTTAAAAATTTCAATATCAAGAATCATCTCCATGGCAATTACAAAAATAATCAAAGAACCGGCAACGGCAAAAGAAGACAAATCGACACCAAAGAGATTTAAAAAAGCCTCTCCGACATAAAAGAAAATCATAAATATAAGGAAAGCAAGTAATGAGGCCTTAAAGGAAGAAACTTTTTTGCCTTTTTTCTTTAGCGATAAAATAACCGGGATAGAGCCTGTAATATCAATAACGGCAAACAGAACCATAAAAGAACTGATGAACTCATGAAAAGAAAAATGGCTAAGGAAGGCAGACATCACACAAACTCCATCAAAATCAAAGCATTAAACTAAGAGAGTGTTGTAACACGATAATTTTTACAGTCAACAGATTCTCAAAAAATTTAATCTATTTTCGTTTAAGGCGTTTCAGATAGGATTTAAGCTCTGGAGAAATTCTGTAAGATTCACAAATTTTTTGTATGGATTTATTAAAAACCCAATCATTAAGGGTACAATTTTTCAGAAAAGCTAATGTTTGCGCTTCAAATTTTACCATAGCTACGGAGATAGCCCATGCGAGAGCCATTTTTGCATAATATCCGTTATGTTTGACTTTTTCAAAAGATTGAAGAACAAGAGAGATATATTCTTCATTAATAAAAAAGTTAAGCATCATTACGATAGCAAAACGATTCTCGTATTCATTAGGAGAATTAATGTAAGTTGAAATAAAATTCCAGATTTCTTTCGGATAGAGTTGTGCAAATTTAAAAGTTGAGCAACAACAGTCGCATACAGCCCAGTTATTAATTTGGGGGATAAATTTTTGCAAATAAGATAAACGTTCCGTTAAAGGCATATTTGCATAGCCGATAACCATTCCAAACAGCATATCTTCTTCAAAATAAGAATTTTGAGCATTATTGAGAAAAAAACGCCAATCATGATTTTTAACAATATCTTTGGCAATTTTACGCAGACGAGGAATCCTGATGCCGAGAATATTTTTTGCTCCGGGAGTTAATTTTTCAGAAAACAGCCGATAGTTTTCATCAGCCTCATTTTTCAAAAGAGTAAGAATATCGGTATTAAGAGTCATTTTTTTTGCCTTTCGGAACATTTTTATCAAAAACAAAAGGGAGAGGCAATATCATAAGTATAAAAATTTTCTTTTCAGATAATTTTCAGAATAGAGTGCTAGAGACAAACATAGATTTTAAGAGAGAGGAAAGTCTGATAATGTTAACAAATGTTCTGAACATAGAGAATATCAAACAGTTTTCTAAGTACGGACTCGTCGGAGCCGGTGGAACATTGGCACATTATACATTTTTAATAATTTTGGTAAACTTTGCAGATATAAATGCTTCGATTTCAGCTTTTTTGGGAGCTTTTGTCGGAGCTTTGGTAAATTACGCACTAAATTATAAATATACATTTTTAAGTGTAAAAAAACATAAGGTTGCCTTGCCTCAATTTATAACAGTTGCTTGCTTGAGCATGTTTTTATCGGCGTGGATTGTCCAAAGCATAACAATGTATGGCTATCACTATCTTATAGGGCAAATAATCGCAACGGCATTATTGCTTCCGATAGGCTTTGTCATTAACAAGAAAATGGTGTTCTGAGATGGTAGATTTATCAGTAGTGGTTCCGGCATATAATGAAGAAAAAGTGATAGAAGAATTTCATCGCCGTCTGAGTGATGTTCTAAATAATTTAGGCATCAGTTCTGAGGTTATATATGTTAATGATGGAAGCAAAGATAAAACATTAGATATTTTGAAAGAGATTCGGAATAAAGATTCCAGAGTGGCAATTGTTGATTTAAGCCGCAACTTTGGAAAAGAGCATGCCATGACGGCAGGTATAGATAAAACAGAAGGTGCGGCCGTTATAGTTATAGATGCAGATTTGCAGGATCAACCGGAACTGATACCGGAAATGATTTGTAAATGGCAAGAAGGATATGATGTTGTATTGATGAAAAGAGCCTCACGAAAAGGTGAGAGCTTTCTAAAAAAATTAACGGCTGATATGTTTTACAAATTTATCCGCAAAATTAGCTACATCAATATTCCCGAAAATGTCGGAGATTTCAGATTAATGAGCCGCAAAGTTATAGAGGCACTTAAAAGTTGCGGAGAAGAAACCAGATTCATGAAAGGGCTTTTTGCCTGGGTAGGCTTCAAAACCTGGACAATAGAATATGAAAGAGATGGCCGTTTTGCAGGTAATACCACATGGAATTATTGGAAATTGTGGAATTTTGCTTTGGAAGGGATAACCTCTTTTAGTACATTACCGCTCAAAATAGCGACTTATATAGGAATATTGGTTGTTTTATTTGCATTTTGTTTTGGGATAACAGAAATTGTTATGCCGACATTATCTGATGACGGATTACTAATATTTTGCGTCACGTTTATAGGAGGTATTCAACTTATTGTCTTAGGCATTTTAGGAGAATATCTGTCACGGGTATTTTTAGAAAGTAAAAAACGCCCATTATATATAATTGATAAATTTTACAAATCAGGTGGAGAATAATGAAAAAACAATCCGATATTATTTATGGGATATTATTTTTATTGGTGCTGATTCTTCTGGTTCGACTTGTCAGTTTAGGACTCTATCCTCTAATGGATACGACAGAAGCTCGATATGGTGAAATGGCAAGAAAGATACTGGAAACACACAACTGGCTGACGCCTCAGTACGATTACGGAGTTCCTTTCTGGGGCAAGCCGCCTTTCTCCTTCTGGGCAAGCGCCGTTACTATGGCCATATTCGGTATAAACGAATTTGGAGCGCGCTTAGCACCGTTTATAGCATCAATATTAACCGGATTATTATTCTTCACCTGGCCTTATTCATCAAATTCTAAAGAAAACAAGAAGAAAGCTCTCGGAAGTTTTGTTATAAGTATTTCAGCATTAATAGGCTTTGTATCAGCCGGAGCGGTTATGACGGACGAATTTTTGTTTTTATCGGTAACCCTAAGTATGATTGCTTTTTGGAAAGCCGTGAGCGAAGAAAATTCAAAAAAAATCTGGGGATACACATTTTTTGTGGGATTAAGTTTAGGTTTATTGTCAAAAGGTCCGTTGGTATTGGTCTTAACAGGATTCCCGATTTTTATATGGACATTGGTCGGAAAGCGATGGAAAGATATATGGAAGCACATTCCCTGGATTAGTGGCGGCTTTTTGTTGCTGATATTAAGTTTACCTTGGTATATTGCGGCAGAAAAAGCAACTCCGGGGTTCTTGAAGTATTTTATTGTCGGAGAACATTTTGAACGTTTTATTGTCAGTGGTTGGGAAGGGGATTTATATGGCTCAGGGCACGCCCGTCCTTTAGGGATGATATGGATTTTCGGCTTGATTAGCTTTTTTCCGTGGAGTGTAATTTTGCCGTTTTTATATTTCAAAAAGCAATTATCAGATAAGAAGAATAATGAAAATTTATATCTGTTAATGTGGACATTTACCCCATTGCTGTTTTTTACCTTCGCCAAAAATATTTTACCGGCATACGTTCTTCCTGGGTTAGGCGGCTTATCAATAATCGGCAGTAATTTGATATTTGGATTGCCAAAGGAAAAAAGTAAAAAAATTTGGGGCGCTGTTGGTGGAATATATGGAATTTTGCTTATTTTAATAATTTTTCCGGGGATAAATAGTTTTAGTCTTCCACACCAAAAAAATATATTAAAAAATTGGGATGGAAAATCAGAATTAATATATATTGACCGCCGCCCATATTCTGCGCAGTTTTATACGCAAGGGAAAGCAAAACTGATAAGCACCCCCTCAGAGATAAAAGAGTTGACCAAACAATCTTTTAATCAAACATTGATAATGAGAAGAAGCTATTATGAAAGAAATAGCCGGCTTTTCAAAAAATATTCCCATTATCCGCAGGAGAGAGGTTGGGTTCTGCTCAAGAATTTTTGATTGGAAGAAAGATTTTAAATGTAGAGCCGACACCGAGCTCACTTGAAACTTTAATTTCGCCATGATGCCGTTCAACAATCATTTTAGCAATAGCCAACCCCAAACCAAAACCACCGATTGAACGAGAGCGAGCTTTATCAACGCGGTAAAAGCGTTCAAAAATCTTTTTAATATCATCGGGCGCAATACCGATACCCTGATCTTTAACCTTAATTTCTAAATTATTTTCATTATTTTTAATGCAAACTTCAATCGTAGTATTTTCTGGAGAGTATTTGATAGCGTTGTCAATCAGGATATTGAGAAGTTGTCGAATTTTAGGCTCATCACCGAACATCGGGACACAAGGTTCAGAGAGATTTTTAATTTTTATATTTTTATTTTTTGCAAGAGTATTAGCAGAGCGAATTACGCGATTTGCCGTATCGGCAATATCAAAATCAGAAAACAAGATTTCATCTTTTTCAGTGTCTGAGCGGGCAAGAATCAGTAAATCATTGACTAAATGCTTCATAGTCAGAATTTCATCTTTCATATCATTAATAAGCATCTCATCTTCGGGATTATCTTTAATAATATCAATAGAAGAAAGAAGAACACTTAATGGTGTGCGTAGTTCATGAGAAGCATCTGCAACAAATTCCTTTTGCTTTTGAATAGAGATTTTGATTGGGGTAATGGCTTTTGAAGCAAAATAGCTTCCGACAACATAAGCCAGCAAAGAAACGCCGACAATAATAAGAGCGGAAACCAGATAGTATTTATTAGCCAAATCGGCAAAAGGAGTCATGTTTGTTCCGACAATAACATGCCCTAAAAAGGTACCGTTGTCATCAAAAACATCTTCAGAAACCATCATAAAATGCCACGGACGTTTTCCTTCTGCGGAAGAAATATCAAGTTTTTGAATTTCTCCGGAAGGAAAGTTCCAATTTTCAAGACGTTTGCGAATTCTTGGCGAAATAACGGAAGCCAATTCCTCAGCCAAAACTAAACGTCCGTCGGGAGCATACCAATAAACAACGTTATTGAAGGCCTTTTTATGAGCAGTAATAGTTCTGACACGAAGAGGAACATTATGATCTTCTTGCCATTTTGTAAGAATTTCACGGGACTCATAAACCTCATTGTTAAGATATTGTAACAAAGATTTTTGATTCATTTTCCAAGTGATTCGGCTAAGCGCGGCGTATCCGGCAAAAGTACTCGCGGCCAAAATAGCAATAATCGCAATGGTATAACCAATCACTAATTTATTTCTGAGTTTGTTTATCATTTTTTTTCTCTATTTTATAGCCAACTCCTCGAACCAAAGATATAGAAAGAACAGGTTCAAGAAGTTTAATTTTTTTACGCAAGAGATAAATATAAGAATCAAGATTAGCGGAAGTAACTTCAGAATCATTTCCCCAAATTCGTTCAATAATAGTGTCTCTTGGGAGGACTCTTCCGGCATTGATTAATAGCAAATCAAAAATAGCGAATTCTCTTTTAGAAAATTGAATTTGCTGAGATTTATAAGTAACAATTTGTTCGTTTCGGTTAAGTTCAATATCGTTAAATTTGAGGGTGTTATCGACATAAGGACGCCCCTTGCGTCTGTAAAGAGCATTGAGTCTGGCAACAAGTTCAGCATTTTCAAAAGGTTTGACCAGATAATCATCGCCACCGGCATTAAGTCCGGTAATTCGGTCTTCAAGAGCATCTCGAGCGGTAAGAAAGATAATACCGCCTTGATAGTTATATTTTGAATTATCTCTTAAAGTTTTACAAATTTCAGGTCCCGATTTTCCGGGCAACATCCAGTCAAGAATAATGACATCATAAATATTATCAGCGCAATAATCAACAAAGGCAAAAGCATCATCACTGTCTTGAGCCCAATCGACATCAAAATTTTCTTTTTTAAGGACTTGGCAAATAATTCGACCAAGTTTTTCATCATCTTCAACGAGCAGAACATGCATGGATATAAGTACCTTTTCAAAATTAAAGACAGGATAAAGCAAAAAAAGTATTAATTCAAGAATAAAAGGATAGGGAAAATGTGAAATTAACAATAGATATAATGAGGTAACATTTTGAAAAATCAAATAAAAATATCGTGGACAAAAGAAGTGGTAATTTATCGTTGATTAATTTGAAAAAATTTTATAAATTAGAAAAACAATAAGGGTTCGGGGAGCTTTAGCAATGTCCAGAAATCTGCGTATTTTAAAAACTAAAGGATGCCGGTACCGCGGTATTTATCAACTCCCCGAATAAATAAGTAAAGGGCAAGCATGTCAAATTTAATCAGCATAATAATTCCGTCATATAATGCAGAAAAACATATCGGAAAATGTTTGCAGTCAATCTTACAGCAAAGCTATAGAGATATAGAAGTCATAGTAGTTGATGATGGTTCAACCGACCAAACAATATCAGAAATAAAAAAGATAGAGGACAAAAGGATAAAACTGATAGTCCAAAAAGAAAACAAAGGGCAGTCAGCAGCAAGAAATAGAGCCCTTCAAGAAGCCAAAGGGAAATGGATAGGTTTTGTTGATGCAGATGATACAATAGATAAAGATTTTTATGAAACATTGCTAAAAAAAGGCATATCAGAAAAAGCAGATATTGTTATGGGAGAAACAAGATATGTATCTGAAAATCAGAACAAAATAATACACAATGAGGAAAGAACGGCAATAAAGTTTCAGGAAAAGATAAAACTATTAAAGCACGGAGGTCCGTGTGATAAGATTTATCGGAAAAGATTGTTGCAAGGGAATAATATATTTTTTCCTGAAGGATTAATCTGGGAGGATAACTTATTTGTTTTACAGTCAATATATTGGGCAAACAAAGTTATCTCGGTAAAGGGAGTAAGATATAATTATATCAATAATTCAAGCTCAACGACCCAATCACCGGAGAAAGAGGATAAAAGGCTAAAAGACGGATTATCAATAGCCGGATTAATTATGAATTTTTTTGCAAAGCAAAAAATAGGCAACATAGATAATAAAGAGATAAAAAAATTCATATTAAAAAACATAATCAATAAAAAAAGACTTTCAGAAAAAATGTATTATGAAGAAGTATCAAAAATTTTAGGAGAATTTTTTGAACTAAAAAAGCTAAGGCTTCAAAAAGTATTGAAAAATTATTTCCACCTTTTAGCCAAAAGAAAAAAAACGGAGAAATGAAAATGGTAAAAGTTTCCGTTTTAATGCCTGTTTATAATACAGAAGAAAAGTATTTACGAGACGCAATGGAAAGTATTCTTAATCAATCGTTTAAGGATTTTGAATTTTTAATTTATGATGATGGTTCAACAAATAATGCCTCAGAGATTATAAAATCATATAAAGATAAAAGAATACAATATATATCAAATCCTCAAAATCTCGGATTAATAAAAACCTTAAATAACGGATTATCAATAGCAAAAGGGGAATATATTGCCCGTATGGATAGTGATGACATTTCATTACCAACACGGATAGAAAAACAAGTTGCATTTATGGATAATAATCCCATGGTAGGAATATGTGGAACAGCAATAGAATTTTTTCCTGATAATAGAGAGTTAAAATTTCCGGAATATCCTAAAGTTTTAGATTTACTATTTGGTTCAATCTTGGCACACCCTTCAGTAATATTCAGAAAATCAGAAATTGAAAAATATAAATGGCATTATGATGAAAGATACATATATTGTGAAGATTTTGCACTTTGGAGTCAAGCCATTCGACAGACATCAATTTATAACCTACAGGAGGTCTTATTAAAATATCGTTGGCATGGAAAAAATATATCTGTTTTAAGAGCGGAGGAACAGAAAAATACGGCAGAGGAAATAAAAAAGGAAATATTAAAAACATTTATAAGTAATGAAGAGCAAATTAATCAAATAAGAGAACGTTGTAGCACTCATAAAGTAGTAAAAAGTTTTTGTGGAATAAAGTGGTTAAAAATAACGTATAGTAAAATGATAAAAATTTATTTTTTTGGCGTATGTATTCTTAAAATTAAAAGGATATGAAATGAAAATAAAAAAGAAAATAAATCAAGCATTTGAATTTATAAAAAATTACAGAAGGTATAAAACTATATTAGCAAATCTTGAAAAAACAAATAATCAAATAAAAAATAAATACGAAGGCTGTAATTTAGAGATAAATAAAGAAGTAGCAAAGAAATTATTGTCTTTAGGAAAGTTTAGTTTTTTACCCAATAGCGGAAATTTAGGCGATTTTTTGATAGCCAAAGGTGAATTTAATTTTTTTAAGACGCATCATTTAGATTTTGAGATTTTTGATAAAAAAAGCCCGATACAAAATAATACATTTGTCTATGGAGGAGGTGGTGTATTTGTATCATACTGGGATTATTCACATATTTTGAAAATATTTCAAAACAAGGCAATAAAAAAAATAGTAATATTGCCTTCAAGTTTTTATGAATGTGATGATTTGATATCAAATTTGGATGAACGTTTTACAGTATTTTGCCGAGAAGAACGTAGCTATAAATATTTGCAATCAAAACAAACAAAAGCAGAGATACTATTAGCCGAAGATATGGCTTTGGTAATAAAAAAACAAGAAAAAGAATACAGCTATAATAAAGATAAAATAAGCGCAAAAGACATCTTTAGAATAGAAACAAATTTATACATTCCATACATAAAAATATATCAAGCAATAACCTCTGTACTGAAGATTAAAAATATAAGAGGATATAAAGTTGGATTTTTTATGAGAAAGGACAAAGAAAAAAATATAAATAATGCTTTTAAGTCGCTAGATATATCATTAGCCGCAGTTGGCAATTGTAGTGATGAAAGTTTTACAAATATATTATCTTCTTTATTCTTATCATCAATTGATTGTGTCGATATAGTTATTTCAGACCGTTTACATGTGTGTATAGCCGGAGCCATATTAAATAAGAAAGTATTGATGATAGACAATAGTTATAAAAAACTTTCAGAGGTATATAAGCATTCTTTGTCAGATTATAAAAATGTGAAATGCATAAAAGTAGAAGATATAAGCAAAGAAATAGATTCAATAAAAAATATTGATAAAACAGAAGATAACACACAGCTAAAAGACATGAATTATGTTTTGGAAGAATTCGTAAAACAATATTTTAGTTACAAGACCAACAATAAAATTGAAAAAATGATATGGAGCGAGCCAAATGTCTGAAAAAATAAAAAAATTTATAGAGTGTTTTTTACCTGTTAGTATATGTAATTTGAAATGTGATTATTGTTATGTAATACAAGAAGGTAATCGGAAAATGAAAAAGGCATATTTTCCTTATTCAGAAGAACTAATGGAAAAAGCTTTTAGTAAAGAAAAGTGGGGAGGATGTTGTTATTTTAGTATATGTGGAGCAGGCGAAACACTAATGCCAAATGAAACAATTTTTTTTATAAAAAAAATATTAGAAAATGGTCATTATGTTAATGTAACAACAAATGGAACGATAACGAAACGTTTTGAGCAATTAATAGATTTTCCAAAAAATATACTTGAACGATTACATGTGGCATTTTCTTTCCATTATTTAGAACTAAAAAAAAGAAACTTATTAAATGTCTTTTTTGAAAATGTAAAAAATATAAGAAAAGCGGGAGCATCAATCACAGTTCAATTAAATTTATATGATGGATATATTCCATATCTAAATGAGATATATAATATATGTGTTGAAAATATAGGAGCTCCACCACAACTGGCATTAACAAGAGATGAAACGCATAATGAAATAAAAATTATGACACAAAAACCAGATGAATATATAAAATATAATAAAATTTTTAATTCTCCATTATTTGAAATAACTAATAAAAACTTTATGGTAAAACGTAAAGAATTTTGCTATGCAGGAGAATGGTCTTTTACCCTGAATATCGCAACAGGAGATTTAAGACAGTGTTATAATAAAAAAATTCTTTGTAATATATACGAAGATGTAAATTCTTCGATAAAGACAGAAGCCGTTGGATGTTGTTGCGGATTACCATATTGTATAAATTCTAGCCATTTTATTTCATTAGGTACAATTCCTAAAATAAAACAACCAACATATGCTGATTTAAGAAATAGAGAAAATGCTCATTGGTATTCAGAGAAGATGAAAAATTTTCTTTCTTCTCGGTTATGGGAAAGTAATTGTCAATATACAGAAGAAGAGGAAAAAGATTTTATGAAAAAAATAAAAAGGAAAAAACTAAAATACAAAATACTATCAAAACTTACTTTTGGAAAATTGCATAAAAAATATAAAGCATTGTCAAAATAAAAAAAGCAGCCAAAATGGCTGCTTTTTTTATAAACTGGCGATCCCGAGAAGATTCGAACTTCTGACCCACAGCTTAGAAGGCTGTTGCTCTATCCAGCTGAGCTACGGGACCTTAAATAACTGGTCGGGGCAGCAGGATTCGAACCTGTGACATCTTGCTCCCAAAGCAAGCGCTCTACCAGGCTGAGCTATGCCCCGATTTGCTTTGTTATAATTACCCTTATTTATTTTAATTTGCAAGTGTTTTTTTATCAAATTTTTTGATTTTACGTTTTAAGTAGAAGAAGAGCCCTAAATTCCTAAAGTTTTTAATTGCCAAGCAAAAGTTTTTTAGTTACAACAATAAACAATTATTTCAGAGAGCTAAAGGATGGGGTTAATGAAAAGATTTAATCGCAATATTGAAAATTTTATTTGCGAGCACTGTGGCGCAGAAGTTTCCGGAAACGGCTACACCAACCATTGTCCGCATTGCTTATATTCAAAACATGTTGATATAAACCCCGGAGACAGAGCCGCTGAATGCGGAGGGTTAATGGAACCCATAGATATTGAGCAAAAAGACGGAAAGTTTATTATTGTTCACCGCTGTCAGAAATGCGGTTTTGTTCGTAAAAATAAAATGCAGGAAAATGATGATTTTAATACCATATTAAAAATATCTCGCAATAAAGTAAATCGTCTGAAATCATAAAAGAAAAGCCTCAGATTCTGAGGCTTTTTGCAGTTGCTATGCTTTTTTATTTTTATTACCGGTTATTGAAATTTTCTTTTTCTTTTGTTGCTCAACGGCAGTTTTGGGAATGGATATTTTGAGCATTCCGTCAGTATATTCCGCATCAGCTTTTTCAAATTGCAGATCCCACGGAAGAGGAATAGTTCTTTTAATCATTCCGTAAGATATTTCAGAAAAATAATTGCCTTTATGAGTTTCTTCGGTTTCTTGGCGTTTTTCGCCAGAGATAGTTAAATATCCGTCAGAAGAAACTTCAACATCAATATCTTTCTCTTGAACCCCTGGTAATTCGGCAGTAACTTCAACATTATTTTTGTTTTCTTTAACTTCAATTTTCGGCTCCATATCATGCATATCATGATGATGTGGAAAATCTACCATATTCCAAAAATGGGAAAATAGGCTGCGCATATCTCCATGAGGAGCATTATGAACCGGAATATTGTATTCTTTATCATTGGTTGTAATTTGATTTGACATCTTTTTCTCCTAAAAAATTAAGGCAAAACAAAGATAATCATCAAAATAAGTAATTCAAGGTAACAAAAAAGCCTCCTTTAATGAGGAGGCTTTGAATTGCTAAAGAATGATTATTCCGCCGGAAGTGAAATACCCTTCTGTTCGCGTTTTTTCTGCCATTTGAGCTTAGCATATACGCGCATATCAACGACGGTATCAGTTTCATCAAGAATTTCTTTACCAAGAATGGTTTCCAAAATATCTTCAAGCGTAACAATACCTTCCCAAGTACCGAATTGGTCAACAACCAAAATCATATGGTTATGGTCATCAAGCATCGCCGACAAAACGTCTTCCAAATGTGCTTCGGGAGAGAAACTTCTCATTTGGCAAGCATATTGTTCAACCAAATCGGTATCTGCAGCTTTATAAGAGCTGGAGCGGTGGATATATCCGTAAAAATTCTGTTCGTTTTCATCAACAATCGGAAAACGAGAGAAGGGAGAAGTTTTAGCAAATTCATCAAACTCTTTAATAGTCATTTTAGGTTGTACAGCGTGAACAACCGTTCTCGGAGTCATAATATCTTTGACTTTAACTTCTGTCAAATTAACGATATTAACGATAGCTCGATATTTATTATCATCAATGACATTTGAAACCTTACCCATTTTAGCCAAAGCCTTAATTTCTTCTTTGATATTAGAAACCACGTCTGATTTATTTTCAAACCAACGAGTAATTAAAGTACACATCCAAATCAAAGGTTTCATACAAAACATAACAAAACCCAAACTCCAAACCAAAGAAGGCAATAATTGTTTCCAATATTTAGCTCCGACGGATTTAGGTAAAATTTCAGATAGTGTTAAAATTAAAAAAGTCATGATACCGGAGGCCAATCCGATATAAGATTGACCGTAAATTTCCGCCACCTGAGCACCAACACCTGTAGCTCCGACCGTATGAGCAATAGTATTAAGAGATAAAATAGCCGCCAACGGTTGGTCAATATTTTCTTTTAAGATTGAAATTTTTTTAAACAGTTTAGGATTTTTATCTTCCAATTGAGCAATATAGCTAGGAACAGTTGAAAGTAAAGCCGCCTCCATAACTGAACAATAAAAAGAAACGGCAATTGCCATAACGGCAAATAAAATTAAAGTTGTCATAGTATCCTTATGTAGTTGTTACAACATTCAAGCAAGCACCATAGCAAAAAAAATAATAAAAATAAAGAGATATTATAAAAATTTAAAGCATCTGAAAAATTTTTATCTCAAGATATAGACATCTGTCAGCTAGTGATTAAATAAGCCCTGATTTTGATACAATAAATATAATAAGGATAAAGAACGTGCTTGGATATAAAGAAGATAAAATGATATGCCGCTTAAGTCAGGGATATAGAGTTGAAAAAATAAAGGGTTTGGGTTGCCAGATGCTTTTAAAAGATTCTAACGGGAAAAAGATTTGTTTTTTAGAAGTCTGTAATAACAAATTAAGCATGATAAAAAAGAGAAAAGGGCAAGAACTGACTTCTTTTGAAAAGACGCAAATATATCGTTTTATTATGGCCAATCAATATACAATCAGCAATGAAACAGCAGACACGTTAGAACTTTCAATTTTAAGATATAAAGACGGAACAGAAAAATACTTATCGGAAAGACAATTAAAAAATACAATTAAGCAATCATTAGATAATGTAAAAATCTATGTTGGCAAGTTAAAAGCACATACTTTAAAAATTCCGGCGTATACCAAAGGTTGCATTTATAATTTCAGTCGCGCCGAGATAAACACTCTTATAATTGAAGAAAACTGCGATATGCATATAGATATGAGAGATAACAAATTTATTGAGGCTCTGAGAATAAGAAATAATTTTAGCGGTTCGGTCAATATGTCAAGAAACAGCGTGCAAAGTATAGAAATAGAGGATAATTGCCGTTGTGATTTATCAATGTTTGATAGCCTAAAATGTTTTAATTTGATAATAGGTGATGTTTATAGCGGTATTTTGAATATAAAAAACTCGTGTTTTCATGCTCTTAGTGTCGGATATTATTGCTATGCACAAATAAAATTAAGCAATAACTGGGGAAGAAGAGATTTAATAATAGGAGATTCTTTCCGAGGAGAATTAGATATAGAGGGAATAAATATATATAACATAGATATAGGAAAAGATTGCAAAGGAAGAATATCCATACAAGCAGAAAATTTATCAATTCCGCATAATATTAATATAGCGGAAGATTTTGGCGGGAGCCTTGATTTGCAAGAAGACAAAGCCGTTAATAATATCAAAGTCGGAAGAAACGCAAGCGGCAAATTTAACTTTTGGGGCTGTCAGGCCATCAAAAATGTAACATTTGATAAGTATTTCAAAGGATACGCCGATTTTAGTGAATCATCGGTTGAATATGTTCAGGCAAAATATGGCAGTAGCGGAGAGATGATATTTACAGGTTGTAAAAATCTTAGCCTTATCAGAGTTCCGCATAATAAGAAATCTGTTTTAACGATGGAAAAAAATCCGGAAAGCGTAGAAAATAAGAAAGAAGAAGATATATATTATTTTAAAAGTAGTAATAAGGAAAAGAGGTACAAAATACCATTTTATACAAGACTGGCGGAAGGAATCAGTGAATTATGGGGTTAAAATAAATGTCAAGCTAAAATGTTACAGTTTTGTTACAAAAATATGTTGTTTATGCATGCTAAATATGGTATAAATATAGTATTAGATACCTTGTAAAAAGGAGACTTATTATGACGAATTCATTGATGACAGACGCAGAGTTTTTAGAAGCTGTTCTCCCGAAGGAAAATTCTCTATACACCAAAGGGACTGTTTTCAATGCTCTGTTTTCAAAAATAGGGACAGATATTCGCTCTTCAGACAAGCCGATGGTTCCCTATATTGAAGAAACCGCAAAACTAAACGCCAAAAGAAAAGAGTTATTTATTCGGGCGTTTGGAGCAAATAAACAACATTTTGATAAACCTCGGACATCAGATTATATCGAAGTAGCCATGGGAGGATATATAAAAGCCGGCGGAAAATTATCAGATTTTTATAAAGACTTTGATGTTTATAAAGCAAAATTTGAAAAAGAACATGATAATTCAAATGAGATTGTCAAACAGCTTGTAAATTCCCGCTGTCAAACCTTTCAAAAATCGTCATGCTATATGTAATAATGTAACAATGGCGAACAAATAAAAAACCTCATACCGTCCGTGAGGTTTTTTTTATGTTTAAGCGCATGTCACAAAAAGTTGTTTAAATAGGTGTTTTTTGCTTGTTAAAGAGAGTAAAAAAAGTATTTTGAAAAAAGAAAATTACAATTATAAAACTATTAAAATATTAGATTATGGAACAGAACAAAAAAGAATCTTTAATGAGCTATTTGGGAATGGTGGCAATTTTTGCGGTGGTTATTTTTCTGATGAGTGTGTATAATAATTATCAGAAGAGGTCATTAAATGAAAGATACCAAGCATGCAATCCCGTAAGAGTAGAGGAGATAGATAGCATAGAATTGAGCAATCAATGCAAATTATATGTGTATCATTTGTCTGATAAAAGCCTCAGATATATCAATGCCGCAAAAAAACCGGCATTGCATAAGAACGATAGCTTGCTTTATCTTGTAGATAGAGGAGATGAGATAACGGATTATCGAGTTCTTTCATCAAAACCTGAGCAATAAAAGCTCAGGTTTTATTTTTTCATTAGTTTAAAGAAGTCGTGAATTTTTCCGGTAGCGAAATTCATAAAATCCTCATATTCGGTTTTAGAGATATAATCATCATTATTTTGATCAATGCTTTTGAAGGCTGCTTCACTTTTTTTGCGGGCCTCTTTCATAACATGATTAGTGTATTCTTGTTTAGAAATCTTGTTGTCATTATTTTTATCAATTTTTTTGAATTCGGCATCGCTGATTTTCATGGCTTGTGCCTGAAGTTTAGATAAGTCGAAACTATTATTTTGAGCTTCTGAAAATGTAGGAGCGATTGTAATTGCCGCCAAAATGAGTAAGATATATTTTCGCATATTAGAAATCCTTTCATAAGACGCCGTTATGATAAAAGAAATCAGTTAAAGAAAACATAATGAAAACAAAAAATCCTCAACTTTAAGAAGCTGAGGATTTTGTAAAGCAACAGGTTCAAAATTAATAAGAACGAGCGTAAATAACATCCATAGTTGCCGGTTTGCCGGTTAATAGGCAAACACCTTCGGTTTGGGATTGGTCAAACGGAATACAGCGGATAGTGATTTTCATTTCTTTTAAGATACTTTCGGTCGCATCATCACCACACCATTTACCGCGTACAAAAGCAACTTTACCTTGTTTTTCATCCTCAATCCAAACATTGCTTTCAGCAAAATATTTTCTGAATTCTTCAGGAGTTTTAATATCTGTACGGATATTATTTTCCAATCTGGCTTTGGCTGTATCAAACATTTGTTTTTGCAAACCTTCCAGACGAGAGGAGATGGTTTCGATAAAATTATTGACCTCAACAATTTGTTTACCGTCTTCAGTTCCCAATTTGATGCGTTCTTTAACCATAACTTTTTGGCTTTCAACATCGCGCATACCGATTTCACAAATAATCGGAGCGCCTTTTTTGGTCCACTCCCAGAATTTATCTGCGGGTTTACGATCACGAGTATCGACTTTGATACGGATTTTTTCACCGAAAGGAAATTGTTTTTTCAAACCTTTAACCAAAGAGTCAACATAAGCATTGATTTTTTCGGCATCTTCGGAATTTTTAACCAAAGGCAGAATGATAATTTGGTAAGGAGCAATTCTGGGTGGAACGACCATACCTTCATCATCGGCATGAGTCATAATGATACCGCCGATAAGGCGAGTAGAAACACCCCAAGAAGTGGTATAAGCAAATTCCTGCTGATTTTCTTTATTAACAAAAGAAATATTGGCAGATTTTGCAAAATTTTGCCCAAGGAAGTGAGAAGTTCCGGCCTGTAGAGCTTTACCGTCCTGCATCATGGCTTCAATACAATAAGTATCAACGGCGCCGGGGAATTTCTCATGTTCAGGCTTACGGCCGGCAATAACCGGCAGAGCGAGAGCATTTTCGGAAACATCTTTATAAACTTCGAGCATTTGTTTAGTTTCAGCTTCGGCCTCTTGAGCGCTGGCATGAGCGGTATGCCCTTCTTGCCATAAGAATTCTCTGGTTCTTAAGAACAGGCGAGGGCGCATCTCCCAACGAACAACATTTGCCCATTGGTTAATGAGGACAGGCAAATCGCGATAAGATTTCACCCATTTAGAAAAGGAGTCTGCAATAATAGCCTCACTGGTTGGGCGCACGATTAAGGGTTCATCCAGAGGAGAAGAAGGAACCAATTTCCCGTCAACGGAAGTCAGACGAGAATGAGTAACCACAGCCATTTCCTTAGCGAATCCCTCAACATGTTCAGCTTCTTTTTGGAAGAAAGAAAGAGGAATGAACATCGGAAAATAGCAATTTTCGTGATTAGTTTCTCTAAATTTTTCATCAAAAACGTTTCGGATACATTCCCAAATACCATATCCCCAAGGTTTGATAACCATACAACCCGGGCTGGCTGAATTTTCAGCCATATCAGCATCAGATACAATATTTTGATACCATTCGGGGTAATTATCCTTTCTTAAATTTTTAACAGTCATTGTTCATTCCTTAAAAAGTTTAATATCGCAATTAAAGGTCCGCAGCCCCAATGCCGCAGACACTGAAAAACACCATAACAGAGTTTATTGAAATTGTGAAGAGAAATTTAAAAAAAGGAAGAGTTGCAAAACATTTTGTCCTCCCAATAAAATTATAGATTGACTCTTTGCGAGAGATGAGGTATAGTATAAGAGTAACATGTAACGGAAACAAAGTCTAAAACCGCATATTACACCAGACTTTCTATTATTTTCGGCGCCACCGAAAGTCTTCTGTTACATGTTACCTCAGTTTATTATTGAGGAGGACGGTTATGCAGAAGCGTGTTCTTATCTATCTGAGTTTCTTATCGGCAGGATGCTTATTTAGTTTTTCCGATGTTTTTGCCGGCGTTCAGTTTTTACCGAGATATCAAGGCTCATATGGTCTCCGTAGTCAAGTAGGGGGGAGAGAACCTATAGAATTTGATTGCGAACCGGAAGGCGTTGAGAAGCGAGCCAACCAAACCTGTAGCGGCGCATTTAATAAAGGCGGAAAACTCTGTTATGAAGAATGCCGGTGTATGGAAGGTTACAAGCTCAATACGGCGGGGGATTGCGTATCCAAAACATGTGAGGATTATAGCCTTGAATCTAAAGAAGATGAGATGAGACAATGCACCATAGTTTCCCAAAAGCCCAATTTGCAATGTTATGAATGTAAAGATTGTGACAGCAGTATTTATGAATATAAGTGTAGTGGAGGCTTAAATAAGCCGGAGCAGGGAAAAGAATATAAATGCGGCGACAGTTATTCTAAGTGCATATGTGTAGAAAACGCCGAATGGAATGAAGAAGAAGGACGTTGTGTTTGTAAAAGTGATTATATAGAGAAAGAAGGTCAATGTCTTCTTAAAGAATGTAAAGATTATAACGAAGAATATCAAACCGAGGCAGATACGGAAAAAGACTGTACGGAAACCAAGCCGCGAGCAGATTTAGTTTGTTGGGATTGTAGGTATTGTGATCCGACCTATAAATATGAATGCACGCCGAGTTCATCATCACATATCAAAGGCGGAAAAGGAGAGGCGTGCGGAGGAAAATATACGGAATGTGAGTGTGATAATACATTATACAGTTGGGATAACGGTGTTTGTACGTTAAATTGCACGCGCAACAGTTGTTCGGAAATTGATTATCCTTTATTGAGCATGAATGCGGAAAATGCCGCCGGTTATGAAGAATGTGTTCCCAGTTGTTCAGATGAAGACAATCGTTATCGAATATCGAGCTGCAATGTTGGATATGAATTGGTCAACGGAGCCTGCGTTTGCTTGAATCAATGCAGTATGAGTACATGTCCTACAGGGACATTGTGTGAGAAAGAAGAGTGTTCGGGCAAATATTGCGTCATTGGTTGTGAGGCAGGCTATACGACCACATCAAGTTATGTTTATTTGTTTTACTTGCTTTAAGGAGAGAAAGATGAAAAAGATACTAAGTTTGATAGCGGCGGTATTAATCTATCCGCAAATATCACAAGGTGCGGAATGTGTAAATGTTCCAACCTGTGCTGAAATGGGTTATACGCTGACCGCACCCAAAGGAGATGGTTGGATATGCACGGCTTGCCCGACAGACCCTAAAAAATTCTCATGCTCCGAAAAACCTTGC
>CALXTS010000023.1 GCA_944391465.1 uncultured Alphaproteobacteria bacterium
GCAACATCCTCACAAACAATTAGGGACAATAAACATTGTATAGCATACTTCGTTTATTGTCCCTTTAATGTATAAGCTCCTTAATTAAGGAGCCTTTCTTTATTCTTCACCATCGCCTTCAATATCATCAATCAAGCTATCGCCTTCCGCCTCGTTTGATAATAAAAGTGTTTCATCTTGTTCTTCCATTATCTCCGATTTTTTCCGGCGGCCGCGACGTTTCTTTGTCGGCGTCTTTTTCTTCATGGCATCTATTATATAATGTCCGACAACCTTGTATAAATCCGTTAAATGATTATTATACATATGGTCAGCCTCTTCTATCATGGCATAGTCAACCGACACATTGCGTTGTGTATTTAGTCTTTTTACCAGTGTGCTGACGCTTGAAGGGGTAACAATTTCATCGGCGCAGCCTTGTGTTATGAGTCCGGATGTCGGGCATGGTGCCAAAAATGAAAAATCTTTCTCATTTGCCGGTGGCGAAACTGCTATAAAATTATTAATATCAGGACGACGCATCAATAATTGCAAACCTATCCATGCACCAAACGAATAACCGGCAATCCAGCATTGTCTGGCCTCAGGATTGACTGATTGCAACCAATTAAGCGCAACCGTTGCATCTGAAAGCTCTCCGGGACCGTCTTCAAACTCTCCTTGTGAGCGGCCGACGCTTCTAAAATTAAAACGCAAAACCGAAAAACCAAGGTTTTGGAAACAACTGAACAAGGTATATACAACCTTATTATTCATGGTTCCGCCATATTGAGGGTGCGGATGTAATATCAATGCTATCGGAGCTGACGGGTTATCGCTTTGATGATAGCGTCCTTCCAGTCGTCCGGCATAACCGTTAAATAAAACTTCTGTCATATTATTATCTTAACCTAAATTTAGAACTTTTTTTATTATATAAACTAAAATATTGTTAAATTGTTAATTTTCAGGAATGTAACACAAAATGAACAAAAAATTCAAGAAGATTCTTATGGACGTTGACGCGGTTATCGAAAGAGACCCCGCAACGGGAAGTCGTATAGAGGCACTCCTCTGCTCTGCCGGACTTCAGGCTATTATTGCTTATCGGGCCACTCACGCTCTTTGGAAACGAGATTTTAAACTTACGGCAAGAATCCTTTCACAAATCGCTCGTTTTTTAACCGGCGTGGAAATTCATCCCGGGGCGCGAATCGGAAAAGGTTTTTTTATTGACCACGGAATGGGCGTTGTTATCGGTGAAACAACCGAAATCGGTGATAATGTCACTTTATACCATGGTGTTACTCTCGGAGGCTCCACCGTCTTTTCAAACAAAGGAAAAAATACTTCCAAACGCCACCCAACCATCGGGAATAACGTTATTATCGGCGCAGGAGCTCAAATCTTAGGCCCTATCAATATCGGCAATGACGTTAAAGTCGGCGCAAATGCCGTTGTCTTAAAAGATGTTGCATCAGGAAACACCGTTGTTGGGGTTCCTGCACACAATGTTGAAAAACACAAAGAACCTTCAGGTTTCATGGCTTACGGTGTTTGCCCCGCTGATAAGGATCCCATTGAATGTAAGCTCGAACAACTACAAAAAGAAATCACGGCTCTGAAAAAACAAAATTCGGAGAAAAAACAATCAGCTCCTCACTCCGAAAAATAAAATATCATAATTTTGTAACTATATTTTTACCTTATTATGGTGTACAATAAAAAAAGATATAACAGGCATGGAGGTTGTGTCATGAGGTATTTTGCATTGTTATCAAGCGCTTGTTGCTTTTTGATGGCAGAATCTGCTTTTGCTCAATTGCCTTCCAACCCTTGGGCGGCTCAACCAACCTCGAATACTGCCGTTACGGCTGGTGCCTCAACCTCCAGCTCTGAAAGTGTTGCCTCCGCCGCACAACGTCTTAACGCCCCCATGGCTCCAAGTGCTGGCTCTCGCGCCGCTGATTACAGCGATATTTTACCCGTTGACCCGTGGGCTCGCGCTCGCGATTACAGCGGGACGACTTCTTGGCGCGGCAGTGCTCAACATGGAAAACTTGATTATACCGGTGAAGCGACAACTTGGGGTACAGCCTACGGACAAGAGATGATTGCTCCTGAAGTTAATCGCCACAATATGGTTGTCATGACTCAGCATTTTAGAGATTTGGGATATAAAATTCCGGCTGATTATGATGAAAAAATCATGAATATGCCTCAGGCTTACGGAAAAATATTGAGAAATGCTTATGATGATATTGGTCATGGCAGTAGCCCTTTGGATACAATGTTTGCCGGTATGCTTGATGCTTTTGAAGACGGAACCGGTCTTGATGTTGAAAACTTATTATTCAACAGTATTGATTTGCTTTCTACTGACTAGGATTATTTTATGAAAAAACTCTATTCTTCAGTATTTCTTTTATCTTTATGCGGTGGGATTTTTTGCACCTCTGCTTACGCAGTTTCTTTATCCAATGAAACTTCCAAAAAAACTTTAACCGTTGAAGAAGCTGCAGCCCTTTCCGGTGTTATATTAGAAGATTCAAAACCTACGCAAATGACTGCTGAAGAGAAATTCAAAGTTCAGCAACCCTTGCGCGAGAGCATTAATTATCTTAGTGAAAATTATCGGAAAAATGAGTTGGACATGGTGGTTGATGCCATGAAAACTCTTGAAAAAAACAAATTACGCCGTCTTAACAGAAACTTGCGCCCTTCCGAGCGTATCAAAGTCAAAGACGTTAATGTAAACACAAAGCAACCTGACGAAGTTCGCGATTTTCTTAACGCCAAAATTACCAATACCCTTCAACAGTCCATGCCGCAAGAACCTTCCGAACCAACAACTACAAACTAGATTTTATAAATAATGAATATGGAAAGTCAGCCTCAAGTCAATCAACCCTATATCATTCTTATAGAACCTCAACTGGCAGAAAATGTCGGAATGGCAGCTCGTGCCATGATGAACTGCGGTTTATACAATATGCGGCTTGTTAATCCGAGAGAAAACCACTTATCCGATAAAGCTATCTCTGCATCCTCAAACGCCGAAGAAATTCTTGAAAAAGCTGAAGTCTTTACTAACATTAAAGATGCAATATCCGATATTGAATTTCTCTTGGCAACAACGGCCAGACATCGAGACCAAACAAAAAAAGTTTATACCGCCGAAGCGGCTGTTTCTGAAATTGCATCTAAAATTTCAAACAATATTAACTGCGGTATTCTTTTTGGACCGGAGAGAACCGGCTTGCGAAACGAAGATGTTTGTTTGGCTGATGCCATTATCAATATTCCACTTAACCCACGTCATTGTTCTCTCAACCTTTCACAAGCCGTTTTATTGGTCGGTTATGAATTTTATAAGACTCAAATAAACTCAGAAAAAGAAAAATTTGTAATCAATCACTCCTCTATTGCCGACAAAGGAAAGGTTCTTAAGTTTTGTGAATTTTTGGAAAGTAATCTTGATGATTGCGGGAATTTCAAACTTGGGGAAAAACGCGATAAAATGATTATCAATTTACGCAATATTTTTACTCGAAATCAGATGACCGAACAAGAGCTTAACACTCTTTACGGTGCCATTCGGCATTTGATAAGACATGAGAATAAAGATTAACTTTGTTACCTTTCTTGATTGTTTTTTATCTTTTTTTTTAATCTGTATTAATGGATTTTTAGGATTGTTGATTGTATATATGTGTTTGTAGTTTTAAACTTTATAAGGATTATACAAATGCATGGTGCAGATTTAGCCAGCGTTCCTCAGATTGTTTGGGGAATGGACGCAAAAATTGTTGCCGCAGCAATTGTAATTATGGCATATGCTATCTTATTTACGGAAAAGATTAATCGTGCCGTTGTGGCCTTGTTGGCTGCTTCTATTATGATTTTTGCCGGCATTCTAACTCAAGCAACCGCCTTAAAAGGTATTGACTTTAATACTTTGGCTCTTTTAATCGGAATGATGACTATTGTCGGCATCTCTGAAAAAACAGGTATTTTCCAATATGTTGCCATTTGGGGGGCTAAAAAAGTTAAAGCCAGTCCTCGCGGTATTTTGGTTGTTTTAGCTATTGTTACTGCAGTTTTCTCTGCTTTTCTTGACAACGTAACAACAGTTTTATTGATTGTCCCCGTTACTTTCCAGATTACTAAAAAGCTTGGTATTCCGACTTATCCGTATTTATTGGTTGAAATTTTTGCCTCAAATATCGGCGGAACCGCAACTTTAATCGGCGACCCTCCTAATATTTTAATCGGTTCGGCTCTGAATTTGTCTTTCACAGACTTTCTATTTGAACTTACACCGATTGTTACCTTATGTATGATTTTCCTTATCGGAATTTTTGATTTCTTCTGGGGACGCCGTTTGGTAACGACAACTCAACGTCAAAAGGCTGTTATGGCTCTTAATGAAAAAGACGCTATTCAAGACAAGGTTCTTCTTATTAAATCTCTTGCCGTTCTCGGAATGGTTATCATCGGCTTTATTATGGCGGAGCATTTGCATATTGCGAATGGAACGATTGCCATGTTCGGTGGGGCGCTCCTTATGCTTTTATATACTTGGGGTTTATCTCATGAAGACAGAGACAATCGTATTGAAAAAGCTTTTGACTTGGTTGACTGGACGACAATTTTCTTCTTTGCCGGATTATTTGTAATCGTCTATGGTTTGGAAGTTACCGGTATTTTGGGCATGCTCGGAGAAAAATTTATTGAAGTTACCGACGGAAGCATCAAAAAAGCAAGTTTGCTGATTGTTTGGGTTTCAGCTATTGTTTCTTCCGTAATTGATAATATTCCGTTTGTTGCCACTATGATTCCTATGCTCAAATCTATGGAAGAAGCCATGGGTGGCCGAGAGATGATGATGCCGGTTTGGTGGGCCCTTTCTTTGGGTGCATGCTTTGGCGGAAACGGTACCCTTATCGGCGCATCGGCAAACGTTATTGTTGCAGGCATGGCTAGTCGTGAAGGACACCCCATCAGCTTTATCGGATTTATGAAATGGTCTATTCCGATTATGCTGTTGACCGTTGCCTTGGCAACTCTTTATCTTTACACTGAATATTTTATAATAATGCATTTAGAGTAAAGAAAAGCCCCGTTCTTTTTAAGAGCGGGGTTTCTTTTTGTTCATCTTAATAATCAATATTTATCGTATAACGTATTTTGTTATACGGATTTCCAGATACTGCCGGTGAAAGCATATAACATCCTTGAAAAGCATCTCCGTGATATGCCTTCAGTTGATCTCGCAATTTTTCACCAACAACAAGTATCGAATCCCGTTGAACCTCATCCATCACCTCCCATGTATATCCATGATATTTTGGGAAACTTCTGGCTTTACGCAAGGCTTCGCTTAATGGAAGTTTTTTCTTCTCTTCATAAAAAGAAATTCCGAAAAAAGCTCCTTTTTTATTTTTATAAGGAATAACCAGTCCGCAAATTTTCCAATCTTTGCGGAATTCTGAGCTACGAACCATGCTTTTAGGGTTGTTGGGATTTTCATACAAAAAATCAAACCATACATTTTCCGCTTTTGCGGAAGCATTTACAGATGTTTCTGAGGAAACTTCTTTTGTCTCCTTTTTTTCTTGTTCATCTTTCTTGGGTTTTACTCGACGCGTGTAAGGTTTTCTGATTGTGCCGTCTTTGTTATAGGTAATTTTCTTTCCTTCTAACGGCGGACAGTCTTTTTTACGCGGTCGTCCTCGCCTTTTTACAGGAACCGGCTCTGCTTCTCCGACTTGCGTTTTATCATCCGATTTTTCATTCTCTTCCTTATTTGTTGCTACTTCAACGCTTTCTTCAGATATTTTCAGAGGTTCTTTTGAAATTTCCTGAATTTTTGTGTCATTTGAAGCAACACCTTTGGGAGGAGATGTGTTCTTTGCTTGTAGATTTTCTATTCTTTCAAGCAATAAATCATACTTTTTGTTCCAAGTCACTTCAATCTCTTTCAGGTATTCCAAGATATCTACCTTTTCTCCCCAAAGAGCTTGATTAAGTTTTTTTAATTCTTCCTCATTGAATCCCAATGCCTTAACCAGAGTGACGACAGCTTCAATTTTTTGTTCTGTGTGCATAATGGTATAAATTTAATAGTTCAACATACTAAGATTATTTTTTACGAGAATAGCCACAAAAAATAATACTGTCCAGAAATTTTTAACAAAAAAGCTCCGACCTATAACTCGGAGCTTTTTTTTATTCTCTATTTTGATTACCTAAAATGTATTTGGGTTTCCAACATTTCCGAATGGATTATACTGTCCTACCCCACCGAAGTATTTTCTGAAAAAGCCCATTTTTTGACCATATGAGGGGGTTGTGTCCGAAACGATTTTTACTTCTTTACCGTCTGCTTTTACTAAACGCTCAATTTCAGTAATTTTACCTTCATCATTAAAACGAATTGCCAAGACATCTCTATCAACTTCTGTCGGAGCAAAAAAAGCTACTTTTTTAATGTCTGAAGACATATAAAGCCACGTGTTTTTATCAAAAGACACCACTACGGACGGAGAGCCTAATATCCGACGCACACTTTCTTGCGAATCTCCAACTTTTATCTGGTTTATGCGTTCTTCTGTCGGCATATTGCCGTTATGACTAACAAACCACTCATTTGTTTTTTGGGTTGAACAACCACTCACCAAAAAAGCTACCAAACCACAAACATAAAATATTTTGTTTATTGACATATCGTTTTCCTTGAAGTTATATCCTCTCACTAGTATATTTTAAGTGTTTGTATAACATAAGGAACGCTTTAATGCAAAATCTTTTTTCTTATCCTTTATATATTGATGAAATTTCCAGTGTGGAGAGGCGCTATCGTCTTAATGCCGATGAAAAGCAAAGAGCTTATATTGCTCAAGTTTACAAGTTACCTTCCGTCAAGAGTTTTACTGCGATTATAAAGGTTAAAAACGACTATAAAAATCATAAATTAGAAGTCGGCGGACAAGCTGATGCCGAGCTAGAACAGACAAGTGTTATTTCTCTTGAAAACTTTATTAAACCTTATCATACGGATTTTAGAGTTGTCTTCGATACCCAAATGACTGTCGGCGAGTTTCGGAATCTGGATTTTGATTACGATGATGAGATTACAGACATCATTGAGGACGGAAAAATTGATTTGGCGGCTATTGCCATGGAACAAATTGCTTTGGTTATTGATGATTTTCCCCGTCAAAAAAATGAAGTTTTTGAGTTCAAATCCGAATTTGATGAGGAAACAACAAAAGCTGCTAACCCTTTTGCGGTTTTAGCTAAACTTAAGAAATGAAGAACTTCGTTTAAGTTTTATAAAAAAAGCCTTGCAAAATAATAAAATATTGGGTAAAAGGTTCTCAGAATTTCGCAAACTGTTTTTTTATTTGTTGATTTTATGGTTTTAATGTTCTATTAATACCAGAACCCGACAGATAATTGGTTTTAGTTTAACATTTATAAAAGAGAATACGAAAATGGCTACACCTAAAAAGAAAACTTCTAAGTCTCGTCGCGATATGCGTCGTTCTCATGACGCTTTGAAGAGCAATGCCTATATGGAATGCCCAAACTGCGGCGAATTGAAAAGACCTCATAACGTATGCCCGTCTTGTGGTCAATATGACAGTCGTGAAGTAGTTGCTAAAAAAAACTACTGCTGAATAATAAGTTATTATTTCTTTCAACTCCTATTTTTTAGGATATATTTGAACGGAGCAGGTCTTTGACTACCAGTAACTTAGTTATATCAATCGATGCTATGGGGGGAGATAATTCCCCCCGAGTCGTGATTGAAGGGTTGGCGCTTGCGACCAAAAAGAATCCTGACATTAAATTTTTAGTATTTGGCGATACTGATAAGGTTATGCCAATATTAAATCAATTTCCTCAGTTAAAAAATGTTTGTGAAGTCAGGCACACTTCCGAGATGGTTCATAATGAAGATAAACCTTCTCACGTTATCAGAAACAAAAATACAAGCATGTATATGGCTATTGATGCCGTACGCAGAGGAGAAGCTCAAGCCGTTGTTTCTGCCGGAAATACCGGCGCTTTGATGGCTATTTCTAAATTGTCCCTCAAAACGATTACCAAAATTCATCGTCCGGCTATCGTCAGTATTATGCCTCATCGCTATGGCAAATATGTTATGCTTGATTTAGGTGCTAATACTGAATGCGACGCCATTAATTTGACAGAGTTTGCGTTAATGGGCGATATTTTAGCTCGGCACGCTCTTGGTATTCAAAAACCGCGCGTTGCATTACTCAACATTGGTGCTGAGGAGATGAAAGGTAAAGAAGAAATCCGGCAAGCTGCTCATATGATTAAGAATTCCCACATGGATATTGATTTTAAAGGCTATATTGAGCCTCATGAAATTTCTAAAGGAATCGCAGATGTTATCGTTGCTGACGGTTTTACCGGAAATATTGCCTTGAAATCAATAGAAGGAACTGCCAGACTGGTTGTCAGTATGCTTAAAGATGCCGTCAAAAAATCTTGGTTGGCAAAATTAGGCCTTCCTTTTATGATTGGTGTCGGTCTTAAAGTTAAAAAAACTATGGACCCTCGCCTCTATAACGGAGCTATGTTTGTCGGACTTAACGGTTTGTCCGTTAAAAGTCATGGCGGAACCGATGCTCTCGGATTTTCTGTTGCCGTAAATAATGCGGCAATGTTAGTGCGTCAAAACTTTGTCGCAACCATTAAAGAAGAAATTGAAAAAGTTGACCTCGACGAATTATCACAGGATATTATCTATGAAGTTTATTAGATCTAAAATTATCGGCAATGGCCACTACACTCCTAAAAAAGTTTTAACCAATGATGATATGGCTAAAATGGTTGATACCAATGACGAATGGATTACCACTCGCACCGGTATCAAATCTCGTTGTATCGTTGAAGACGAATTTACATCAGATTTGGCTTATCATGCTGCTAAAATGGCTGTTGATAAAGCAGGTCTTCGCCCTGATGAAATTGAAATGGTGGTTTTAGCAACTGTTACACCTGATAATACGACTCCGTCAACTGCTTTGAAAGTTGCCGCCAAACTCGGTGTTAATGTCGGAACTCCGGCTTTTGATATTTCTGCCGCTTGTTCAGGTTTTGTTTATGCCTTGACAATGGCTGATAATATGATTCGTCTGGGGCAAGTTAAAAATGCCGTTGTTATCGGCGCTGAAACTTTATCTAAAATTACGGATTGGACTGACCGCAATACTTGTGTTTTATTTGGCGATGGGGCCGGAGCTGTTGTTCTTAAAGCTGTTGAAGGAGAAGGAACCTCTGCCGATTCAGGTATTCTTTCTACCAAAATTTATGCTGATGCTTATCATTTTGACAGTTTAAAAACAACCGGTGGCGTGTCTTCTTCTCAGAGTACAGGCTTTATTACCATGGATGGTAAAGAGGTATTTAAATATGCTATCGGAAGTTTAGCTCAAGGTGCGGAAGAAGCTATGAAACTCGCCGGTATAAAGATTGAAGATATTGATTGGTTGTTACCTCATCAGGCTAATATCCGCATTATTGAAGGTGTTGGCAAGAAACTTGAATTACCTGATGAGAAAGTTATTGTTAATATTGCCCGTCATGGAAACACTTCCGCAGCTTCTATTCCTTTGGCGTTATCCGAAAAAATTGAAGACGGAACCATGAAAGAAGGTGATGTTGTGGTTCTTACTGCCATGGGCGCAGGTTTTACTTGGGGCGGCGCTGTCGTGCGGCTTTAATATTTCTGAAAAAAGTTGTTAATTAGCTCTTGATATGGGAACTTATTTGATATAATTCTTGTATCTCGATTGGATGTAATAAAAATAAAAGGATTTGATATGAAAACGATTACTCGCGCAGATGTTGTTGAAACGATTTATGAAGAAGTTGGTTTGTCTCGTAAAGATTCTTCAGATATCTTGGACATGATTATTGATGAAATCGTTAAAGATTTGAGTGATGGTAATGACGTTAAACTCTCTTCTTTTGGTACTTTTTCTCTGCGTGACAAAAAGCAACGTATCGGTCGCAACCCCAAAACCGGTGTTGAAGCTGTTATTACTCCAAGAAGAGTTATTTCTTTTAAACCTTCTCAGACTGTTCGTAAAATAATTAACGCTTAATTTTAAGGTTTGGACGATGGTTGTAAACAAAAGTAAAGCGGCTTTTCGTACAATTGCCGAAGTTGCTGAGGATTTGGGTGTTGCGACGCATGTTCTAAGGTTTTGGGAGACTAAGTTTCCACAGATTAAACCGATGAAACGAAATGGTGGGCGCCGGTATTATCGTCCAGATGATGTTGAAATTATTAAAGTTATTCGTGATTATTTATATGATAAACGCTACACAATTGAAGGTGTTCAGTTGTTGTTTAAAGAAAAAGGCGTTAAAAATATAGTCGGTGAAGAAATTCAAAAGGACTTCTTTGATGCTTCTGCTTTAGAAGAGCCTTTAGAGGGTAACAGTCGCGTTTTGGTCAGCTCTGTTCTGGAACGTTTGAAAAGCATGCGCGAAGAATTATCTTTAGCTTTGAGTAAAGCTGAAAAATAACTGTTGCAAAAAATTTTCAGAAATTGTATGTTGCTTGAAGTGATTATTATGAATTCTACTTTTTCGGGACGTAGTTCAGCCTGGTAGAGCGCTTGCATGGGGTGCAAGAAGTCGCTGGTTCGAATCCAGTCGTCCCGACCAATCGTGCGATGGTAACGATAAAATAAAGGACATCATTATTTGATGTCCTTTTCTTATTTAATACCTTACAGAAAACCCCGAGTTTACTCGGGGCTGAATGCCGAGGTGTTAGAACAACATCGCTCCACGCCAACGAGCATGGTCAAACCATAGGTTTGCGGCTGATTTAGAACTCCCAGTTTACAGGGGATATCTATTTTATTCTTGGAAAATCTCGCACTCTTTGTTTTTTAAATTACATATCTAATTTTTTACTATATTAAATATGTTAAAAATATATTATTTAGTTGTGTAATATATGATAAATTGTCGGTATCTTCCTGAGATAGTTGATTATATATATCTAATATTTTTTTTCGATCATTCATTGTAATTATATCAACATTAAGAATACTTGCATTATTAATATCGTTCGGTTCAAACTTATTTAACCCTGTCGCATATTCTCTTTTGTTGAAAGATAATATGCTTTGAGCAATTGGCGTTAATAAATAGGAAAAGAAAATATTAATTTCATCTTCTGAGACTGTGTGGTTAAAATAAATTCCATGAAATGAAGATAAATTCTTTATATTTATTTTATTCCTTATAACTTTTATTTTATTTCGATTAAACACAGAAAGTAAAATAGGTGCGCTATTTTTATTTTCTAATGAAAACCAAGGATTTCTATGGCTAGTTAAAAATAGTTTATGTATATTTAAACTTTCTCCATATTTAATATACTCAAAATCTGTTATAGTTTTTGCTTCTTTTCCATTGAAAATGTATATTTTTTTATTTTTTTCATATAATTCTTTAAAATATTTATCAGATAAAACAAGTTGCTGAATATCTTGAGATTTTGTAATACATGGTACACATACATTTTTTGATAAACCAAACTCCTTTATACGTTCTTTATTTAAACAAAAGAAATTATTACCACCTGTAGCTATTCCTCTTTTTACTTGAGCATACATTGAAAATGGAATCAAATTTTTATATCTTTCTTTTTCAAAAGATGCTTTGAAATATTTATTCCATTTTTCTTTACAATTTACTTCCTCATATAAAAAAGTATTCTTTTGAGAGAATCTTAGTGTTTGAAGCTCTTCTATGTTAGAAATATTAATAAAATCAATTGATTTATTTTGTTTTTTTTCTAATAAAACAATACATGATGTTGTTAATACATTATCAAATAGAGAAATATCCGTTGAAAATTTTATTATTGAAACTAGCATTCTTGTTTTCAATAAATAATTTTTGACTTTTTCTCCATACCCTGTATTTAGAAATTCATATGGAATAATGTAACAACATCTTCCTCTACTTGATAATTCGTTAAGACTCTTTACTAAAAAAAATACATATAGATTTGTGTAGCCACTAAGTTGGATTCCATACTTATTTTTATATAAGTCTATCAGTTTACTTTTATTTTTAATCTCATGAAATTTATGATATGGAGGGTTAGAAATAATGGCATCAAATTTTTGGTCTAGGTTACTAGTTAAATAGTCTTTACATTCAACATGTATATTGTTTTTTATATTTGGAGGAATCTTATCAACAATTGTTTGATCAATTTCAAAAGCTTGAATGTATTTGGATTTTGTATATTTATGAATAAATTTTAATAAATTCCCAGTTCCCAATGCTGGTTCCAAAATAGTTTTTGGTTTGTTTTTGCAAACCAAAAATGCCATAAAATCGGCAATAATATCTTTAGTAAAAAATTGTCCTAAAAATTTTTTATTCATCATAGAGAGATTCCAAATAATTCCTTGAAAGAATCTTTATTGAGAGAAGCCAAACTACGTTCAAACTCCACATAAAACAATAATCTACCTCTACCAAGTTCTTTCATTCTACTTTGATGTTTAGGTAAATTAATCTTATTCAATATTAATTTCTCTTTATTTGCGTGAATTTTTATTGTTGTTTTATTTTGATTTTTAATATCACTTTCAATAAAATATTCTTTATTTTCAAGTTCTGGGTTTGCCAAAAGGGATAATATTTTCTCAAAAGAGATACCATATGCCTTATCAAAAAATACCTGCACATAATAATGAGGGACATTGTAATGATTACACCAGTTATAAACAACTTTTAAATCCTCTATTTTAGGCGTAATACTGAGAAATGTCCTTCCTGTGATGCCTGTTATACACGTTTTTAAATTTTTTATTAGGTCTGATAGCTCTTCTAATTGAGGAGAGCTTTTCCAAGAAGGAGCTCTAAATGATAGTATATGCATGTTTTCAACAGACATCATTTTAATTATCTTATATAATTCTATGTTTCTTTTTTTTAATTCTTCAGTATATTTATCAATAATTCTTTCCTTTAATTGCAATGCTTTATTAATTAAATCATCTTGTTGCTTAGACATAAATTGTTCATATTTATTGATTAAAAAAGAACTACTACGAACTTCTATACCACATTTGGCTAAAGGTACAATTTTCTCAAGTTTTTCAATACCCCAAGAGCTTATATCTCTATCAGAATAGGGAAAATCTTTTTTACTAAAAATTAATATGTCTGGTCTTTTACCAATATTGTCTAATTCATCTTGATATTGTTTATAAAATTCTTTAAATCCACTTTCTCCCGCAATAATATTATCATTTCTTCCATACAAAACAGCAACATGATCTTTCGAATTGTCATTAATTCCTTTTAATAATGTTTTTTCAGCCCAATCACCCTGTTCTTTATTTGTTAAAAACTCTGAAGATAATTGTGTAGGAGGCGCGGTTCTTTTTCTTAGTGAATGGAAATCAACTAAATTTGTATTAATTTTTTCAATTAAACAATTAAGCCTATCTATATACATAAAAACCTCTTATCTTTTATCAAATTCTCTGAAAAGATATACCTTTTTATTATTCTTAGCAACAAAATTGTAATTTATTATTAATTATCTATACAATATATTATAATTAATTGACATCGCCTAAAACGATGGTTTCTTTTATATCTTTTATCTTTTTAAGATACGGGATAATAGCTTTGGGATAAAAATCTGATTTTTCCAAATCATCCAATCTAATCCATTTGATTTGCTGATTCTCTCCATCCGGCTCCTTTCCGCAAGCTAACTTTGAAAAATCATCTACCTGACATTCAAACATTAATTCTGCTTGATGAAATGAAGCTAAATCTGTTTGACTGTTATGATTTTTGGCGATGTAATCTCTGGCTAGAACTAAACGTTGCGGATTAACATCTAAACAAAGTTCCTCCTTACATTCTCTAATCAGAGCTTGTTCCATGGTTTCTCCCCATTGGTGTCCGCCTCCGGGAAGTTTACTGAAACGTCCTCGCCCATAATCACAACTTTCTACCAATAATTTATCGTCTTTTATTATGATTGCTTTAATTGAATATCTAAATACTTTTTCCATTATTTTCCTATTCTTGAATATCTTTTTTATCTCTTTCTAAAACAAATAAAAAGGCTTCTCGCGAAAAGAGTAATAATGTTCTGCGGTTCTCTCTTTCTACGGCTTTAACCTCCCACCCCTCTTCTGCTTGTTGATTTAGGCTTTCTGTCAAACGTTGCGGGTTCACTTTACCTCCGTTGAAAAAAATGGAAGAAAAGACACTCTCCGTATATAGAAAAATTTTATATTCTTTCATCTTCTTATCTTACCTGCATTATTAAAACTTTCTTTTATTATAAGAAAACTATTTATTAATACTCAAATAAAATAAAGCGTTTTCCCACAATGGAGAAAACGCCTTATTTTATTTATTTAGTGCATTATTTTTTGCACCAATTCTGCTTCTACCGCATCTATAGCGATTTGAAGCAGTTTCTTATCTCCGGCTATCAGGCTACAGATGTTATTTGAAACTTCTTCGGCCTTTTTTCCGGCAAGCTCGTACTGTATTACCCTCTTTGCCATTTCTGTATTATTTTCTTGGCTAAGGAAATACACAATAGCTTGTTCACACAGTTTTTTTCCGGTTTCATGATAAATCTCGTATTGTTCAAGATTCATCATTCTTTGATTTTCATCAAAGATGCCGGTAATAATGCCGCACAGTTTTTTCCAAAGTTTTGTATCTCTCTGGCTTTCTTTTATTTGCTGTTTTTGTGCAAATATTGCCAGTGCTTCTTCTATTGCCTGCAATTCCTCATTGCTGATATCTTTTGTTTTGTAAATATCATTAATTAGGGTTGCAGGGAGGCTTCTTACTTTGGCATAAACACACAACAATTTTAACGCCTGTGCATTTTTTTCTTTTCCGAATGCACTCATTATCTTTCTTAGTTTCTTTTCTGACGGGGTAGTTTGATTAAGATTTTTAATCACTAAGTCCCAATCATTATTTGTGACTAAGACGCCAAATTGCGCATCGGTTAAATTTGACATTTTTGGCAATAACAATTCTCTAATTCCTCTTCCCTCGTGGAACCAAATCTTGTCCATTGCTTCTTTGCTAAGCCAATTATTTTCTATGAGTTTTACTTTGTCTTCCTCATTGAAAATTCTCAACTCTTGCGCTACCGTTCTTTCCGCACTCGGAGCAACCTTTAAGATTTCTTTTTTGCTCCGCCACGGCAACAGCCATCGGAATTGTTTGTTCAAAGTCCAATACAATTCTCCGGCTAAATCTAGTCTATCTTCAGTTCTATCTTCAGTGTAAATAGATCTTAGACTTTGAGCCGCTTGTTTGGGGGCTATTAATGCCCAAATCCAAAATACAAATGGATTATAGGGAATAAAAAATATAACTGTTAAAATCAATGTGATAATAATAATTAATATCCCCATGAGCGTATAATTTAAAAATTCTAATACGCCTTCTGCTGCATCGGCAGCTCTTCTTTTGAAATTTTTTGTTTCCATCTTGTTTATTTTTTAGATGGTTGCTTCAACGCTCCGATTGAAGTGAAATTATTATTTGCCAAGAGAACACCCTTGATTTTATAAACCAAGCATGGCAAAGGCTCTCTACAAAATTTCTACTTTCAGCTTCTTTAATCGGAATTTTGAGGCGAACTCAAAATAACAATTCTTTTCCACCTAATTATAGACATATTTTTATATTACCATTTATTACTATACATTTTTGAGTATTTTTTGTCAATAAATAAATGATTGTGAATTTATTTGGGTTTATTTTTTGTCGTGTTCCCTTATTTATTGATTTTTTTATAAACTTATTTACTATCTGCTTAATATTTCATTTTGAGGTAAATGCTATGTGTGCTGTTTCTTTAATTGATATTTGCAAAACTGATATTTCTGATATCCAGTCTTTTTCCCCTCTTGTTGATGCAAAAACCACAAAAATCATTATCGGAACCATGCCCGGAATTGCCTCGCTAAATGCACAAGAATATTACGCTCATCCGCGAAATGCTTTTTGGAAAATTATTTCATGCTTATTTAATCAATCTCATAATTTTTCTGACTACAAAAATAAATGTTCTTGTCTTTTAAGCCATAACATCGGTCTTTGGGATAGTTTGCAAACCTGTTCTCGTATCGGAAGTCTTGATGCCAATATAACTCATGAAATTCCTAATAATTTTAATTTGCTGTTTGAACAATATTCACAAATTAATAAAATGCTTTTTAACGGACAAGCTGCTTATAAATTTTTCAAAAAATATCATCCCCTTCTTTTGGAAAAAATAGATTTTGAAATTCTTCCTTCTACAAGCCCTGCTCATGCGGCTATTCCTTTTGCCGAAAAACTCAAAATTTGGAGAAATGCTCTAAAATAAAAATTCATCATCCTTTTCTTGCTCTTTTAAATGATTATATATTTCCCTGAAAAGGAGAATTGATGATGAATCTGAAAAAATTTATCCCTGCCAGAAACCAAAATTTTATTAAACGCTTTTTTTTCAGCATGTGGAATTTTTGGACAAGTAAAACCGGTGCTTTTATTTTAGCTGTCTCTGCTATTGCTCTCGGATATTATCAGTTCTACATCAGTCGTCCGATTTTGAAATATGATACTCAGACCGTTAATTTTATATCTTCAAACAATGATAATGACTATAAGATAACCGTTAAAGGAACTGAATATGATAATCTTTATCTGACTAAAGTCAGTTTATATAACCGAGGACAACTCGCTCTTTCCGGAGATGATGTTTCGAAAACCGGACACGACCCTATCCGAATCGTTATTCCTAAAGATGCAAACGTCAGACATTTTAGTATTGATAAAAATGATACAACAGAAGCCATTACCGCAAAAATTATTCCTGATAATAATAATCTGATTTTACAGTTTGACTACTTGAACCCTGACTATCAAATAACAGCTAATCTTTTGCATGAAGCTCCAAACCCCGATTTTAAAATAACGGGGAGCGCTCTCAACGTTAATGAGATTACTCGTGAATGGGATGCAAAAACCATAAAGTTTTGGGGATTATGGAGTTTAGGCATACTTTATTTTGTTTTGGTTCTCTTTTACCTATACAATCATTGGTACTCTAAAAAGCGTAGGACTATCCGTCTTTAGAAGTTTGCGCCAAAACCAAGCATCAAACGATAGTCTGTTCCCAAATCATCTCGTCCATCAGGATTAAAGCGCGCACCAACTTCTGCTTGAAACCATTTACCTTCTTTGGTCTCATGAGCAAAATACGTTCCGACATTAAATTCTTTATGTTCTGCCTCTAAAGATACATCAAATTTTTCGCGATAAACCGCATCCGTACTTTCATCTCTTGAGGTTGGCAAATCAAAACTTAAAGTTCCTTTTTTGATATTTAGCGGTGATGAAAGTTGAAGACCAATTAAAGAATTTTCATCCAACTGATACCTTGTATCTAAAGCAAAACTCTCACTTTTAATATCTGAAACACTCAAAAGTCCTGAAGTTAGTGCTTGTCCGTTTGTGGTTCCTGTATGATAAGAGGCTGTTAGCGATAACTTATCTGTCGGTTTTAGCGTCAGGCTTACGCTATTATAAATTGTTTCATTTGTACCTAATCCTAAAGCGCCGCGCCCTCTCATTCCCAACAAAGAGCCTTTTTCTTGCAACATACCACTATCTAATCTCAGAGACCATGAAGAAGATGGTTTAATATTAATTCCGGCGGACATTGCGTTAAATCTATTATCATTGAGAGCTGAAAAACGATTGTCATTATCATAAAAACCATTTTCTCCGCTCATGGTTTGTAGTGTGAAGCCAACCTTTTCTCCTAAAGCAATTTCCGTATCAACACCAAATGCGTTGTTCATATTCAGATACGGATTGGACAGGGCTTTAGAAAAATAATCTCCCTTATGATAAGAACTATCTTCCGTATAGAAGAAGCCAAACTTATTTCCGTCTTCCCCTTCATAATTAAAACTCATTTCGCCCAAAGCAATATTGTCTTTTGTTTCTGTCAGACAAGAAGAATATGCAAGCGTTAGTTTGTCATTGACTTTAATTTCTTTGGTTTTGCTACGGATTGAAAAACGTCTTAAATCATTTTTTAATGCATTTCTCGGTTCTGAAATGCTGATTAATGAACTTAAAGGCATATTATAGCCGCGAGAAAACGAATCTAATATCATAAAGTTTCTTCCGGTTTCATTTTTTAGGGCATATGCCAAAGAATGCGGAAGGCTTATCCCGATTCCGGAAAATGCAATTTTTTCACCATTAACAGAGTTTCCTGTTGCAATGGTCGTTACGCCATATGGTTGAACTGCCGTTTCAAGATTAATCATTCCGTGTCCGTAGATTTCAGGAGAACCCAAATCATCTGCCGTTGCAAAAAGCAATTGTACAACTTGTTGCGGCGTCAGATACGGGAAAGCGCTCATCAGCAAGGAAACGCTACCACTGACTACCGGTGCAGCCATTGATGTTCCCATCATTGCGCCTAAATCTTCCGTAAAAGTTCCACCCTCTGTTGTCGGAATAACTGTTGACCATAATGGAGAATCCGATGTTCCTCCCGGTGCGGCCAGACAAAATTCGGCTGTCGGTCCGCAGGCATTCGAATAACTAGCTAACTTACCATTAGAATCTACCGCAACAACATTTATAAATAAATCTTCTGCACTACTCCCTACCCCATTTAAAAACGGCAATCCTGAATTAGAGTTAAGCATATTTTCTGCTGTATCTCTATCATTTCCGGCAGCAGAAACTATTACTACATTTTTATCAAAAAGCTCTTTAACTAAACTCTGATTCTTGAAAAATTGGTTTAGAGAACTTTTATAATCATCATAATTATAATCACTTAAGCTATAACCAAAACTGAGATTTACAACTTTTAAACCATCATCTGCCAGTTCAGATAATTTTGACAATAAGCGCGCATCGTCAAAACCCAACCAACGATCAAAAATTAGTGATACGACCTCCGCATTCGGATTTACTCCTTGCATTTCTGATGAGTTTGCTCCAATAATTCCCGCAACGTGAGTACCATGGCTGCTTAGACCTTCTTTGACGTAATTACCATCGGAATCTAGACTGGTCTCATATGTGTGGGGAGATGTATTGGAGATATCATAAACATAGTCAGAACTATAATCTGCTACGAAAGCATTCCAATCACTTGGTAATGCTAAGAATTGAACCACTCCGTTTAATGAAACTTCTTGCGTCCCCTCATTATAGGTGTAACAATTTGAGGTATTACTACTCAAACACGGACCATAGTCAAAATTAGCTCCGAGGGACGTATTGACATTTGCGGTCAGCGCCGGATTTTGTGCATAAATACCATTATCAACAACAGCTACCGTAATTTTTTCACTTGTATATGGATTATCTGCGACGATTTCGTTTGTATCAGGGTTACGATTAATTACATAACCATTGTATCCTTTGGCATATGCATATTGCGCATTGATATCGCTTAAAAAATTACCCTTTTGAAAGGCTTCGTTTCCTTCTATTTCTTCCAATGTCGGTGCGCCGGCAACAGAATCTCCGATTACCGCAAAATTTCTATCAACCGTCATATCAAAATTGGTATCATTGTTCGGATCTCCGCCTGACGGATTACCTCCCGAACCTTGCTCTCCATCCCCTCCTGAACCACCGCCTCCGCTGCTGGCTGAAGCGACGGCTATTGCTGCACCTATTCCGACAACTCCTATTGCCGTACTTGTACTAATCAGCGGAGAAGATGATTTTATTGCCGTCCCCGATGAGGCGGCTTTATATCCCGAACGGGTAAATTTTTGATTGGTAAAGAATTCTTTTTTATACTTTGGATGCATTGCCTTAAGGCAGCGAGGATTGGTATCTGCATGCAAAGAAACCAGCATATCATACCCCTGATAATCCTTTTGATATATGGTATAGCAAAGAGCCGTTTCCCCATTATTATTTTCCGAATCAATGTTCAGACCATACATTTGAGCTTTGCGCAAGCCATTAATATCTCTTCTCTTTACATAGTCATAAACCATATAAAAATCTTTATTAAAAATACTGGCGCAGACGGTATCTATTCCCAGAGATAGGCTAAAAACGGCTAAAACAAAACTTTTTAATATGCGCATGTCAGTCCCAACTTTATTAACAAAATATTAATTTAGCCAAGTATAGAGTACATAAACATAAAATTTCAATCCTTATCTATGCCTTGTTAACAATCACTTTCAAAATTTGGTTGTCTTTTTTTTATTTTCTAAATATTATCTATTAAAAATATTATTTATTGAAATGTGGCAGAGTTTTGCTGTGCTTTTGAACTTTGATATTATAAGGATATTGACTCATGAAAAAATCTTTAATTTGCAGTGTATTAGCTGTTTCTATGCTTAGTGCTTGCGCGATTGACCCTTATACAGGTGAAAGCAAAGTTTCTAATACCGCTTGGGGGACAGGAATCGGGACTGCCGCTGGTGCAGGTATCGGCGCTTTAGCCGGTGGCAAAAAAGGAGCTTTAATCGGTGCCGGTGTCGGTGCTTTGGCCGGAGCTGCTACGGGCGGTTATATGGATATTCAGGCTCGCAAACTCAGGGCAGAATTGGTTGGCACAGGCGTTCAAGTTAAAGAGGTTGACGGCCGAGTTTATTTGATTATGCCGGGAAATATCACTTTTGACACAAATGAGGCTGTCATTAAAACAAGTTTTCAACCTGTGTTGAACTCAATTGCTAAAGTTATTAAAGAATACAGCAAAACCATGGTTCAAGTCTACGGTTATACTGATAATACAGGTAGTGCGGCGACAAATAATGCTTTGTCTTTAAGACGGGCTAATGCTGTTTCTAATTATCTGCGTTTGCAAGGTGTCAATGGTAATCGTATCATTACCGATGGTTTAGGTTCTGCTAATCCGATTGCTTCTAACGCTACCGCCGCAGGACGCGAACAAAATCGCCGTGTTGAAATCGCTTTGATTAACAATCAATGATATTTTGCTTTTATAAAAAGCCTCTCTTTTGAGAGGCTTTTTTATTTGTATAACTTTCCGTAATATTTACCAAGCATCTTTTTTAAGCGTTCTTCATTTATCTTTTCTTTCAGATATGTTCTGTAATATGTCAGAAGATAAGATTTTTCTTTTGCTGTCAGCTCTTCATGTTTTTTATGATTGAGAAGCAAAATAAAATATTCATCTTTATTCAAAACTGATTGAAATTCTTCCATGGAATATCCTTCCATTGACATATTTTCTTCTTCTAAACTCTGAATCCAAAAAATATCACGGTAAAACACCATCTTTTTTAAAAGCTCTTCTCTCTTGTTAGGCGGTAATTTGTTTAATAAATCTTGCATGGTATTTAATGTTTTATCATCTTGTCCGGATATTAACATTAGTGCTGAAATATCGGGCGCATATTCATTGACATCCCCTGATGCTAAAAATAGTCGCCCATCCGAATTAAACAAATCCGGATTAAAGTTAAACCCATATTGACATGTCAGCGTATAATCTTCCATATCATATGCATTTAACGGCTCCTGCTTATGAACTGCACAAGCCTCTAATATAAATACCACTAATAATATTATTAATTTTCTCATTTTCATCTTATAAACCTACGTCCGGAGTTAATCCTTCTTCTCTTAAAATTTGGATAACTTCTGCCAAATACCTCTTTTCCAAATATACGAGTTGCCCGTCTGATAAACATATTTTCAAAAGCTCCTGCAAAAGTTCCTCTGCATCTTCCGGAACCTTATGAATAATTTGTTCCAGCGCATTAAAAAACATTTTTTCATCCGCTTTGATATTTTTTAAAAATGCGCATATATACTGTTCCGTTAAAGTTTGACTTGATGGTATTTTATAACGAATATAATCCAGAATAATCCTTTCTTTCAGCTCCGTCGTGTTGTTAGTGATTCCGGCCATAAAAGACATCATAACCAAATCAGGATACAAGGGTTCCAGAATTTTATTATCCCTAACTAATTCTTTGTTCTTAGGTCCTTTATTCTTTGTCTTGACCTCTTCTTTTGCATTAAATTCTTCTAGAAATTTTCGGACATCTTTATAATAACGATCTGTGCTTAAATCTAAAATATCATGAATAAAAACACTATCAAAAACGTATGATTTTCTTTGCGAGTAAAAATAAATATCAAAGAATATATTTTTATCTTTTTCCCATACGTTCTTTATTGCGGCATTTTCCTCGTAAAGTTTGTTATTCTTTACTAAATGAATTATCATATTGTAATATTTTAGCTTTTTATCAGCCATAGTCCACTCCTATTGTTTTGAATATATATAAAAAGGCTAAAAATTTCGTAAACAAAAAAGACTTGATTTTTTGTCTAATTTTCTTATACTTGCTATATTAAAAATTATTACTAATCTTATAAATTTATAAATTATGGATACCAAGAAAAAATACCCTGCGCGGTTAATGCGCCAGATTGAAAGTGAAACACGCAATCTATCAACTTTAGAGCATTGGTTTTCCTATATTTTGGAAGATCTCATCATCAGCAAAAAAAAGTTGGAAAATGATAAACTTTATCATCAGATAGAACACAGTTTGGCTCCGATTGATTATACATGCCTCCACTGGATGACAGATGATGAAGCTGCTGATTATGTCAGAAAAAATCTAGCTAACTTAATTGATGAGGCTTTTACGCCTCATGCTCGTAAAATCGCAGAAAATTTTATTTATTATAAAAGTCTGCGCAAATTACGGCAAACGTGTTTTTTCTGGCAATATTTTGCTAAAAGAGATTTGGAACAAAAGATGAGCTCATTACACATCTATCTTGTTGAAAATCACGAGAAAATTGCCATTGCAAAGGCAAGCATTGCTCATGATATGTGCGATGCTGAATTCAAAAATCGTTTTATGGAATACGCTTTGAAATATCAGCATTGATTTTTTTCAAAAGTCCCCTTATCTAAAAGATAAAGGGGCTTTCTTTTATATAATTTTTTAGTCATCTAACAAACTTTTTAATTTGCTGACATAGTTTTTGATTGTCTCTACTCTGGTAACATAACTTTCTAAATTCTTTTCGATAAAAATCTTTTGATCAGGTCGAATTTTTATCACACCGAATTGTTTTTGAATAAAATCTAATAATTTTTCCGGTCGGGCAAATATATTGTTATGAAACATTATCAATATTCCCTTAGCGCCGGCCTCTATTTTTTCAATATTGGCTTGACGGCAAAGTATTTTTATCTCCATTGTCTTGAGCAAATTTTCAACTTCATCGGGAAGTTTGCCAAAGCGGTCTATCAATTCTTCCCTCATATCGGCTATGCCTTCATTGTCACTTATCTCACCTATGCGCTTATACAAACCGAGACGCACACCCAAATCCCTGACATATCTTTCGGGTATCATTATCGGAATACCTATGGTTATTTGCGGAGCCCAAGACTCAATTTGCGGCGTCTTATCTTCCAACTCTCCGCCGGACTTAATGCGCATAATTTCTTCTTCAAGCATATGTTGGTATAATGAAATACCGACTTCCTTTATATGACCGGATTGTTCTTCTCCCAAAATGTTGCCGGAACCTCTGATATCCATATCATGGCTGGCCAGAGAAAAACCTGCTCCTAATGTATCAAGAGCTTGCAAAATATTTAACCGACGTTCGGCTATCGGCTTAAGTTGGCGTTTGGGCGGAACGGTAAAATATGCATACCCTCTGATTTTTCCTCTTCCGACACGACCCTTTAACTGATAAAGCTGAGCCAATCCAAACATATCCGAGCGATAAACTATCATGGTATTTACGCTCGGCATATCAATACCCGATTCAATAATTGTGGTGGAAAGCAGTAAATCTCCTTTGCCGTCGGCAAAATCGTTCATAACTTCTTCTAATTGCTTTACCGGCATTTGACCATGCGCCACAAGTATTTTAATATCCGGTACCAATTCTCGGAGTTCTTTTTCCACGCCCATAATATCAGAAACTCGCGGGCAAACGAAAAATATTTGTCCGCCTCTGTATTTTTCTCTGTATATTGCCTCTTTTATCATTACTTTATCAAAGGGCATCAGAAACGTGCGGGCGGCTAATCTGTCAACCGGAGGCGTGGCAATAATGCTCAGTTGTTTAACTCCGGTTAATGAGAGTTGCAATGTTCTTGGTATCGGTGTAGCCGTCAAAGTCAGAACATGTACATCTGATTTTATTTGCTTTAATTTTTCCTTATGCGCAACACCAAAATGCTGTTCCTCATCAATTATCAAAAGCCCTAAATTACTGAACTTTATGTTTTTGGACAGCAATGCATGTGTTCCGATAACAATATCAACAGAACCATCTTCCAATCCTTGTCTTGTCTGTTCCCCTTCTTTGGGCGTAACTAATCGAGACAGCATTTTTACATTTATCGGAAAACCTTCAAATCTTTTTTTGAAGTTATAGTAATGTTGGCGCGCCAATAAAGTTGTCGGAACAATAAGCGCAACCTGTGCACCGCAAGAAGCTACGGTAAACGCAGCACGCAATGCTACCTCGGTTTTTCCGAAACCAACATCTCCGCAAACCAATCTATCCATCGGAATATTGGCATTTAAATCTGCCATAACATCGGCAATGGCGTTTAATTGATCATCTGTTTCATTATACGGAAAACGTGAGCAAAAATCATCATACATTCCCTGAGGCGCAATGAAACATTCGGCTTTTTTCAAATGGCGTTCCGCCGCTATTTTAATTAATTTTTCCGCAATATCTCTGATTTTTGCTTTTACTTTGGCTTTTTTGGCCTGCCATGCCACTCCGCCAAGCGTATCCAATTCTATGTTATCATCTTCTATTCCGTAACGCGAAATAACCTCAATGTTTTCTACCGGAACAAAAAGTTTGGCATCGTTGGCGTACATGATTTTAAGGCAATCATGCGGAGCTCCACCCGCCGTGATATTTTCCAGTCCCATGAAACGTCCGATACCATGTTCTATATGGACAACAAGTTCTCCGATATTCAAAGCTGAGACATCGGCAATAAAATCTTTTGCCGTTACTTTTTTATGATTTTTGCGATTTTGGCGTTCTCCCAAGATATCTTGTTCTGAAACCAAACACCAGCCTTCTCCCTTGAACCCGTGCGTCAGCGGTATAATTGCCAACACAACTTTTTTAGCTGATTTTTGTTCTGCTTCTTGCCAATTTTCGGCAAAGGTCATATCTGCCACGCCGTATTCACTCATCAATGAAAAAAGGCGTTCTCTTGAACCTTCACTATAACAGGCGATAATACGTTTCTGTTTTTTGTTTTCTGCCAGAAAATCTTTAAGTTCCGTATATACTTCCGCAGCCGAAACATTTTTTGCGCTTGAAAAATTACGCATGGGCAGAACACCCGCGTTTATGATGTTTTCTGTTTCCGGAATATTCATGGTCTCAAATAACGCGGCTTCTTTATGCGTGCATATCTTTTTAAACTCAGCTTCCGTCAAGTACAGAAGTTCAGGTTTTATCGGTCGATAGACATCTATTTCCGTTGCAGACTTGACATTCAGAGCCTCCAATCGGGCATGATAATAATCCGCTATGCTGTCTGCTTTTGATGTCAGGGCTTCTTTAACATTTTTACCGAGAATTATCTGTGCGGACGGAACATAATCAAACAAACTCGGAAGTGCTTCCTCATAAAAGAAAGGCAGCCAATTTTCTTGACCTATATATTTTTTGGAATTTGAAATAGCCTCATAAATTTCATCATCTTTAAAAGCTGCGCCAAAGGCTTCTCTATACTTGGTTCTGAAAGTTTTTATCGTATTGGCGTCTAAAACAACCTCTCCCATAACCTTAAACGTATAGCTTGTAATTTCTCCCGTTGTTCTTTGATTTACGGCATCAAAAGTACGAATACGTTCTACTTCGTCATCAAACAAATCTATGCGCAGAGGGTCTGTTGTCCCAACGGGAAAAATATCTATAATATCTCCTCTGACGGCGTATTCTCCCGGCTCAATCACTTGTTCCACTCGGTTATAGCCATTCACCGCAGCATAATGAAGAAAATCATTAAAATCCAACTTTTTACCAACCACAACCTCACGTGATGAATTAAGAAAAATCTTTTGTGGCGGTAATTTTTGAATTGCGGATCCGACACTTGCTATGATTATTCGTGATTTTTTAGAAGTCGGATTAAGTGCTAAAGCCGATAACGTATCTACTCTCTGCGAGATGATATTTACATTCGGTGAAACACGGTCATAAGGAACGGTATCCCATGCAGGAAAGCGCAAGACCTCTATTTCAGGCGCTATGTATTCCAACAAGTCGGCGGTTTTGGCAAGCTCAACTCCTCCACTGACAATATACAAGATATCTTTTTTTATCTGTTGTGCCAGAGATGAAAGCACAAAGGCGTCGTATCCTTCAGGAACAGACGCGATTGTTTTACCCGCTATATTTTTCAAAATATCATTCATAACTTTGTTGTTATAGCTAATATTCCCAGATTTGTAAATATTGAAAGATTGCATTTTTTGCTTTTGTTTTAGCTTATTTTGAGATACCCTGATATCAGGTTATTTATAAAGGGATTTTATCTGTTAATGCGTCCGGAAATTTTATATCCGCTGTTCTGCGGTATTGAGACAATCAAGGGTATCGGCGAACGCAGCCATAAGTTGGCGGTTAAGTTGTTCGGCGATAAAATTGTTGATATGCTTTGGCATTTGCCCTCCGGAATTATTGACAGACGATATGCTCCAAAGATAATTAATGCCGTTCCGGGAAAAATTACCACCATTACGGCAAAAGTTATTGAACATCTTCCGCCCAAAACATCCAAACAGCCTTATAAAGTTATCATGGCTGATGACACTGCTGAGATGATGCTCATTTTCTTTAAGGTTTATGCCGACTCAATTAAAAAGAATCTTCCGGTTGGTGAGATACGGGTTGTCAGCGGCAAAACCGAAAGTTTTAACGGAATGTTGCAGATGAGTCATCCTGATTTTATCGGTAAACTTTCTGAAATTGATGATATAAAAAAGGTTGAAACGGTTTATCCGCTCACTGCCGGAATCAGCAACAAAATGCTTAATCGTTGGATTAAACAAGCTCTGCAACGTGTCCCTGTTTTGCCTGAGTGGCTCAATGCCGATTATCTTAAACAACAAAATTGGCAAAGTTTTAATCACTCATTGCTTACCGCCCATAATCCGCAGACTTATCAAGATTTGGAACCATCCGCCCCTTCCCGCATGCGTTTGGCTTATGATGAACTTTTAGCCAACCAATTAGCTTTGGCTATTGTAAGACAACGCGTAAAAAAACAAGCCGGAAGGCAAATTTGCGGAGATGGAAAATTACGCCAAAAAATGTTGCAGATTTTGCCCTTTAAACTCACTTTAGCTCAAAAAAAGGTTCTTACTGAAATTTATGCTGACCAAAAAGCTCCCTATCGGATGCTTCGGTTACTTCAAGGAGATGTTGGCTCCGGAAAAACCATTGTGGCTCTTTTCTCAATGCTCAATGCGGTTGAATGCGGTTTGCAAAGCGCTATTATGGCTCCGACTGAAATTTTGGCAAAACAACATCTTGAAACCATGCGTCCGCTTTGTGAAAAGCTCGGTATTCGAGCCGAGTTGCTTTGCGGAAAAACCAAAGCTAAACAACGCGCTCAAATTTTGAGTGATTTGGCGGAAGGAAAAATCAATATTCTCATTGGAACACATGCTTTATTTCAAGAAAGTGTTTGCTTCAAAAATCTTGCTTATATTGTGGTTGATGAGCAACACCGTTTTGGCGTACAGCAAAGACTTAGCCTTTCTGCAAAAGGTGATAAGGTCGATATTTTGGTTATGACGGCAACGCCTATTCCGCGGACGTTGGTTTTAACAGCCTACGGAGATATGGAATACTCTAAAATCGACCAAGTTCCGAAAGGCCGCAAACCCGTTGATACGCGCGTTGTCCCGCTCAATAAAATCAACGATGTCGTTGCCGGATTAAAACGTAAATTGGACAACGGAACGCGGGCTTATTGGGTTTGTCCGTTGGTTGAGGAATCTGAAAAATCTGATTTGGCAGCCGCCGTTGAACGCTATGAATCTTTGAGTAAAATTTTTGGGAATCAAGTCGGTTTGGTTCACGGAAAGATGAAAGAAAAAGATAAAGATGAGGTTATGGAGAAATTCAAATCCGGCATTTTTAAACTTTTGGTTGCCACGACGGTTATTGAGGTTGGTGTAAATGTGCCGGAAGCAACTGTTATGGTTGTTGAACACGCTGAACGTTTCGGATTGGCTCAATTACATCAATTACGCGGGCGGATTAAAAGAGGATTTGAGGCTTCTAATTGTATTTTGATGTATGGATATCCGCTTAGTGAAACATCTCGGGAACGCTTAAATATTATGCGTGATACGGAAGATGGCTTTCTTATTGCCGAAAAAGACCTTGATTTACGAGGCGGCGGAGAAATTTTAGGAAACAGACAATCCGGTTTCAGTGAATTCAGATTAGCGGACATGGCTATTCATAAAAACTTATTATTGACGGCTTATAAAGACGCGCAGATGATTTTACAGCTTGATCCTAATTTGGAAACAGAAAGAGGAAAAGCTCTGCGCGTTTTGCTTTATTTATTTGAGCGTGATGATGCCGTGAAAACTTATATTTCAGGATAACTTTATCAGTATCCACTGAAATTATGTATTTTGCCACTTTAAAATGCGGCTTCACATACAAAACCTAACGGAGTTTCACTGTTGCAATTTACAGGATGCGTTACAAAACTGCCACTACGACAATATCCTTCTTTTGCAATTGACCTCAAACTGCAGGCTTCTGTAACGTTTCCTGCAATTTTACATGTACTCCATCCGCTAGCCAGTCCCCAGTTTAATCCCCCTGCTTTCAGATTAATACAAATAGATGTTGCTTCGGCAGCATTTGCTTGTCCTTTAGAAACCGCGACAATACCATGTTTTCCTGTACTATCAATATAAACAATCGTACCAACAGGAATACCGTCAATAATTAATGAAGAATTCACTTTATATTCTTGATTAGGGTCAATACCACTTACCAAAGCCCCTTCATCACAATACCCAACAGAGGTATCAAATGGACATTTAAGAAACGTATGTCCCGAACATTCCGAAGCCGTTTTGGTATAGCCAAGCTCGCTACAAGTCGGCGGTGTAACACATTGTGCTTGGACTACATTTGCCAAACCTAATAAACTTATGCCGCCGAGCAACATTCTGTAATAGTTTATCTTTCTCATCGCTTTTTCCTCCCTTTTATCAGGTTTGCCTTACCTTAATTCTTTACCCAGCATTTTAACGCGCCGTTACACCAATAACTTTCCAAGTTTACCTGCGGACTGGTGC
>CALXTS010000024.1 GCA_944391465.1 uncultured Alphaproteobacteria bacterium
GAGTTCAAATCTCTATCTTCGCCTAAACCATAAAAAAAACCGCCCTTTCAGGCGGATTTCTTATGGGGCGAATGATGAGATTCGAACTCACGACATCTGGTACCACAAACCAGCGCTCTAACCAGCTGAGCTACATTCGCCATCGGCAACTTCAAACTTTCTACAAACAAACACTCCCAAAGTCAAGCAAAAAACATCTTTCTGCAAAAATATTTTTATCCTCTTCGTAAAATTAACATTTTCTTTGCTTTTATTGCATAAAATTAAATCAATAGGCGTTATTTCAGAAGAAAAGTTTGTGATTAAAATGAGAAATATTTGCACCAAAATTAAATATTTTGCCATCTGTGCTGCATTCTTGTTAGGATTACCTCAACCAAGCCAAGCCAGCACCTCCTCTATCATGATAGATGCCAAAACCGGAGAAGTAATCTCAGCTTCAAATCCCGATTCGTTACGCTATCCGGCTTCTCTGACTAAACTGATGACACTCTACATCACTTTTAGCGCACTTGATAAAGGTCTGATTAAAATGGACGATATGCTACCCGTATCAAGAACCGCAGCTAATCGCTCCCCATCAAAACTCGGACTCCGTCGAGGAGAAAAAATCTCCGTTAGAGATGCTATCATGGCTTTAATTGTAAAATCAGCCAACGATTGTGCAACCGTTTTAGCTGAAGGATTAGGATATTCGGAAGAAAATTTTGCCAAAACCATGACCGAAGTAGCACACGAAATCGGCATGAAGAATACAACCTTCAAAAATGCATCTGGTCTTCCTAACCGCGCACAAAAGACAACTGCTCGCGATATGGCCATTCTCGGAGCCGCAATGTATCACCATTTTCCACAATACTATAAACTTTTCTCAACCAAAAAATTTACATACAATGGTAGAACCTATTACACACATAATCACCTTTTAAAACAATTCGAAGGAGCCGATGGCATGAAAACTGGTTATACCGCAGCCGCCGGCTATAATATTGTAACATCAGCAGAGCGCAATGGGAACCGCGTTATTGCCGTAACCATGGGACACGATTCGATTAAACAAAGAGATAAAAGCGTCTACAAAATGATGGATAAAGGTTTAACCAAATTGGCATTAGCCACACCTCCGGCAAACCATCCGCTTTACGCCGATGTCCAACCATCATCAATGGCACTTCTTCCTGAAGACAGTAACCAAAATGCACCCGATGCGAGTTGGGGAATTCAGATTGGAGCCTTTTCCAATTATGCCAAAGCACGCAACTATGCTTTGAAAATTCGTACAGAATCAAAAAATGAGTGGCTAAAAAACGCTCACATAGACGTAGAACCGGCTCAAAAAGGAGCTGCGGTAATATATCGCTCAAAATTAATCGGTCTTGAAAAAAATGAGGCGGATAAAAGCTGCAACAGTTTGAAAAAATCAAACAAATCATGTATTGTTGTAGCATCAAATATCAAACAACAAATTGTAATGGCTAATGCAACCCATGAATGATACTCCTGAAAAACAAGCCCATATCATAGTTGTCAGCAACGAAAAAGGCGGGACCGGAAAATCAACAATAGCAATGCACCTTGCCGTTAAATTACTGCAAGAAAACTTTTCTGTTGCCACCATTGATTTAGACGGACGTCAAGGGAGTCTGTCTAAATATATTGAAAACCGTCAGAATTTTTGTGCTCAAAAAGGTATAGAGCTCCCAATTCCGCAACATTGCCGCTTTGAACCTGAAACTAATGTTTACTTAATACCAAATGAAAGAGATAAAATAACAGCACAAATCTGTGCCTTAAGCAAACATGTTGACGCCATTATCATTGATACTCCGGGACACAAAAATTACCTATTTGATGAGGCCTATAAACACGCCGATACACTGATAACACCGATATCTGACAGTTTAATAGACCTTAACGTCATTGCAGATATTGATTTTACAACCAATAAGGTTATAAAACCCGGTCATTATGCAAATTATGTATGGGATTGCAAAAAATACCTTGCCTCTAAAGGAAAGCCTTATCTCAACTGGATAATCTGCGGCAATAAAATCTCTCCGACACGTTCAAAAAACAAAGAACATGTTTTTGAACATCTTCAAAAACTGTCAAAATTATATGGATTTCGCTTATGTGAAGGATTAAAAGACCGCACAATTTATAAAGAATTGTTTTTGGAAGGGTTAACCGTTCTTGATATGCAACACCCACAGTTACGCATGAGAATGAGCTTATCCCATATTGCCGCAAAATTTGAAGTTAAACATCTAGCAGAATTTATTTCTCCGGAATAAGCGGCTGATAAGTTTTTCTTTATTCTTGTCATTATGGCTTGAGATGTTAAAATCAAGCCATATTTTTTGTTATGTGTAAGTTACAATTATATATAAGGAGCTAAGATGATAAAAACGATTGCGACAACGCCCTATACCGACCAAAAAATGGGAACCGGCGGACTTCGTAAAAAAACAAAAGTTATGATGCAGCCAAATTACTTTGAAAATTTTATTCAAAGCATTTTTAACACAATCGGAGATTTACGGGGAAAAGTTTTTATTGTCGGCGGTGATGGTCGTTTCTTTAACGATATCGCCATTCAAAAATTCATAAAAATGGCCGCTGCAAACGGTGTTGCAAAATTAATCATCGGACAAAACGGCTTTGTATCAACGCCTGCCGGCTCCAACATTTTATTAAAAAATCATACTGACGGAGGATTTGTCTTTTCAGCTTCTCATAATCCGGGTGGTGAAAACGGTGATTTCGGCGTCAAATATGCTAATGCAACCGGAGGACAAGTTCCGACTTCAATTACCGATAAAATTTATCAAATTTCCAAAGAAATAAAAGAATTCAAAATTTATGAATCTGACGATATTGATATTTCAAAAATAGGCACTCAGAAACTCGGTGACATGATTATAGAGGTTATTGACCCTATAAAAGATTACGTTGAAATGATGGAAAAGATTTTTGATTTTGAGGCACTGAAACAGCTTTTCAAAAAAGGCTTTACCATGCGTTTTGATGCCATGAACGCCGTCACGGGGCCTTACGCCATTCGTATTTTTGAAGAAATACTCGGTGCCGCAAAAGGTTCAGTAGTTCATGCTCAACCATTACCGGATTTCGGAGGCTTACATCCTGACCCGAATTTAGTCTATGCCAAAGAACTCGTTGACTTTATGTATTCTGACCAAGCGGCCGATTTCGGTGCCGCCAATGATGGCGACGGCGACCGTAACATGATTCTCGGTAAAAAGTTTTTTGTAACCCCGAGTGACAGCTTGGCAATTTTGACTGATAATTATAAATTAATCCCAGCCTACGCAAACGGCATCTACGGTGTTGGCAAATCTGCAGCTACATCAACAGCAGTAGCCAGAGTCGCCAAAGCACACAACATCGGCTATTATGAAGTCCCGACAGGTTGGAAATACTTTGTCAACTTAATGGATTCAAACCGCATTACCTTCTGTGGAGAAGAAAGTTTCGGAACCGGCTCATCCCACATCCGTGAAAAAGATGGGATTTGGGCAGTTTTGTTCTGGCTCAGCATTATTGCCAAAACAGGAAAATCCGTAGAAGAAATTACCAAAGAACACTGGGGAAAATACGGAAGAAGCTATTACATGAGGTTTGATTTTGAGGGGATTAGTACAGAAGTTGGCGATACCTTAATGAAAGACTTAGAAAACAAACTCCCCTCACTAAAGGACAAAACATTTGAAGGGTTTACGATAGAAAAAGCCGCTCCGTTTATCTATAATGATCCGGTAGATCATAGCACGACTCAAAACGGATTAATTGTATATTTCACGGACGGCTCAAGAATTGTTTACCGATTATCGGGTACCGGCTCAAGCGGAGCAACCATTCGCGTTTATTTGGAAAGATACAGCTTAAAAGATCTTAATCAAGATCCGCGAGACATGCTGCAAAATCTATCAAAAGCAGCTATGATTATTGCAGAAATTCCCGAAAGAACAGGAAAACACCAAGCAGATGTTGTTACTTAATAAAAACATATTTATAACAAGCATTATATTCTCACTGGCCTTAGTTTCTAAGGCCGGTGCAGGATTATACGGCCATACCTCTGCCAATCCGGAAACTTATGAAGAAACGTTTCTTAATCAAGAAACACCGCCAATGCATATTCTAAATTATCGAGAGAAGATGCGTGAAAATCTTTTAATGATGATAGAATATGCTCATTCACAAAATCCAAACTTTCAAATCATCCCGCACGAAGGTTCAAAATTATTGGTAAAATCTTTTTGGGAAAGAAATCTTGATGATTATAACCGCGTTCGCCCTGTAGGACTGAACGTTGATGATCAAACATTTTTAACACCTAAAGACAACAATCAAGAACCACCTATGGAAACACTGGCTTATAAATATCTAAACTCTGTAAATGCCATCGCTCTCAATAACATATATTGTGGTAAAAAACATGTTCCTTTGATTATAGAAAATCGTAATATTCCGGTCATTGCGGTTGAAAAATGTCCTACACCGGAAAAATTTGATCGGGCTATAATTAATTCCATTATGGATAAACGCCTCCTCTACGGATACAATGATATCACTTATGCGTTTAATGACATCAAAAATCAACCGGTTATTAATGAATCTGCCAAAAACGTAATGACATTATCAGATGCCAAAAATATCTTAATATTAAATGACGATAGAAATTTTAAGAATAAAAACGAATTTCTAAAAGCATTAAGAGATACCAGCTATGACCTAATTATTATCAATCCACTGTTTCATCACCATCAACCATTTACTGCGGATGAAATTAACAGTTTAAAATTTAAAAAGAACGGGACCAAACGTCTCTTAATTGCGGAAATGAACGTATCAGAGACAACGCCCAGTGACTATTTTTGGAAAAAAGAATGGGAGAAGAAATCACCCGAATGGATTCGGAGACGTTCTTTTGTAGAAGAAAACTCATATATAACGGAATATTGGCATCCGACATGGAAAGAAATAATATCCAGACACTTTAAGGACATTATCCGCAGCAATTTTGACGGTGTTTTCTTTACCGGAATTGAAAACTACCAATACTTTGAAAAACAAACACCTATTGAGTAAAAGCAATGAATGAAGTAGAAGTTTTAGACATATCCAGAGATGCAATTTTTACCTTATTAAAAGTGGTAACGCCACTACTTTTAGTCGCTTTGTTCATCGGATTAATCGTCGGTATTTTTCAAGCTCTGACACAAATTCAAGAAGCGACCCTTGCATTCGTACCGAAGATTATTGGTGTTTTTGTAGCCATTATCCTGCTTTTTCCGTTTATGCTAAGCCAAATGAAAAATTTAACGGAAGGTCTGTTTGATAAAATAGTCAGTGGCGGATGAAATAAATGACGGAAATTTTAAACCTAAATTTATACCATTTTCTAATGGTGTTTTTGCGCTTAGGCTCGGCATTAATGTTCATGCCGGGTTTTATGACATCATACATAAACGCGCAGGTTCGACTTTCCGTAGCATTGGCATTAACAGTGGTTCTAATGCCCTTTATCGCCAAATATCTGCCATCACCGCCACAAGATACGGTAACGTTAATCTCTTATGTATTAAGTGAAATTACCATAGGCGTATTTTTAGGAATATGCATGCAATTTTTATATTCATCATTAAGATTTGCAGCAAATTTTGCCGGACAAGCCATTGGTTTTTCCAATGCCCAAATTTTTGACCCGACATTCCAAAATCAAACTATCGTTATAGAAAGTTTTTTAAGTATTGTGGCATTAACCGTTATTTTTATAACAGATATTCATCATCTGATGATAAGTGCGGTAATAGATAGTTACTACCTTTTTCCTGTTGGAGAAAACTTACCGTGGGGAGATTTTTCCAAAAATCTATCTCAAACTCTAAACACTGCTTTTACAATGGGATTTAAGCTAGGCTCACCGTTTGTAGCTTTTACAATTCTTTTTTATGTTGGAATAGGATTAGTCTCCAGACTAATGCCGCAACTTAACATTTTTTTCTTGTCTTTACCGTTACAAATATATCTTGGTATAGGTCTTTTGTTTATAACCGCACCGATGATAATCATGTGGTTTTTAAAATCTTACGAAGATGGTTTGCAACAATATTTACATTAACAACGGAGGAACATGGTAGCACCAGAAGACGACGATGAAGCCTCCAAAACGGAAGAACCGTCGGAACGAAAAATAAGTAAAGCCAAAGAAGAAGGCGACGTTGCGATATCGCAAGAAGCCAAAAGTTTTATAATGCTTTTGGGAATGCTTTTTGTTGTTTGGCTGGTTATTCCGTTGATGTTCAAATGGTTTTACTTAATGTCGGTTAGATTCATCGAGTCTCCCGGACAAATGCCGACAGACGCTTATGAAATACAAGTTTTATTATGGCAAGTTTTCGTCGGATTATTAAAAATTTTAGGTATTCCGTTCACACTTTTTATCGTATTGGGAATTACGGCAAGTATCGCCCAAACAGGTTTTGTTTACGCCCCGCAAAAACTCATTCCTGATTGGAATAAACTTAATATCTTTGCCGCTTTACCAAAATTTATTAATATGAAAAAAATTGTTGAAAGTATCAAAGGAATATTAAAAATTACCGTTATTTCATTTCTGGCGGTTTTGGTTGTTAAACCTTATTTAGAAAAAGCCAACCTGCTCCCGATGATGGAAACCACAGCCATTTTGGAATTTATTCATAAAGTTGTTGTGATGCTTCTTTTCACCGTAATTTTAGCTGTCTTGGTTATTGCCATATTCGACTTTGCCTACCAAAAATACAGCCACTTAAAGAAATTAAGAATGACTAAACAAGAAGTAAAAGAAGAATACAAACAAATGGAAGGTGATCCGTTAGTCAAATCAAAAATTCGCCAAATACGCATGGAACGAGCACGTCATCGTATGATGGAAAATGTCCCCAAAGCAGATGTTGTTATTGTCAACCCAACTCATTATGCTGTAGCATTGGAATATAAAATGGAAGAAATGGATGCGCCGAAAGTAACCGCCAAAGGTATTGATAATGTCGCACTGAGAATTAAAGCATTGGCCGAAGAACATGATGTTCCGATTGTAGAGAACCCTCCTTTAGCAAGAGCGTTGTTTGCCTCAACAGAACTTGACCAAACCATACCGGAAGAACACTTCAAAGCCGTAGCCGAGGTAATAGGATATGTTATGCAACTCAAAAATCAGCAATAGACCGGATAAACTTTTACAAAGCAGTTTAATCAAACAAGCATTTTACCTTGTTGCTTTGACTATTGTTATTATTTTATTTTTGACCTATCCGGAGCATCACTTTTTATTGTTGTTGTTGACAGCATTGTTAACCAGCCTTTGCCTTATTCTGACAATAAAAACACTTGATGCCGGAGAGGAGGCGATTACCTATGGCGGATTTGCCAATGAAATAATCAGAAACGATTTCAGAATTCAACGTATTGAAAACCCGCAAGGAGAAAGTATCATTCAAAATCTTCCTGCAGAAGACCTTTTCAAAACGCTTCCCGTTCTAGATTTTATAGAACAACACTTAGCGGACGGAACTATTCATAAAAACAACTTTTATCGATTAAAAACCGCCTACCAAAATCTGACTAAAGAAACGGCAACTATTCCGCTTATATTGCATAAAGAGGCAGAACGTGTCTTTAATGATATTGAATGGTTTGAGGTAACGCTTCAACCGATATACCTAAAAAAAACCAATATTTTTGAAGGTCCTTTTTCAATAAAAAAAATAAAGAAAGAAACCTACTTTTATTGGAACATAACCAATATTACGGCTGAAAAAAATCTTGAACAAATTTTTCAAGAAGAACGAAAATCCACGCACGACTTTTTAGACTTTTTACCGGTAGGACTTTATGTCGTTGATAAAAATTACACATTAGAATACGCCAATCATCAATTTGCAGAATTCTTAGGCATCCCGTTAGAAGAATTAAGCGGCAAACCTCTTGAAACATATCTTTCAACCAATTCAGTATTACCACCCAAACAGGCTTTATGGCATGGGAACCTTCACTTCATAAAAAACAACGGCGACGTCAGAGAAGCATACATTTTTCAAGCCAGTTTCCGTGAAAATCAGACAAATAAAATGCGAGGAGTTGTCGTAACCGAATTACCATCATCAGAAGATATTCAAAATAAAATCGAACAAGCTCATGACCAAATAAGTTGGCTGTTTAACCACGCACCGGTCGGAATTTTATTTATAGACAATAATGGAATCATAACCAATAGCAATCCTTCTGCAGATAAATTGTTTAATAGCATGGAAAAACACTTAAAAGGAAAATCTTTTCCAGAGTTTTTAACCCAAGAAGAACGCGTTGACCTTGACAAGTTGTTCCAAGAAATTCAAACAAATCCTGAAAAATCGTTTAATCAAGAAATTCATTTAACGATTGGAGGAAAACCTACGGTCATAACGGTTTATATAAGTTCTATGCTCAGATATTATGCCTCCAGTAATTCAAAAGCAGAAGGCTTTGTTCTCTATTTGATAGACTCAACCAAGCAAAAAAATCTGGAACTCCAATTTGCACAAGCTCAAAAGATGCAAGCTGTCGGACAACTTGCTGGCGGTGTTGCCCACGACTTTAATAATTTATTGACAGCTATGATAGGCTTCACAGACCTTTTATTGCAAAGACACGGCGTCGGAGATCCATCTTTTGCAGACCTCATTCAAATTAAACAAAATGCCAACCGAGCAGCCGGATTAGTTCGACAACTTCTGGCCTTTTCAAGAAAGCAACCTCTCCAACCTAAACTAATAGATGTAACCGAAAACTTCGTAGAACTTAGCCATATGTTAAAAAGGATTCTCGGAGAACAAACAACACTCCAGTTCTACCATGGCAACGAGCTCGGTTATATCAAAGTTGATCCCGTCCAATTTTCTCAAGTTATTATAAACCTTGCCGTAAATGCTAAAGATGCCATGAATGGACACGGCAGCTTAACCATCAGCACACATACCGAAATTCTGACAGAGAATTATCAATTTGGCGATGACATTATTAAACCGGGAGAATTTGTTGTTATTGAGGTTACAGACACCGGTTGCGGAATTCCTCAAGAAAACCTTTCTCGCATTTTTGATCCGTTCTTTTCAACCAAACAAAATGTTGTCGGCTCGGGAACAGGACTTGGTTTGGCAATGGTTTATGGTATTGTTCGCCAAACTGAGGGCTTTATAAAAGTAAAAAGCAAACTCGGAGAAGGAACAACATTTTCTATCTATCTCCCGCGTTTTGAAAATAATCCAGAAGATGAAATTAATACCGACAATAAAGACACCGTTACCGGAACAAACGGGACGCCGATTCTAACCGTAAAAGAAAAAATTTCTCCACCGGTATCAATTAATCAGAAAATTATCGTCGGATTAAATGTATCCAATGCAATTGACCGAGGGCTTGCCTCTGTTTCCAAAGACAACCAAAGCGCGCGAATATTATTTGTTGAAGATGAAGATTCCGTTCGTACCTTCGGAATCCGAGCTCTCAAAAAGAAAGGATATGACGTAACGGAATGTAATTCAGCCGAAGCAGCATTAGAATGCATTACGCATGATACAAACTTCACTCTGTTAATTACAGATATGGTCATGCCCGGAATTTCAGGAGCAGAATTAACCAAAATAATCAAAGAAAAAATTCCTTCTATCAAAGTCATCTTAGCATCGGGTTATTCTGAAGAAATTGTACGACAAGAATTAGATAATTTTGATGATTTTGATTTTATTACCAAACCATACAGCTTGGGAGACTTGACAGCCAAAGTGTTTGATGTTTTAAATAAAGAGTAAGAAGAAGGATAAGAATGAACACAACAACTCAAAACATACAATTGGCATTGGATTTTCCGCATCGTCCGAGCTTAGGACGTGAAGATTTTTTGGTTACCGCCTGTAACCGAGAAGCCGTTCAATTAGTTGAGAATTGGCCTAATTGGCCATATTTTTCCATTTGCATATACGGAGCTGAAAGTTCAGGGAAAACCCATTTGGCAAACGTCTTTGCCAACAATGTTGCCAACCTGACAAACTATCCATACAAAATTCCGTTTATAAAAGCGCATTCAATAAATATGGATAATTTTCGCCCTTTATTCTCACAACACCAATGCTTGGTTATTGAGGATTTAGATGAACAGATAAATCAAGAAGCACTTTTCCACCTATACAATATGTACCGAGATGAAGGCGGAAACATTCTGTTTACCTCACAGGAAGCTCCTGCCAGAATAAATTTTTCACTCCCTGATTTACGATCCCGAATGAATATTGTGCCGGCGGTTAAAATCGGCGAACCTGACGATGAACTGTTATCAGCTCTTTTGGTAAAATTATTTATGGACAGACAAATAACGCCAACTCCGGAATTGATAAATTACATACTAAACAACATGGAACGTTCTTTTGCTTATGCCAAAAAACTCGTATCGGAAATAGATTTAATTTCACTTTCCAAAAAAAGGGCGGTAACCATAAATATTGCCAAAGAAGCAATCTCGGCAATAAATACAAGTGAAATATCTCAAGGAGACTTATTCAAATAAACAGGTTTATTAAAATTAAAAGTCCCGTTAAATAACGGGACTTTTTGTAAACCAACAACAATAATTATTATCTTCTGCGCAAGAAAGAAGGAATCTCCAAATTCAATCTGTCTTCCTGCGCAAATTCATCATTTGAAAATGTATGTGAAATCGGCTCTTGAACTCTTTCCTTCTCAACTTGTTTTTTACGATTTCTCCTTGCAATAGAAAAACCGGTAACTCTTTCAATTAATGTCGGAGTGTATTCTTCCTCAGGCTCATTAACAATAAGCTCCTCAACTTCTTCTTGTCTTCTGGAAGCACTGAGAGAAGGATTATGATTCGGGAAAAGTTCAGGTTCTTCTTCCACAGTTCTTATAGAACTTTTAGCTCTAAACACATTTTCATTCGAGGACAGAACACTTTCCAACTGGGCAGTTTCGTTCATGTCGTCAGGCTTATTAATAATAGCCTTAAATAAAGAAGACGCATTAGGCATATCAGAAATGACTTTAGATTTTTCCAAATCATCAAAATCATTAAATATTTCCTGAGGTTTAGATTCTTCTGCGACATGAACAACCTCAGCCTTAGGCATCTCTTTTATTTCTTCCTGTAGAGAAACTACAGAGGCGTTCTCAATAATTTCCTCAACACTGAAAGCTGGAGACTCTTTCACTGCTGAGAACTTCTCCAAGTTTGCGGAAACTTCCACACTCGGAGCCGGAGGTGTAACATCCTCCATAATACTTTCGGCAACAGCTTTTGCAGTCGGTCGAACCGGCTGAGCAACTCTTTTCTGAATCTGGTCAATACCTGTTGCAACAATTGAAACTCTTATTTTACCGGATAATTCTTCATCGTAGCTAGAACCAAATATAATATTGGCATCTTCATCAACTTCTTCTTTAATTCTGCTGGCAGCTTCATCAATTTCAAACAACGTAATATCAGAACCACCTGTAATATTAATCAAAACACCTTTAGCCCCATGCATAGAAGAATCATCCAACAACGGATTAGACAAAGCCTGCTCAGCGGCAGCAATAGCACGATTCTCACCTTCGGCTTCGCCGGTACCCATAATTGCTTTACCTTTATCTTCCATAATTGATTTGATATCGGCAAAATCCAAGTTAATTAAACCAGGCATCATCATCAAATCAGTAATTGAACGAACACCGGAATAAAGAACATTATCAGCCATAACAAAAGCATCAACCAAGGTTGTTTTTTTATCAGCAATTCTAAAAAGATTCTGATTCGGGATGATAATGATACTATCAACTTCACGAGTAAAATTCTCAACAGCCGCTTCAGCTGTCTCCATACGTTTTTTACCCTCAAACTGAAAAGGCTTTGTAACCACGCCGATAGTAAGGATACCCATTTCTTTAGCAATTTTAGCCACAACCGGAGCTGCACCGGAGCCTGTACCACCGCCCATACCGGCAGTAATAAAGACCATATTAGCGCCCTCAAGTTCTTTTTTAATTTCTTCCTGAGCTTCTTCTGCCGCCAATTTTCCAACCTCCGGACGAGCCCCTGCTCCCAAACCTTTAGTTGTCTCCAAACCGAGCTGAATTTTCCGACTGGCTTTAGAATTTTCCAAAGCCTGAGCATCTGTATTGGCAACAATAAAATCGACACCCTCAAGATTTTGGGAGATCATATTATTTACGGCATTTCCGCCGCCTCCGCCAACACCGATAACAGAGATTCTCGGTTTAAGCTGCATAACATTTTTATCTGGAACGGCTAATTTAATTGACATAGTATTACTTACTCCCAAATCCTAAATTTCTTAATCTATTATCAGCATACTACGAATAAATTAAGTTTTAGTTACTAAGCAAATTTTTTTATAAATTTATTGGATTTTAGAGACAGATAAAAAACAGTTCAAGCATAAATAAAAACTATCAACCTAGAAATTATTTCTAACCCATGAAAAAACTTTATCCATCATTCCGCCATTGCCATGAACCGGCTTATTAATAATTTTTCCGGGACTTTTTTCCGTATAATTCAAAGCAAATAACAACAAACCGACACAAGTTGAAAAAGACGGATTATATAAATTGTCAGGCAAATTTTTTATATTTTTAGGTCTTCCTAATCTCACTTGTTTATCTAAAACCATTGTGGCAACTTCATGCACACCAGCAAGCTGGGAAGCACCACCAGTTAAAACCACTCTATGGCTTGAAACATCACCGAGACCGATATCCCGAAGTTTAGCGGCCACCATCTCAAAAGTTTCTTCAATCCTCGGGGTGATGATACTGATTAATTCGGCTCTCGGAATCTGCTTGATAAAACTATCATCTTCTTCCCCGACAGGATAAACATTAATTGTTTCTTCTTTATCCTGACTTGAAAGGAAGGCGCAACCGTGTAGAGTCTTTAACCTCTCAGCATGAGAAAACGATGTTGTCAAACCAAAAGCCACATCATTGGTAACATTATTTCCGCCAACCGGTAATGAGCAAAAGAATACGGGAAAACCATTACGAAAAGTTACAATGGAGGTTGTACCTCCGCCCATATCAACAACCGTAGCCCCGAGTTCTCGTTCATCTTCGACCAAACAAGCCAACCCTGAAGCATAAGAAGAAAAAGCCTTTCCTGCAATTTCCAAATGAGCGTTTTCAATTACCGTAGAAATATTCCGGAACAAAATATCAGGAACCAGCCCCAACAAAATATCAACTGACAGACTTTCGCCATAAATATTTCGGGGATCCTTAATTTCCTCCCCGCCATCTAAGCGATAATTTGTCGGTAAACAATGGATAAGTTCACACCCTTCAACATTTATCTTATGAATACCTTTATCGACAACCTTACCTAAGTCAGCCTCATTAATAGGACGATTCTTATTAAGCTGAATGGTTGAATCTTTAATAACGCTTTTAATTTTATCACCGGAGACATTAACAATCACACGTTCAATACGTTCGTTTGCCATTTGTTCGGCTGCTTCTACGGCATTACAAACAGAAAGCGTTGCCTGATTTATATCGGTAATAATCCCGTTTTTAATTCCTTTAGAAGCGTTATAACCGTAACCGACAACATTAATCCGCTTATCTGCTCCGACTTTAGCAATAATGCAACATACCTTAGATGAACCGATATCTAAAGCTGCAATCGTTGTTGCTCTTTTAAATGAATGTTGCACCTGCTTTCCCCATCATAAACTAAGTTCTTCTTTCTGCGGCATTTTTTATGATTGCAGAAATATCACCTTTAGTTTTGCGAATTTTTACCACTATCTTATTTGGTAATCTTAAATCAATGATGGTTAATTTACGTTTAAGAATCCCTTTTGTTTCATCAAGTTTTAATAATTTTTTCCAAACCTTATCAACATTCTCTTCCGGAAGTTTAATTGTAATACCGTCTTTAATATCATCTAAAATCAAATTCCAACGGCGCTGAGAAATATAGTTGGCCACTTTTATTCTTTTCAAATATTCGGGACTATCCGAGGCAATAATTTTAAGAAGTTTATTCATATTCTCGGGCGCCCCTTCGCCGACAACTAATAATATAGGTTCTTTTACCCTAAAATCAGCATTAATAACCTCTCCCTCTTCATCTAAAGGATAAAATTTTTCATTAATTTGCCATATTGCTTTTACGTTTTTCTCAACCAAACTTATTTCAATAACATTTGGAAAAAAACTGCGGCTGACTTCTGCACTTTTGACCCACGGAAGCTGTTCTATTTTTTTCTTAATCTCAAAAACATTTATTTTCAGCATATTATCGCCGCGATTAAGATTTATTTGTTTAAGAATTTCATCTCGCGTTGTCCGATTCCTTCCGCTGATAATCACATCTCCGAGACCAAATCCTCTTTCCCCGGCAAAAGCATAAACTTGCTCGATAACCTGCTGAATCCGTTTTTCAACCAAATCATTTTTAAGTGTAATGATAATTCCGCATATAAGTACAATAAACAACAAAACAGCCGTATTACCCAACAAACGATACAGCCATTCTCTCTCCAAGCGTAAAACTTTGGATTCTGAAATTTTAGGATTTGTGTTCTTGGAATTATCTTCTACCATGTTATTTGCTAACACCTATTCTTTTGACTTCCCACTCTAAAGTAATTGAGGTTTCTTCTTTAACACGCTTTACGATAGTTTCTCCAAGAGTTTCAATATCATGTGCTGTTGCGTTACCGGTATTGATTAAAAAATTACAATGCTTTTCAGAAACTTTAGCCCCATTAACCACCAAATCGGCACATCCCGATTTTTTAATCAACTCCCAAGCTCTCAAACCTTCGGGATTTTTAAATGTAGAACCGGCCGTACGTTGATTATGTGGCTGAGAAGCCATTCTCTTTTCCTTATGTTCATTTAAAATCTTATTAGTCTTTGCCGGATCTTGGGGTTCCGCCTGCAATGTCAAAGAAGTAATAATCCAATCATCAGGAAAATGACTGCACCGATAACCAAGCATTAAATCTTTGGCCGGAACATCAAAAATACTTCCTTCTTCATCAACAACGGTTACTTTAATCAAAACATCTTTAGTTTCTTTGCCGTAACACCCTGCGTTTGTTTTAATAGAGCCGCCCAAATGCCCGGGAATAGAACACAAAAATTCCAACCCACCCAAAGCATTATCCAGCAAAATTTTTCTTAAATCACTGTTTCTCATACCGGCTCCGCAGGTAATTATCGTCCCATCAACCTGACAACGACGATAATATTTGCTGTCAAGTTTAATAACAACCCCCGGAATACCTCCGTCACGAACCAACAAATTAGAACCACCGCCAATCACACATAGGGGCAGATTATACGGACGCGTTTTCATAAATACACTTAAGTCTTCATCATCTTCGGGAAAATACATAACTTCAGCCGGTCCTCCAACGCCAAACCAAGTATGTTTAGACATCGGCACGTCGCATTTATATTTACCTCGCACTTCCGGCAAGAGTTTTACTAAATCATTTTCATGTTTAAAACCAAACATACCGCCCTCCCGTTTAATTGTTTCGAATAATATTTTTTTCAATAGCATCGGCAAATCTTCTGCCCGCATCAGCAATCGCAATTTTTTTAGTATTATCGGACATTTTTTTCAATTTAGAGCCATCTTGCATCAAATCCTCAAGAATATCCTTAAGTTTATCGGCATTAAAATCTTTTTGGTTAATAACAATACCGGCTTTTGCATTTCCGATTTCTGCCGCATTTGATGTCTGATGATCATCAGCTGCCGTCGGTAATGGAATTAGCAAAGAAGGAACACCTGCCACAGCAATTTCGGAAACAGAAGACGCTCCGGCTCTGGATATAATTAAATGAATATTCTTATACATCTCAGCCATATTATCAAAAAAGCAACGTACATCAACATCGCATTCTGTTCCCTCAAACGCTGAAGCAACCTCTTGCTCTTCTCCTTTACGGCATTGTTGATGAAGTTCAATTTGTTTTTGATATTTTTTATCAAGCCTTTTTAACGCCTCAGGAATAACTTCTCCGAAAACCTTAGCCCCTTGAGAACCTCCTAAAACCAAAATTTTCATTTTTTCAGTATCTTTTCTTGGAAAATAATCCCGACCGAAAAGCTCTGCAATATTTGCACGAACCGGCATCCCCGTTAAAACAGATTTTACACGCAAAGGAGCGTATTTAACGTTTCTGAAACTCTGAGCAATTAAAGACGCGTACCGACTTAAAAAACGATTCGTTCGGCTCATAACCGAATTTTGTTCATGAATAACCAAATCAATACCGGATAACAAAGCCGCAACCGAAGCCGGAAAAGAGGCATACCCACCAAACCCGACCACACAAACCGGTTGCTCTTTTAATAAAATCCAAGCTGCTTGCAAAACTCCAATTCCTGTTTTACATAAACTTTTAATTTTAAATAGTTTCGATTTTCCGACAATTCCACCTGACCAAACAGCGACATTTTTAATTTGCCCCAATTTCCCCTTATAATTATCTTTTCCTCGGCTGTCCGTTATTAACATTAGGCGATATCCTCGTTTTTCTAATTCTTCAGCCAATGCCTCGGCAGGATATACATGTCCGCCGGTTCCTCCGGCAGTTAAAACAATCAAAGGTTTTTGCTTACTTTTAACTTTCTTCATCTTTATCCTCCGCATGTACGTTTTTACGGGTAATCGCCAATAACATTCCAATATTCAAAGCTGTCGCCAACAAAGAAGACCCACCATAAGAAATAAACGGTAATGTCATTCCTTTCGTCGGCATCAAATGTAAAGTTGACGCCATATTGATAATTCCTTGCAAACCAAAGCTAGCTGACAAACCGGCTGTTGCCAAAATAATAAATAAATTATTATCTTTACAAGAAAGCAACATGGCTCGAATAACAATCATCGCATAAATAGCTACAATAACCCAACAAAGCAAAACTCCATATTCTTCACCGGCTACGGCAAAAATAAAATCAGTATGAGCATCGGGAATATGAACCTTTACAACACCCTCTCCCGGACCCATTCCAAAAATATTACCATTTTGAAAAGCCTCCAAAGATTTTTTAACCTGATAGCTCAGATTATTTTCCGAAGCCATAAATTGAGCGATACGAACCTGAACATGGGGAAAAATTAAATATGCAGATACACCGAGAGCAATGGCAATCACAGCCAAAGCTCCTACAATTATCAAAGAAAGTCCTGATAAAAAGAATTGAAATACCCAAATAGCACTTACCACAAAAGACATTCCGATATCCGGTTGCAAAACCAACAAAGAGAGCGTAAATCCGAACAATGCGATTGATAAAAGATTTCCGGGAAAATCCTGATACTTACGTTGTCCATCAAATAACCATGCCGCCACAACGGCAAAGGTCGGTTTAACAAACTCAGAAGGTTGCAAAGAAAAACCAAAGATTCTAATCCAACGAGAAGCTCCCTTGGTTTCCTCTCCCCAAAATAAAGTCATAATCATCAAGCAAATGACAACAACATAACCGACAATTGCCGTACGCCGTATTGTTTTTAAACTTTGCATAGAAAGTAAAAACATCAAACCGCAAGCCATAATCAAAAAAACGACTTGCCTTTTTATAAAATGATAACTACCGACACCTATCTTATCTGCAACCGCCGGACTGGCTGAAAAATTCAAAAATATTCCAATAACAATAAGAGCCGCAACCAAAAACAGCAACGGCTTATCAACCGTCCACCAAAGATTCGCTAATTTTCCGCGACTGTTTCTAGAAAACGAAAACAAATTCTTATCCTTATCTTAGTTGCAAAGACAATAAACCAATAATTAACAGCAGCAACGCCACTATCCAAAACCGAACAACCACACGCGTTTCCGGCCAACCAAGCTGCTCAAAATGATGATGAATGGGAGCCATTTTGAAAAAACGTTTTCCGGTTTTTTTATACCAAAAAACTTGTATCATAACAGAAATGGCTTCCAAAACAAAAATACCGCCGACAATTGCCAACATAATCTCTTGTTTAACCATAACGGCAACCGTACCAAGCAAAGCCCCCAAAGCCAATGAGCCGGTATCGCCCATAAAAACTTTTGCTGGGGCAGCATTAAACCATAAAAAGGCAACACACCCTCCGATAACTGCAGCACAAACAACCGCTATTTCCGAAGCTGCAGGAATAGAGCGAATATAAAAATACTGACTGACATTTTCTCCGCAAATATAGGCAATAAGCATAAAGAAAATAAACGATATAATTAACAAACCAGATGCCAATCCATCCAAACCATCACTCAAATTAACGGCATTAGATGCACCGACAATAACAACCATGGCAAAAGGAACATAAAACCACCATAAATTCAGAGCCAAATCTTTAAAATAAGGGATAGTTAGTAATTGGCGCGTTTCAATGGGAGTTTCATAAGTTATTACCCCAACAGCAATCAGAGCCATCGAAAATTGCAAAAATAATTTCATCTTAGCTGTCATGGCATTAGCCGTTTGTTTTGTTACTTTTACATAATCATCTGCAAAACCAACAAAACCATAAACCAATAAAACAGCTATAGATATCCAAACCCATTTATTACTTAAATCTGCACACAAAAGCATGGCCAAAATAGAACTGCCTAAAATCAAAATACCACCCATAGTCGGAGTACCTTTTTTAGTCAACAAATGAGACTGAGGACCATCTTCTCGTATCGGCTGACCTTTAGCCTGATGAAGATGCAAAAAAGCGATCAGTTTTTCACCACAAGCAAAACCTATCAATAAAGCAATAAAAAATGCTAAAAAACACCGAAAATAAACACTGCCGAAATATTCAGGAAATCCCCAATGGCTAAGCAAATATTCAAACATAAGAAAACGTCCCCGATTTAACAATTAGATTCAAGAAATAATATAATTTACCAAATCTAAAATAAGTCTTAAAAAATAACGGCGACGTCACTTAATTTACAAAAAAGCTCCACTAATCTTTGTAAAGAGGACTTTGTTTGTAATTCTCTATAGCATGCCGAACCAATACGCCGATTATTGCCGCAACGGGAACAGCAATCATCAAGCCCAAAAATCCTAACAAAACACCGCCGGCCAACAAAGCAAACATAACCCACACCGGATGTAAACCGACAGAATCTCCGACCAATTTCGGCGTTAAGAAATTCCCTTCAACAAACTGCCCGACCATAAAGACGGCCACCACCTGAATAATCGGAATAATAGAATCAAACTGAGCAAAAGCAATTGCCATACTGACAACAAAACCGGAAATCGTTCCGACATACGGAATAAAAGACAAAATACCGGCTAAAAATCCCACTAAGACACCCAAATCCAAACCGACGATATAAAGCCCGACAGCATAAAAAGTTCCCAACAACACGCAGACGGACAACTGTCCGCGAATAAAAGAAGCTAAAATATTATCAATTTCACGAGCCTGTTTTTCAATAGATTTTTTAGAATGTTTTGGCAAAAGGCTATCCACCTTAGAAACAAAGGTATCCCAATCACGCAACATATAAAAAGCCACAACCGGAGTAATTAACAATAAAGATAAAACATTAAACAAAGCAAAACCACCGGTAACGACACCTCGTAAAAGATTAAGCGTTAACTTAAGTCCATTGGCAATATTCCCGCGTAAATATTCACGAATTTTTTCAGGCTCCAAAGAAGGAAACCGTTCTTGCAATTGCAATAAAACAGGCTCAACCTTATGCCATAAAGATCCAATATAATTAGGTAAAGCTCTTAAAAAATTGCCCAATTGTTCATCTATCACGCCTATTAAAAGGATAAGGGTCGGTACCATAATCAAAATAACCAACATCATAACGATAATTGTAGCAAAAGTACGATTCATTCCCCATTTTTCAAATTTACTGGCCCACGGATCAAGCAAATACCCGATAATAATTCCGGCAACAAACGGTAACAGAACTGAGCGTAAAATATAAACGGAAACACAAAAGAAAACAAAGATACCTAACCAGATTAACCCTTTGTTTGCTCTGACAGTCTGACTTGTAGCTTTATCCATATTACATTCTTTCCAAAATATAAAAGTTATTATCTTCTTTCAAATTCAAAAACTTCTCACGCAAAGCATATAAAAGTTTTTCAGGCGTTCCCATAAAGGTCATTTTAAACTGAACCATATTTGTACCCATCGCTTGGATTTCCACTTGTTTAATATAGGGAACAGCAGTTAAAGCGCGTTGGGCTTCAATCCATTCTCGCAAACTCCGAAAAGGAAACATAACGACATAGCTAGTTTCTTGAGCAGCTTCTTCAAGGCTTTTTTGCTTTAATTTCTTTTCAATTTGGTTTTGCAATTCAGCCACAGCTTTATAAAATAACTCCATACCGGAACTTCTGTCTCCGGGCACTCTAACAACCTCTGTTTCACCACCAAAAGGCGTTACATTAACCATTAATCCGTCAATCCCATCATAGACAGCATCCAGAACATAAACATCATCAACACGGTTCAATACTTTTAATTTATTAAGAACGACACTATCCATTTTGCTGATTTTATCAACATCAACAACTTCATAATTAGCCCCTGTAGCCGGTAAAGAAATAAAAGTTGCAATTTCACCTCTGGGAGAAGATTCCCATGCTTGACGCCACAAATTATCACTTTCCCACAACATCGGCATATCTGTATTAAAAACCCTAAACAGAGGAATAACTAAAATCTTAGCATCGCTTTGCAACAAAAACGGGATTTCTCTTTCTTGCATATATTGTTTTAAGATATTAGCATTAATAACAACTTTCAAATTGGCAATATATCTAATACTTGAAGTTTTTTCATCAACAATCAAAACCTCTTTAATAAAATTTACCAATTGATCATCCGTCATTTCGGCAAATCTTTGAATTCCTTCATCTGTCGTTACGCGTTTTGCCACTTCATTAAGCGCGGCTCGATTAGCTTCTCGCAAAGCACGCTCACGAGCCAAAGACGCGCTTTCATCCGTAACATCAACATTAACTTCTACGGTATAACGATCATCTTCGGCATAGCTTATGCCGAAATTAAAAAGAATACCTAAAAACAGAATAAAACTTAAAACAAATTTATACAAAGAGAGCCCCACGTCTAATCACAAATCTCAATTTCACTAAAAAAGAAGCCGACCTCACGTTTGGCGCTTTCAATTGAATCAGAACCATGTACGGTATTTTTATCAATTGACAAAGCAAAGGTTTTTCTTATTGTTCCTTCCTCGGCAATTGCCGGATTTGTAGCTCCCATGATTTTACGATAATAAGAGACGGCATCTTCACCTTCTAAAACTTGTACAATAACAGGACCTGAAGTCATAAAATCCACCAAAGAAGTAAAGAAAGCTTTATCTTTATGCTCCCGATAAAATTCCTCAGCTTGTTTAACGGTCAGATGAATACGTTTTTGAGCCACAATGCGTAAACCGGCCTCTTCAATCATAGCATTAACTTTTCCGGTAATATTGCGTTCAACGGCATCTGGCTTGATAATAGATAATGTTCTTTCCAACATCGTATTCTCTCCTAAATATAAAAAACTAAGCAGATGATATTATACTTTATCAAAATAATCAAAAGATATTTTGACTTTTGAATCCAATAAGTGTAAACAAATAAAAAAAATAATCATTTAATAAGGATGATACAATGTTAGAGAGTCAATATATCAACGGAATAATTGCCAAAGCGCAACAACTTGGCAAAACCATCGTTTTGCCTGAAGGTGAAGATGAACGCGTTCTTAAAGCTGCCCATATCTGCGCAGAAGAAAAGATTGCTAAAATCATTATCCTCGGCAACACTGAAGAAATCAAATCTTATTTTTCAAAACAAGGCTGGGGACTGGAAAATATTGAAATAATCAATCCTGCACAATCTCCTAAATTGAATGAATATGCAGAACTTCTCTATAACCTTCGTAAAGAAAAAGGTCTTACCAAAGAAGAAGCCGATAAATTGGCACTTAACGCCAACTATTTTGGGACATTGATGATAAAATCCGGCCATGCAGACGGAATGGTATCTGGAGCCAATCACTCCACGGCAGATACGGTTCGTCCGGCTTTGCAAATCATTAAATCAGCTCGCAAAGATCGTGGTGTTTCCTCTCTGTTTATTTTAGTCTGCAATGGTAAACCCTACTATCTTTCAGACTGCGCTATAAACATCAATCCAAATGCCAAAGAGCTTGCCGACATTGCTATTGAAAGTGCGGAAACCGTAATCAAATTCGGAGATAAACCGCAAATTGCAATGCTCTCCTACTCAACCTATGGTTCCGGAAAAGGTGAAAGCGTTAGCAAAGTAAAAGAAGCTACAGCGTTGGCTAAAACGATTCTTTCTTCAGAAGAATACAAAAATCTTGATATTAAATTAGACGGCGAATTACAGGCCGATGCTGCTTTAGATGGTGTTGTAGCCAAAAAGAAAGCTCCTGCATCAGATGTTGCCGGACACGCCAACACTCTTATTTTCCCGAATATTGATGCCGGAAATATCGGCTGCAAACTTTTACAAAGATTAGGCGGTGCCGAGCTTTACGGCCCGATGTTGCAAGGACTTAATGCTCCGGTTAATGACCTTTCTCGCGGTTGTTTTGCAGAAGACATTGTTGGATTAATAGCGTTAACGGCTTTGCAGTCCATTCATTAATTATAAGGAAAACATCAAATGAAAATACTCGTATTAAATTCCGGTTCTTCCACATTAAAATATCAACTTTTTGATGTAAGCGGAAACAACTATAACGTTATCGCCAAGGGTAATGCTGAACGTATCGGCAGAGATGCCTCTTTTGTCGGCATCAAATGTGCCAACGGCAGCAAAAAAGAAGTTCAGGTTAATTTACCCAACCACCAAGTAGCTTTTAATGAAGTTTTGAAATTATTACTGGACGGTGTTGTTTCTAACTTAAAAGAAATTAATGCTATCGGACACCGCATTGTTCAAGGCGGTTCAATTTTCAAATGCTCAACATTGATTAATGAAAAAGTCTTATCGGATATTGAAGATTTGGCAACTCTTGCTCCTCTGCACAATGGTCCTGCCGCTGTTGTTATCCGCGCTGTAACCAAAGAACTTCCTGAAGTAAAACAGGTTGCGGTTTTTGATACGGCTTTTCATCAAACCATGCCTTATGAGGCTTATACTTATGCGCTCCCTAAAGAACAAATTGAAAAATATAAGATTCGCCGTTACGGAGCTCACGGAACATCTCATAAATTTGTTGCCGAAGAAGCTGCCCGCATTTTAGGAGAAGGTAAGAAAATTATTACCTGCCACATTGGAAGCGGAGCATCTATTACCGCGGTAAAAGACGGTAAATGTATTGATACATCTATGGGAATGACACCACTTGCCGGTATTATCATGGATACCCGTTGCGGAGATATAGATCCGTATATTCCGCTCTATATTATGAAGACACAAAATCTCAGCGTTGATGAAGTTAATGACATGTTGAATAAAAAGAGCGGTAAAGCCGGATTAACGGGATACAGCGATTCTCGCGACTTTGAAGCCGCCTACCTTCGCGGGGAAGAAGATGTTATAAATGCAATGAATGCATATATCTATAATATCGTAAAACGCATTGGTAGCTATGTTGCTGCTCTCGGTGGTGTAGATGCGATTGTATTTACGGCAGGTGTCGGAGAAAATTCTCCTCTTGTTCGCAAACTGGTATTGGAAAGATTGGCATATTTAGGCATTGAAATCAATGATGCCAGCAACGCCAAACGCGGTGAGCAGGTAGAAATAACCAAAGCCGGCTCAAAAGTCAGAGCTTTTGTTATTCCAACCAATGAAGAATTAGCCATCGCACAAGACACCGTTGCTTTAACAAAGTAAAAAAACAAACTTAAATTTTACAAAATAAAAGCCCCTCAATTGAGGGGCTTTTACTTAAATACATTTTTTACATACAATTTCTGTTGCAGGAGCCTCCTTTATCAGAGTTTCACATTCTTCACAACTAGATATATCAGATTCGTAATTTGAATTACATTGATATAAATCCGCATCATTTATTTCCGTACAATATCCAACCCAATCTATGGTTTCATCTGTATTTGCACTTCCTTGAGATAAACAATATCCATAATTCTTATCTGCCGTATCATAACACCAAGCGTAATTATCTTCCGCATTTTTCAAACACTGTTCATAATCTCCGGCACAATGAGTTACATCAACAAGTTCCATACATTTATAACATCCCGGATAACCTGAAGCTACAACTGATTTATTGGGATTATGACAAAAACGCCCATATCCATACGGACACCACGAATACCGCTCATCAGCTGTGGTATAAAGTTCTGTTCCTGAACAGCTCTTCACATTTCTTACTCCGGGAAACGTTCCTGATGGGCAATTATGCGAAATTTTTCCTTTGCACTTAATCCACGCTTTTCCATCATTAGACTTATAAGAACTTTCATCACATTGATACGGCATAAAGAATTCTCCAGTTGCATTTTGAATTGAAGAATAATCGTCCCAATCAATAAATTCTTGAATAACATATGTTTCAGTACTCGCACAAAATCCAAAACCAAAATCATTTTCTGAATATATGCAAGAACCAGGCTCTATTATCATTGAAGATTCTTCATAAGGTGGTGAGAAACTACCGTTAATTGTTAGATCTGCATAATTTTTTAAAGAAAGTGTTTCTGCATATATCCCCCCATCTACCTCATGAAATTCACCTGAACCTCCATCAAAAACAACAGAGCCCATCCCCAAATCAATACCATCATCTGCTCTCACTGCTCCATAAAAAACAAAATCTCCTCCACATCCTCCAAGATATATATTACCAGCATGTATACGAGGGTAAATGTAAGTAGTTTCAGAAGTACAATATCCAAATGAAAAATTTCCACCTGAAATAGAGGGACTTGGATTAGAACAAAGGTCATTTACTTCTCCTAAGGCATCAGTGGTATAAATACTCCCATCATTAAGTGTTATATCTCCATAAAAATTTTCTATCAAAACATAAGGACCTTCAACACTATTATTAGAAATATAATCTGCGTCTGCTTGTCCTGATATTGGCGTATAACCTTGTTCTTTCAGTATACTTGAACATGTTGCGA
>CALXTS010000025.1 GCA_944391465.1 uncultured Alphaproteobacteria bacterium
ACTTTCAAACCTGTGGAAAGTCTCTCTTGCGTCATCCCCATTAAATCTGTTGTATTTTTTAATGATAGCAAGTTAGAGCGCATACTTGCGGTCAATGTGATATCTGCCATGATCTTTCTCCCAAATTCTGTTGGTTTGTTAATTTAAAAATTTTATTACCTTCGTCTATGAGACTATTTTTATCTTCACATAAACATATTTAATAAAAAGTAAATATATGCTTATTATACATATATTTAACCTATTGTAAATATATATAATTTCTCTTAAAAATTTTTCAAACCTTTATATAAAAAAGGGAGCTTAAAGCTCCCTTTCACTAAATTTCTCCGTCAGCGTAACGCTTTGCCATTACAGATAATGGAATTGGTTTAATTTTATCTGCATGTCCGGCTGCTCCGAATGCAATATATCGTGCTTCACAAACTTTTTGCATTTCTTCTATTGCCGGTTTGAGATATTTACGAGGATCAAACTCCTTCGGCTGTTCAGCAAAAAGTTTACGGATAGCTCCGGTTATTGCCATACGGCAATCCGTATCGACATTGACTTTACGAACGCCTGATTTGATTCCGCGTACAATCTCTTCTACTGGAACACCATATGTTTGAGGAATGGCACCGCCATAGGCATTGATTAAATCTTGCAACTCTTGCGGTACTGATGAAGAACCATGCATTACCAAGTGCGTATTGGGCAATTTGGCATGAATCTTTTCAATAACATCAATTGCCAAAATCTCACCATCAGGCTTACGCGTAAATTTATATGCTCCGTGTGATGTTCCTACAGCTACTGCCAAAGCATCTACATTGGTCAGTTCTACAAACTTTTTAGCTTCATCAGGATTGGTTACCAATTTATCTTTTGAAATAACTCCTTCAGCTCCGTGTCCATCTTCTTTATCACCTTTTCCGGTTTCCAATGAACCGATAACGCCAAGTTCACCCTCAACCGATGCTCCAACGGCATGAGCTCTCGCCACAACTTCTTTGGTAACATTGACATTATATTCAAATGTTGACGGGGTCTTTCCGTCTGCAGCTAATGAACCATCCATCATAACTGATGAATAGCCGTTTACTATGGCTGACTGGCAAATATTTACTGATGAGCCGTGATCTTGATGGATACATACCGGCAATTCAGGATACATTTCAATTGCTGCAGCAACCATATGACGAATCATCGGGTCTCCGGCAAATTTACGGGCTCCGGTTGATGTTTGTAAAATAACCGGGGCATTAACCTTTTTGGCCGCATTCATTACTGCCAAAATTTGCTCCATATCATTAATATTAAACGCAGGAACTCCGTAATTGTTTTCTGCCGCATGGTCAAGAATCTGACGCATTGATACTAAAGGCATTGTTTTCTCCTTATATTAATTTTAACTAGCTGCAAATATATTCCTTTGCTGTTTCATTGCAAGCATTTTTTGAGTTTATTACAAGTAACAATCTTTATTGATTTTTTGTATTTTCGTAGTATATCTATGTTAATCAGTTTATATAATTAATAAATTAGCTTATGGAAAAATTATTCTTTATGGCGGTTTTGACCGTTGCTACGATTTGTTTTTACACTATCAGCGCACGAAGTTTTGCTAAAAAGAAATATTCCGAATCTTCTTTTTTGGCGGCTTCGGCAAATTTGTTTAATATTCTGCTTTTATGGCTTAGCGGAATAATCGCTTCCGTGCTTGTTTTTATCTATGTTTGTATTTTTTACTTCCGTAAAAAATTAAAACATTTGAAAAACAACCAATATTTTGAAAAAAATTATGAACTTAGAATTGTTTCCAGATACAATAGATGGTTCTGGTTTTTGTTTGTAATTCCCTTTGCCTTGATTAGCCTTTGTTATCTAATCTATATGCATAATGCATAGGGCATGAAAAATCCCCCTAGGCAATCTATTTGATTGCGAGGGGGATTTCCATTTCTTTTGCTTTGTTTTGTTCAGCCGTTCCTTTTTTCTTCTCGGTATTCGCTCTCTAAAAGGACTTGAGCATCTTCTCCGCGTTGGACATATACCCACTCGGTATTGACCACAGCTCTGAAGCCACAGTTAGGTGCGTATTCTTTTACCTCCTCCAGCGTTTTTTTCGGAATGACTATCGGTTGACGTGGCTTACCGCTCTTGCTCTTGTAGAATTTTACCACAACCAACAGTTCTTTTTCCGTTTCCGGAACTTCTTCCAGAAGGTTCTGCGGTACACATTCTCTGCTTACAGAGGCAAAGAACAAAATGTATCCGCCAACCTTGGGAAAATGTTCGTTATCCGACAAAGACAGTCTTCCGAGTTTAATGCCCTTGTCTTCAACCTTAATTCCGGCATTACGCATAATCTCACCGGCGTGTGAACGCCACAAAACATTTATCGTATCAACTCCTGGAGCCTTTACGACTTTTTCTTCTTTTGTATTCATATCTATATATATTTTATATGTTTATGTTCGGACGCTATAAATATTTTTGTCTCTTGTCAAGAAATTTTCGCAATTTTTACTTATTTTTACAAAAAAGGAGGACTTTTACATCCTCCTTGCTGTTTTATTTCTTTAAAACCTCTTTGACTGATTTTATAATATTCTCTACGGTTATACCAAAATGTTCATACAATTGAGATGCGGGGCCAGACGCGCCAAAACTATCCATTCCGATAATTTTTCCATCGCATCCGACATATTTTTCCCAACCAAATTTTGATGCGGCTTCTACAGCTACTCGAGGCATTTTTCCCAGAACTTTTTGTTTATATTCTTCAGGTTGTGCATCAAAAAGCTCGGTACAAGGCATAGAAACAACTACCGTTTCAATCCCCTCTTCTTGCAATTTCTTTTGTGCCTCTACGGCTATAGAAACTTCCGAACCGGTTGCTATAATCGTCGCTTGGCGATTTTCTCCTTCTCCGGAAATAATATACCCGCCTTTGGCTGTTAAATTCTCTGTTGCCGATGTTCTTAACAAAGGAAGATTTTGACGCGACAATGCCAATAAGCTCGGCTCTTTTTCCGTTTCAAGCGCTATCTGCCATGCTTCTGCCGTTTCAACCACATCGCACGGACGAAAAGTTAAGATATTCGGCATGCAACGGTATGATGCCAAATGCTCTATCGGTTGATGTGTCGGTCCGTCCTCTCCTACACCTATAGAATCGTGCGTTAAAACATAAATAGTTCTAATTCCCATTAACGCAGCCAACCTCATAGATGGACGCATGTAATCAGAGAAAACAAAAAATGTTCCGCCAAACGGGATAATTCCGCCATGCAAAGCCAGACCATTCATAATTGCACCCATTGCATGTTCGCGAATCCCATACATTATGTTATTTCCGTTATAATCTTCTTTGCTTATGGTTTTTGATACCCCTGTCAAAGTTAGATTTGAGGCGGCTAAGTCTGCCGAGCCGCCAACAATTTGCGGTATATGCGGGACTATGGTTTCCAAACACATTTGCGAGGCTTTGCGCGTTGCAACTTTTGTTTTTTCTTCTATTGATTTTTGTTTTAATTCATTAAGCTCTTTATCCCAATTTTGCGGTAAACGGCCATTAATGACATCATTAAATTCACTTCCCTTCTGGGCGGCTTTTTCTTTCCAATTTTCATATTTGGCAACGTTGCGCTTTCCGGCTTCTCTCCAATTGTTCAATATTTCTTCCGGTATTTCAAAAGGAGCAGAATTCCAATTTAAAGCATCTCTCATTGCGGCTACTTCTTTTTCTCCGAGAGGTGAGCCGTGGCACTTACTTGTTCCGCTTTTTGTCGGCGCTCCGAATCCGATTTTGGTCTTGCAGGCGATCAATGTCGGTTTCTTTGATTTTTGCGCTTTGGATATCGCTTTTTCTATTTGGCAATAATTGTGTCCGTCAATCTCTATTGTATTCCAACCGACAGCTTGGAATCTTTTTATTTGATTTGTTGAATTGGCTTTATCTACCGTACCGTCAATCGTGATATTGTTATTATCCCACAAAACTATCAGCTTATTTAATCTCAAATGTCCGGCTAAAGAAATTGCTTCTTCGGAGATTCCCTCCATTAAACAACCGTCACCGTTAATCACATAGGTATAGTGATTGCAGACATCTTCCCCGTACTTGGCGGCAATAATGCGTTCTGCCAATGCCATGCCGACTGCCGAAGATATTCCTTGCCCCAACGGACCTGTTGTCATGTCTATACCTGACAGGTGTCCGTATTCCGGATGTCCTGCCGTTTTTGCGCCAAGTTGGCGGAAGTTTTTAATGTCTTCAATATCAATATCCGGATAGCCTAATAAATACAGCAACGAATATTCAAGCATTGAGCCATGCCCCGCCGATAAGACAAATCTATCTCTGTCAAACCAACGCGGAGCTTGTGGATTTATCTTTATAAATTTGGAAAATAAAACCGTGGCAACATCTGCCATTCCCAATGGCATTCCCGGATGTCCGGAATTGGATTTTTCAATTGCATCCGCACTTAAAAAGCGAATGGCATTTGCCATATTTTGCTCTTTTTTATGACATTTACAAAAGCACATGAATTATTCTCCCATAAATCTTAAATTTTACAACTTCCGCAAGTTGATGTTTGTGGTTTTTCTTCTTTTTTGATGCGAACTCGTTCTATATACAATGGATCTTTTTCTACGTTAAAACGTGGCGTCACATCAAAAGTTCTTTGATTATAACGATATTCGGCCCCCGTTAAATCTATTCCGAGCAAGATTTCGAACTCGTCTGTATTCTCCGGCGGCAATTTTACTTTTACTTGAGGACCGCTAAATTCTCTTTCTCGTTCATTTTCGCTGATAATCACAGAAGCCCAGTAACTTCTTCTGCCTATATATGCCGGAGGACCTTTTATGGTTTGTGTATAAAAGTTGACATCAACCTCCGTTACCGAACTGTCTTTCAGCCTTTTTATTGAAAAAACCGGCATGATTGATGCATAATTCGTACGGCGCGTTTTATCATAATAACAATACCCTTCATATCCCGTCAGTTCTATTTGAAAATCATCAGAATAATCTGCAACTTGTGTTGAATACGCCGTATCTCTCGGAATGATAACATTTGGGCACAGATGCTCATAGCGAATTGAGGAACACGCTCCCAAACTTAAAAAAGCAACTAATTTTAAAAGTTTTTTTATCATTTCTTTTCCTTTGTGAGGATTATATCAAACTCTATTCTTTTGTAAACAGGGCAACCGTTTCGCTGTGATTAGAATATGTAAATTGGTCAACCAGACAAATTTCTTTTAACTTATATCCGTTACCAATCAGTGCATTGGCATCATTCGCAAATGTGTTTGGATTACAAGATACGGCAATAATCTTGACTGCCCTCTCCTGTGGAGGCTGTTTTACAATTTCGGCGATTTGTGTCGCAGCTCCGGCTCGCGGGGGATCAAAAACTATGGTGTCAAATCCTGAAAGCTCTTTGTCTGAAAGAGGATATTTAAACAAATTACGCTGTACAATCTTTATATTGGGAATCATATTTTTATTTATGGTTTCTTGAAAACCTTTTAATAATTCTTCCGATGAATCGACTGCCGTGATTTGATTATTGCCCTCTGAAGCCATGGCATAAGAAAATGTCCCTACCCCGCAAAATAAATCTGCAATTTTACCGCCATTGTCTCCTAAATATTTTAAAACAAGTCTTTTTAACGCCTCCTCACCTTCTGATGATGGCTGCAAAAATGTTCCGGCCGGAATAAAAATATTCCAGTTTCCCATTTTATTATATGGTTTAGCTTTTTCTATTATCGGTTCTGTACTGTCTGATATTTTTCTTCGGTGAGATATTCTGATTATCTTTGAGTCTTTTTGCGCCGTCTCAAATATTACCAAGCGATGTTCCAACTCCAGCGGCGCATCATATTCCAAAACAACATCTACTCCGTTATCGGCTTCGCATATAAAAACATCGCCTTTATTTATCGGTTGATGGATTATTTTCTTACCTTTTTTCTCTTTATAACCCGCAGAACATATTTCCGAAAGCATTTTGCGAATCGTCGGCAAAGTTTCATTTATTCCCGATGTTAATAATAGGCATTTATTTATATCTATAATATTTGAACTTTGTTGTTGATTAAACCCCAATATCAGAACATTTTTTCTGAAACTAAAAGCCATTGAGGCTCTGCGTCTGGTGCCATCGCCGATAAAAATCGGCTCATTTTGCTTTATTTCTTCTTGATGTATTTTTTTTAAAACATTTGCAAAATCTGCCTTTTTTTTCTCGCGATATTCTTCCTCACTTAAATTTCGGAAAACACAGCCTCCGCAAATATCTTGATATGGGCAAGTCATTAACTAAGCTCCGGTTTTCTTGTTTTCTATAACGGTTGTATTTTCTTGCATTTGATTGGTTTCTATACCATCAAGTAAGGATATTTCCGCCGTGTTTTCTTTATCAAAAATCGGATGATGATTATTGCTCTCATCTCGGCGTTCAACTTGTCCTTGTTTGATAAAAGCATCTAAATCCTTGGTACTGAAAAGTTCAACGCGGTTCCTTCCATTTTGCTTTGCTTTATATAATGCTTCATCTGCTGTTTTGATTAATGTATCAACATTGTCTGAAATATCTGATGATGAGACGCCTATGGAAACCGTAAATTTTACGGGTTGATTTTCATCAGAATAGACAACGGCCGCGGCGATACTTTCTCGCAATCTCTCTGCAACACCATAACCTTGCTCGGCTGTAATATTGGGCAAGAAGACAACAAATTCTTCTCCGCCGTAACGAGCAATTATATCTTTATCTCGGAGAGCTCTTTCCGTAACATTGGCCAGTTCTATCAAAACTTTATCCCCTACTTTGTGCCCATATGTATCATTTACACGTTTGAAAAAATCCGCATCAAACATTAAAACACTGTAAGGCATGTTCTTGGCTTTTGCCGCTAATATTTGCTTATTTACCTCATCTTCAAAATAACGTCGATTGTAAAGAGAAGTCAAAGGATCTCTGGTTGCTTGATTTTTCAACAGATTTTCTCTGTTCTTTCGTGATGTAATATCTTGGAAAGCTGAGTACAAAACAACATTATAATTGTAATCTATTACATTTGCCGATGCTAAAAGCCAAAACGGGGTATCTGAGTTTGGCGTACGAACAAGAATTTCAAAATCCTGAACCTCTTTTTCTTGTTCCAAACGCTCGTTTAATAATTGACGATTTTGCGAATCGGCAAAAAAATCTTTCAGATGATATTTTTCAATCTCTTTGGGATTTATTCCAAAAAGTTTTACAGCGTTGTTATTGGCTATAATAATTTTATCGTCACTTAAGCGTGAAATAATAATCGGGAATGGAGATGATTTTATAATATCTTCAATTCGTTTATTATGTTTGGCCACCTCATCTTGTGTTTTATTCAACTTTTGCATCAGAGCATCTGATTTTATCATCAGGAAACTTATTGCATATAAAATATAGACGACAAACGGAACAAACCATGCATGCTCTCCATTTGCAATCTCAAGGCCTACAAGTTTGATTAAAACAAAAAGTGAAACACAGCCTGACAGCAATGCTCCGAACAGATAACCTCCGCTGTTTTCTTGTCCTGATGCAGAGAAAAAAGCTATTGTTAAAATAACAAATGCTGCCAATGGGAATATTTGGCGCATACTATTGACCATATTTCCGTCCGGAGAAATAAAGGTAAAGAAACTGATTACAAAAACGCCGAGTATTGAAATTGTGAGAACAACTGCCAAACTCGGAATATTGTGAATCAGAATACGGGTTGCCGCAAGAGCCATAAAAACTAAAGCTGCGAGTAGCATTAAAAGTTCAAAAAAGACATAGCCGGTTATTTCACCACCTTGCGTATATACTCCAATGATAAAACTCTCCATCCCTCCGGCACAAAATTCTATAAACAGTCCGCAGAATAAAAGCCATAAAGAGGTTGATATTTTTTCAACGCTTCCGGCAAACAGGCATGCCAAAAACAAAACTCCTAACGAAAATAATGTAATACTAAAGTGCAAACTTTGGTTAAATACTTCCAAACTTTCCATAACGGCTCCTTTTAAATTGCAATTCTGTTTTTTATATTATGCATAATATTATTAATATAAATTAAAACAAATTCGCCTTTTTTATAAAAAAATTGATGAATAATTAAAAAAATTAAGATAGCATATAAGCATCTTTAATAATTAAACCTAAAGGGATGGTATCATGAACTATAAAGCTACAGATTATTTCAGCCATAATTTGGAGTTTAAGCTGGATAAAACTCCGGCTAAAGTTTCTGACAGAACCAATTGGAAATTTATTGCTCCGGGAATCTTATTCGGGGCGTTACTGTTTTTAATCGGCATTTATGAAATGCTCAACGGCTTTAAAGGCGGACACGAATCTTTTGATAAAATCAATATGGCCGCCTCTGATTTGGCCAATTATAAACCTTGGCTCAGTCCTATCTTTTTTGACTGTGTTTTCATTTTTCTTGGTTTGGGAATGATTACCGCCAGTATCATATCCCTAATCAGATATCGTAAATATGTTTATGACGGCAAAAATTTTACAATCGGTTTTAGATCCTTCTTAAACGGAAAAACCATCCTTAAAGAAAATCTCAAAAATTATCTCGGCGTCCGTTTCAGAATTGAGTTTTTTCAATTTGGTTTTATCAGTGCCAACAAATACATTATTGAACTTTACAACAAGGACGCAAAGAAAAGTGTTCCTCTTTATATTTCAACATCGGCGGCTGATATTCGAAAGTATTGGGAATACTACGCAAAAAAACTCAAAATGCCGGCTTTGATTAATACTGAAGAAGGCTTGATTTCCCGCGATGTGCGAAATTTGAATAAATCTGTTCGGGATTTGGCTATCCTCGGGTATATTATTGATGAATACGACTCTTATGAACCCCTTCCGCCAACTATTGCCTTTGCCCGCAAAAGAGATAAAATTGTTCTTAAAACAAAAAAAATTGTTTGGGATGCTTATAATATTTTAGCTTCCGCCATTATGCTTATCATGAGTTTGGTTCTGGTTATTCTGCTCGCAAATATCAATGCTTTGCACGAATCTGCTTCCGTAATTACATCATATATTTTGACCGCCATCGTTGCCGTTATCTTTATTATTTCTGTATTCATCATGTTTCGTAAGGAAAAATTGGTTCTTAAAAAGCATAAAATTGTAAATACACATAAATATATGCTCTTTTCTACCAAACATAATGAAATTATGAAAGACGCCATCGAATCTGTTGAGATAACGGAGAATCCCGTAACCGGACGCTATTTTGTTTCGATAATTGCCGATGATAGAACAATTACCTTCGGCTCTAAACTGCCTACCGAAGACTTAAGATGGGTTAAAAAGTTTTTGATTCATGAAATTATCAAATAAAAATATCGGCTTGCGTATTTTTGATAAAAATGTCTTTGCTATGTGGAAGATATCTATTATATATAGCTAATAGATTTGCTTATTAAGGAGATACTTATGAAAAAGAAAGCTATTGATGATGTTCTAAAGGAAGATGCTTTAATGAGAGAAGCGGCTGTGGATGCGAAAAATGAAAAGCTGCAAAACCTTTGGGATAAATACGGCATGTACATTATTATTGCCGTGGCTTTGATTTTGACCGTAACTGTCAGTTTTGAAACATTCAAGGCTTGGAAGAACAAAAAAGATCAGGAACTTTCCAATGCTTATGCCGTTGCCGTGTCATTGCAAAGTCAGGGAAAATATAATGAAAGTTTGGATATTTTACAAAATCTGGCGAAGTCTGGCAGTATCTACAGTGACATTGCTCGTTTGCAAATAGCTAATTTTTTGTTTGACCAAAACAAAGACAAAGAAGCTATGGAAACTTTATCTGCCCTTGTCGAAGATGATGATGTAAATCCTCAAATTCGAGAAATATCTATTGTTAAGTTAGCCTCTTATAAGTTGGATACAGATACTTCTTCCGAAGATATTCGCGATTTGCTTTCTCCTCTTACAGTTGAGACTTCTTCTTGGGCTCCGGTCGCTCATGAGCTGTTAGCCATGCTGGCTATAAGAGATGGTGATATTGATACTGCAAAAGCAGAATATGAAAAAGTTATCAGTTTTACCAATGTCCAGGACGGTTTGAAAAATCGGGCTCAGGATATGTTGTCTATCATTAATTCTCAAAAATAACCTTTATACGGAGAGATTTTATGTCTCGTTCTTTTTATAAAAATGCCGTTTTAATTTCTATGGTTTCTCTGCTCGCAGGGTGCGGGCTTTTCGGCAAAGAAAAATTAAATATTGACGGAGAAAGAATTAATATCATTACTGAAAATGTCGATTTATCTCCAGACTATGATATTGAAAAATACAAAATACGCCTCCCCGAACCATATGAAAATAATAAATGGTCACAAACGGGCGGAAATTCAATGCATTTGATGGGGCATCTGAAAGCTGCCGACAGCCTTAACGAAATTTGGGATGAAAATTTCGGTTCCGGAAGCTCTAAGCGAGATTTCTTACTTTCGACTCCGGTAATTGCTCATAAAGTCGTTTTTAATATAGACAGCAAAGGCGTTTTAAGTGCCAGACTTTTAGAAAACGGAAAGGAAATCTGGAGCAAGCGTTTGAAACCGGCTAACCGAGATGATAAAACTTCTGCGATGAAAGGTGCCGGTATAGCTGAACATAATAAGAAAATCTATGCGACCACCGGTTTTGGAAACCTTTTCTGTCTGGATATGGTTACGGGAGAAATTATTTGGAATAAAGAAATCGGAACTCCTATACGCATAGCTCCGACTGTCAATGAAAATAAAGTCTTTGTACAAACAATCGACAATACTTTGATTGCATTTGATGCAATTGACGGAAGTGAGTTGTGGAAATATAAAACCGATTTTGATAGCACAACGTTAGTCGGAGGAGCGGCTCCGGCTTATAATCCTGATTTGGATGTTTTGATTGCGGCTTTTTCAAACGGGGAATTAAGAGCTTTTAAGGCAAGCACGGGAACTCCGTTATGGGGCGATATGTTAATTTCTCGACGTAGAACGGATTCAATGTCAAATATAACCGCAATTAAAGCGAATCCCATTATTGACGGGGATAAAGTTTTTGCTGCCGGAAATAACAGTGTTTTGGCCGCAATTGATTTAAGAACAGGAAATCGTATTTGGGACAGAGAAATCAGCGTTAATAATCAGCCTTGGATTGCCGGAGAATTTTTGTTTGTCTTAAGTTCTGATTTTGACTTGTTGGCGATTGAAAAAAATACCGGAAAGATAGTCTGGAACACTAAAATTCCTGCCGTTGATGAAGAGAAAAGCGGTGTTTTCGGACTAGGTCCGATTTTAGCTGAGAATCGATTGATTGTTGCGACATCTAACGGTTATATTTTTGCAGTTTCTCCTTATACGGGAAAAATCATTAATTATGTTACAACCAGCGACGGTATTGAGTTATCTCCGGTTATGGCTCAGGGTATAACCATATTTACCACTCGTGATGCTGATATGTTGGCTTATCAATAAATACGAGGGTTTACGATTATGGTTTTACGAATTGCAATTATCGGGCGTCCGAATGTCGGAAAATCCACATTATTTAATCGTTTGGTGGGACGAAAAGTAGCTATTGTACATGACAAACCCGGTGTTACGAGGGACCGTCGCGAAGCCGACGCTAAATTGCAGGATTTAAAATTTAAGGTTATTGATACTGCCGGATATGAATATTCAAATATTGATAATCTTGAAAAGCGGATGTGGGAGCAGACAAAACGCGCGATAAATGAATCTGATGTTTGCTTGTTTTTGTATGATGCTCGTGACGGCTTGCAGCCTTATGACGAGCATTTTGCCAATCTGCTTCGGGAAGCTCATAAGCCGGTTATTCTTTTGGCCAATAAATGCGAAGGACGATTGCAGGAAGATAGTGTTTATGAGGCTTATAAGCTAGGTCTGGGGGATCCTATTCCTTTTTCTGCCGAACATGGATTGGGAATTGCCGATTTATATTCTGCAATTTTGCCCTATGCAGAAAAGAAAAAAGAACAAGAAGAAAAAATTAGCACTCCTTTGCCCGAAGAGTTTGAAAAATTAAATGCAGAAGATAATCTGGAAGAAGATGCATCTTATAAAAAACGCCCAATTTCTTTGGCTATTGTAGGAAGACCAAATGTCGGAAAATCAACGCTTGTTAATGCTCTGCTTAATGATGATAGGATGCTTACCGGACCGGAAGCCGGCGTTACCAGAGATGCTATTACAACCGAGTGGACTTACAAGGGGCGTAAAATTAATTTAGTAGATACCGCTGGCTTGCGACGTCGGGCAAAAGTAGAGGACTCTCTTGAAAAAATGTCTGCCGCAAGTACCAAACATGCCGCTTTTATGGCGCAGGTTGTTATTTTGGTTTTAGATGCCGATGCTGTTCTTGATAAGCAAGATTTAACGATAGCAAGACAAGTTTTAGATGAAGGGCGAGCTTTGGTTATTGCCGTTAATAAATGGGATATTGCTAATCGTAAAGAAAGTTTGCAGCGCCTTAATGACAAATTGCAAACATCTTTAACACAAGCTGAAGGTATTCCGACCGTCACGATTTCTGCTCTTAAACATGAAAATTTAGATAAATTAATGAGAGCGGTTTTGAAAGTTTATGATCGTTGGAATTTGAGAATCCCGACAGCTCCGCTTAATCAATGGTTTGCAGATATGATTGACAAATATCCGCCTCCGCTTGGCAAAAATAAACGTCGGATTAAATTGCGCTATATTACACAGGCCAAGACCAGACCTCCGGCTTTTTACATTTTCTCAAGCAATCCTGAGGGATTACCTGATGCGTATTTGCGTTATCTTACGAATCAGTTGCGGGAAAGTTTTGATTTGCGTGGTATTCCAATCCGAATGACCGTTCGCAAAACAAAAAATCCTTATGCTGACAAAGATTAAAAAAACAGCCCCTCAAATGAGGGGCTTATCTTTTATTCTTCTTCCTTACTTTTTTTATTAGATTTACTTGTCTTTTTTGGTTTTGAAACTTGCTCTTCTGATGTTTCTTTTATTGCATTTTCAACCTCTGATAAAGGTATCGGTTTTTTCTTAAAATATGTAAAATACTGATATATATGTGAGAAAAATGATGCCTTAAAGCATGAATCTAAAAAAGACAAAAATAAAATAAACGCTGAAAAGACAAATTTTACTATGTAATTATCACTACCTATGGCATTATACAGCAAGGCTGTTAAATATATTAAAATCGCTGCCGGTATCATCATTAAAAATTGACCCCAGAATATTCTGTTGGCATTTCCAAAGGTAATTCTGTATGAATCCTTAAATGTCATTTCTTTATCTTCCACTGCAATCCCCGGAAAAACCAAAAAGAAACGGCAGGCATATATTGTAAAGGCTAACGGAATTAATATCGTTATATTAAACCAGCTCTCCGGAAAACGAAGCCACTGCATCACATAAGCCAATAAAAATATTGAAACAATGGAGATGACGGTAATTATGCTTATAAAAACAATATTAAACAGCATATACTTTAATTCTCTCATTCCGAAAGAAAACATAAAATATTTTACCGGAAGTTTTAAAATAACGTGGCGGCAAAATGCAACAACAACCGCTATCGAAGCTAATGAAATCAGAACAATTGAAACCTTATGACGCCAATCACTGTAACATCCGGCATCGCTTATGTTGCAAATTGACGGGAAACCGTTGAACATCTCATAAATTAAAAGTGCAAACCAAATTGATGTTACTTTTAATAAAACATCAAAATTTTCTACCACATATAAAAAGCTGCGGCGAACTGTCTCCCAGAACGGAAGTACAATAATATCTGATGATGGTTTATTTTCCATTTTCATTAACCCTTTCAAATAAGAAAATTTTCTGAGCTCGGCAACTGTTTACCAAAACAGCCACTATCGCCAGACGTATCATTTGATATGTTATCTCTGATACCGTATTAATATAAATGGCATTTTCACCCACGGCAAGCCTAAAGTTATTATACTGGATGAAAAGTGAAAAGATGCTGACCAAAAATATTAAAATAAAACTCATTATGATTCTGAAACTGCTTCCTTTACTTCTTTCCCAGACTTCCCTGATTGACGGAACATTCTCTCCCGACAGAAAAAAGGCCACAATAGAATATAAGCGCATAGCCCAGAACGGAACCAGAAAACCTATTGAAACTATTGCAAAATACAATATTTCTATTCTCCAGTCGGGATTAGGAACTCTGACATATAACAAATAAAGCGATAAAACAGGTATTAAATTAATTGCAAAAACAATCATAATCATCGCTGAAAATTTTAAATCTTTTGGGCCTACACAAAACAAAAATTTCCAACTTATCTCTTGTTTTTCAAAGCAATAGGCATACCACCGTATTGCAAAAACAATTGCCACTGCTGCGTTAAACAACCAACTAAAACCATAAATATAAATATCTGAACTGCAATGGCCCGTAAAACCTGTATAACTACACATGTATCCTTGCCCTAAGAGTAAGGATATAATTCCGTTAAAGATTGAGTAAAAAAGAATAATCCGCACAAACTTCCCAAAATTATCAATTATCGGCAGATACGGCGCAAACATCATTCCAAATAACGGAACTTTTACCGGTTTTACTTCTGCCGGTGGTTGTTGCGACATTTTTTCATATATATTTCTTAAATAAGCGGTTATTTTTTCCATCTTAAATTTCCTTAATTGTCGTTACTCCGGGTAATGAACGTATATTGCTCAATATATCTCCGAAAAGTCCAAAGCCTCCGGGGAGTTCTATCCGGATATCCCAATCATTGTTCTGAGGTTTGATATATATTTTATTTTTGCCGTTTCTATCACTTTTTAAAATATTATGAAGTTGCGGAACCACCGAAACATCATTAATGCTGATTTCTAATCCGTTTGCGACTTCGGATATGGCTTTGTCCAGCGTTTCAACTCTTTTTATCATAACCAAAGGACTGGACTCTTCATTTTGTTTGTTTATTACAACGCTGACCAATAATGGTAAGCCGCTCTGCACAACTTCCTCATAATGCGTCAAATCTTCTGAAAACAGAAAACCTTCAAATGCCGATGTTGTATCTGATAAACTTAATAATCCATATTTATTACCGCTTTTTTTGCTGGTTCTTTTTTGAAAAGAATTAACACAACCGGCTAACTTTGCACAAATATTATCTCCGGTTTTAATCCCGTAAAAAACTTCCGAAACCGGCTTTACACCCAATCTTTCCATTCCTTTTTGGTAACTATCTAACGGATGTGCCGAAAGATAAAAACCTATCGCCTCGGCCTCCAGTTTCAACTTCTCAAGTTCCGGCCAATCCGGTTTATCCGCCAATTTAATATTTGAGTGAAGCTCCTCATCTCCAAAAAGCGAACTCTGACTGCTGGTCTTTAGCTCCGTCGCTGAAGATATGTGTTGTATTATCGTATCCAGATTGGCAAACAATTTTCCTCTGTTTGTTTCTAAACAATCAAAAGCCCCTGCTTTTATCAATTGCTCAAGTTGGCGGCGGTTAATCTGCTTAGCGTCTATTCGGTGTATGAAATCAGAAATGCTCTTAAATGGTCCTTTAGACAAACGTTCTTTTTCTATTGCCTCCATATTGGCGGCTCCGACGCTCTTTATTGCGCCCAATGCATATCTGATATTTCCGTTTTCAACCGCAAAATCCGCTCCCGAACGATTTATATCAGGCGGTAAAACCTTAAAGCCCATCTTTTTACATTCTTCTTTATAGGCCATTAATTTATCTATGTTTCCCATATCAAGCGACATTACCGCACACATAAATTCTACCGGATAATGCGCCTTTAAATATGCTGTCTGATAGGATACCAAAGAATATGCAGCAGCGTGAGATTTATTAAAACCGTACGAGGCAAATTTTTCCATCTGGTCAAAAATTTTGGTAGCGGTTGCCTCATCTATTCCGTTTTTTAAGGCTCCTTCCGTAAACATGGCTCTTTGCTTCGGAATTTCATCCCGCATTTTTTTACCCATAACTTTACGAAGTTTATCTGCTCCGCCAAGCGTGTATCCCCCCAAAACCTGCGCGATTTTCATGACCTGCTCTTGATAAACCATAATACCATATGTTTCATCAAGTATCGGGGCTAAATCGGGATGAAGATAGGTAATTTCTTCTTCCCCGTGTTTGCGTTTGATATAGGTCGGAATATTATCCATCGGGCCGGGACGATATAGCGAAACAATCGCTATCAAATCTTCAAATCTATCCGGTCTTATTTGTTTGTGGACATCTTTCATTCCCGGAGATTCAAACTGGAAAACGGCTGTAGTATCTCCTCTTTGGAGCATTTCATAAGTTTCTTTGTCATCTAACGGAACTTTTTCTATATCTAAATCTTTTCCCGTAACTTTCTTAACCCAATCGACGGCCCGTTTAATTACCGTTAGTGTCTTTAACCCCAAAAAGTCAAACTTTATCAATCCGGTTTCTTCAACAAACTTCATATCATATTGAGTTACCGGCATATCTGCTTTGGGGTCTTTATACAGCGGAACTAACTGGTCTAACGGTCTGTCTCCGATAACAACGCCGGCAGCGTGCATTCCTGATTGGCGGTAAAGGCCTTCAAGTTTCATTCCAATATCAAATAATTTATTTATTTGCGGATCATTTTGGCGCATTTCCTCTAATTCGGGGACTTGGTCAAGAGATTCTTGTAAAGTCGGATTCTTGCCCTGAACTCCCGGAGGTATCATTTTGGAAATGCGATCCGCTTGCGAATATGGCATTTGCAACACACGCGCAACATCTCTGATTACATTCTTGGCTTGAAGTTTTCCGTATGTAATGATTTGCGCCACATGATCAAACCCATATTTATTTTGAACGTATTCTATGGTTTTATAGCGATTTTCCTGACAAAAATCGACGTCAAAATCCGGCATGTTAACGCGTTCCGGATTTAAAAAACGTTCAAAGAGTAAATCTAACTTTATCGGATCCAAATCCGTAATTTTTAATGACCAAGCAACGATTGAGCCGGCTCCCGATCCTCGCCCCGGCCCCACAGGGACACCATGCGTTTTTGACCACTGAATGAAATCCGACACGATTAAAAAATAACCGGGGAATCCCATTTTCTTGATAACGCTTAATTCATATTCCAAACGTTCGTAGTATTTTTTATCTGTTTCTTTGCGTTCATCTTCGCTCATTTCTGCCGTATAAACATGAGCTTCCATCCGCTCCTTTAATCCTTTATACGCTTGCTCGGTAATAAACTCGTCTTGTGTCTTGCCTCCGGGGCATTCAAATATTGGCAGCAACGGCTGAACTTTTTCTGAAAGATAATTGCATCTCTTGGCTATATTTACGGTGCTTTGTATTGCCTCCGGCAAGTCTTTGAAAAGTTCAATCATTTCTTCAGCCGGTCTGAGACGGTTATTGGGAGAAAATTTCTTGCGATTATCATTTGCAACATATTCTCCTGCCGCTATGCAAACTAGTGCATCATGCGCTTCGTACATATCAGCATCCAGAAAAAACGCCTCATTGGTGGCAACGAGCGGAATATTGTGTTTATATGCCAAATCAATAAATTTATCTTCCGTTTTACGCTCGTCTTCCAATCCGATACGCGAAATTTCCATATATAGACGGTCGCCGTATATTTTTTGCAAGCGAAGCAAAACTTCTTCAGCCTCATCACTACGATTTTCCAGCAAAAGCCTTCCTATCTGGCCTTCAACTCCTCCGGTTAAAGCAATCAGGCCTTCCGGATATTTCTCTAAATCAGATATTTTAAGTTGTGGTTTTTCTGTTGGCTGAGGATTATCCAAATATGAAATCTTCATCAAATGCATGATGTTTTGATAACCAACTTCATTTTGAACCAATAAAACTATTTTATCCGGATCTATAACGCGCCCTTTGGATTTTAAAACATCATCAGCATCGGGATTTCTCAGATAAAATTGGCATCCCAGAATCGGTTTAATTCCTTCATCCGAAGCATATTTCGAGAAAGCCTTTCCTCCGAACATATTCGCCGTATCCGTAACGGCAATTGCGGCCACCCCTTGATCATGAAGTTTGTGCATCAATTTCGGCACCAACATCGCACCTTCCGATAAAGAATAGGCGGTGTGGACTCGCAAATGTACAAACTTGGGCTCGGACATTATTTTTCCCTCAATTCAAGCTGGGCTTATTATAAAGCAAATCTGTTTTGAAACAACTTAAAAATCACAGATTTACCCGCCTTTATCTTGCGCTTTGTAAAATGCCGTTTACTAATCTAATTCTGAAAGTTTTTGTGCCTGATCTTCTGCTACCAAGGCATCTACAATCTCACCTAAAGCATCACCGGAAACAACATCGTCCAACTTATAAAGTGTCAGATTTATACGGTGGTCGGTAACTCGTCCCTGCGGATAGTTATATGTACGAATGCGCTCAGATCTATCACCACTGCCGACTTGAAGTTTTCTTTTTTCAGAATATGCCGAATCGATAGATGATTTTTGCATATCATATAGCTTAGCGCGCAGGTGGTTCATTGCTTTTTCTTTATTTTTATATTGAGAACGGTCATCTTGGCATTGAACAACCACACCTGTCGGGATATGGGTAATTCGAACGGCTGATTCCGTACGGTTAACGTGTTGTCCGCCGGCTCCTGAGGCTCTATATACATCTATCTTCAAATCTGCCGGATTAATATACATATCAACTTCTTCAATCTCGGGCAGTACTGCAACCGTCGCCGCCGAAGTGTGAACTCTTCCTTGTGATTCCGTTACGGGAACTCGTTGTACTCGGTGTGCTCCGGATTCAAATTTTAGTTTGGCGAAAACATCTTTTCCGGTTATTTTGGCTGAGGCTTCCTTATATCCCCCCAACTCATTTTCCGTTACATCATTAACCTCAAATTTCCATCCTTGTAAAACGGAATATCTTTGATACATTTCAAACAACACTGCAGCAAACAATGCCGCCTCGTCTCCACCGGTTCCGGCTCTAACCTCTAAAATAGCATTTTTTTCATCTTCGGCGTCTTTGGGCAGAAGTTGTATTTTTATCTCTTTTTCAAGTTCCGGAAGTTTTTCCTTTAAATCATAATATTCTGCTTCGGCTAACTCTCTCATTTCTTTATCTAAAGATGAATCTTCCATCATCTGTTGAGCATCTTTCATATTTTGCTCAAGATGATGCCAATTATTAATCGCCTCAACCACCGGTGCTAAAGATGATATTTCTTTGTTCATGCGAACCAAATCATCTGAGCTTACATTAGGCGCCGAAACCAGAGCTTCCAATTCATTATACCGATTAACTACGTTACTTAATTTTTCTGCAAAATTCATTTTTGTACCTTAACTTATTTTTATTTATTATTTCTTCTACTAAAAACCTTTAACTGTCAATACTTTCCGTAAACAAAAAAAGAAAACAGCTGTTTTTAAACTGCCATTTTCTTTTTTTGAATTAAATTTTATATGCTAATGGTTAGCTTGTTTTAAAATTTCATCTAAGGAAATATTCATCTTCTTAGCGTTTGTAAATACAGTTGTCACTTTTCCATTTACATAAACCTTAACACCGTCAACCTTTCCGGCAGAAAGTATTATTCCCTTAACATCAGGAACAATATACACATCTCCCGGTTGAAGAACTTTGCTTAGATATAGCTTTTCAGAATCTTTAGCTTCAATCCATACTTCTTTTAAAACTTCAATAGCCACACCTTGCTCCGGAATACTTGGCTGAGAGACCTCTTCCGCAACGGGTTTTTCTTCTGTTTTGTTTTCTTGCGTTACAGGACTTTTAACCTCTGCAATATTTGTTTCCGGCTGTTTGGTATTTTCCGCCGTCGGCTCAATGAAAGCTTCATCTGTTACAACTATTTGCGGTTGTTTTGGCTCTATAGCCATTGATTCTGTTTTAACTTCTTCCGGCTTCGTTTCTGTATCAATACTTACACTATAATCTTCAACTACTATCGGCTGCTCATTGTTTAATATTTCTCCTTCAGACACTGCATTTGCGACTGTCTTTTCTTCCATGAATTCTTTTTCATTCTGAAGATTATAAAAATACCATCCAAAATAAACAGCTCCCAATGCTAATATGCTGATCAAAACATATTTTTTTCCGGGAACGGTCGCTTCCGCCTGAGGTTCAAGAACATATATATTCTTATCGGGATTTATATTTGTTTCTTCTTTATATAATTCAATGATATTGCTGCTGTTTAAGCCCAAAAAATCGGCATACGAACGGATAAATCCAGCTCCGTATGGAAATTCAGGAATATCTTGATATCGGCTTTCCTCAATAGCTTCCAGATAGCAAGCTCGGATACATAATTTCTTTGAAATTTCAGATATTTTTAATCCTTTTTGAATCCGCATCTCTTTTAACAGATTACCGACTTTTGTAATATTTTTTTCCAAGACGGCAGTCTCTGTGATTTTTTTTGCGCCCTGAGGAAGAACAACTTCTTCCGAAGTTTCTTCTACTTCCTCAAGTATTTCTGGCTTTTCTGAAGTGTCTTTGGCTTTTCTCACGTAAGTTTCCCTTTACATACTAACTTATATTTCTTTCTTTGTTGACTCGATATTACACGCTTTTTAATAAATTTCAATACCGTGGTCATAAGCATAGGATATTAATTGTGGTCGTAATGTCCGTTTATTGGATTTCAAAAGTATTTTGATGTAGTCTTCAATATCTTCTATATTTAGACTTCTTATCATTGTCTTTACTCTTCCCAAAGAAGAACCTGACATTGATAAATTACGGAAGCCCAAACCTATCAAAGCCAGCGCCTCAATCGGATTTCCTGCCATTTCTCCACATACCGAACAGTAAACTTTATGTTGATTTGCTTTATTTATAATCTCTTGAAGCATACTTAAAAACGGTGCTGACAAAACATCATATCTTTCCGTTAATCGTGGATTGCCCCTATCACAAGCAAAAATAAATTGCGCCAAATCATTCGTTCCGATTGAGATAAAATCGGCATGCTTCAATATCTCATCTAACTGAAAAACAACTGATGGAACCTCTATCATCAATCCGACATTTACTTTTGAGGGAATATCGCTTCCACGGCGTTTTTCTTTCTCCAACTCAATCATCAATGTTTCTTTAGCGTCTTCAAACTCTGCCAAATTTGATATCATCGGAAACATAACGTTAAGTTCTTTCCCGGCAGCAGCTCGTAAAAATGCTCGCATCTGTTTGCGAAGAATTGCCCGTCTGTCCAGAGTAATGCGAATAGAACGCCAACCGATTGCCGGATTTTCTTCTCCACTGTTGCTCCAGTAAGGAAGTAATTTGTCTGAACCGACATCCAAACTTCTGAAGATTACTTTTTTATCTTCGGCTCTATCCATCAAATCCTTATAATATTTCATTTGCTGATCAACATCCGGCATAACTTCTGATGCCATAAAGGGGATTTCCGTACGATATAATCCGACACCATCACAATTGGTTGTTGAGAAGTAGTCTAAATCAAACGTTAGTCCGACATTTATGTAAAGATTGATTTTGGTACCATCCAATGTGGTTGAGGGCAGATCTTTCAAGGCAGCCATTCGAGCCAACATTTCTTCTTTTTCTGCTATGCGGGCTTTTATTTTGTCTTGAATCTGCTTGCCGGGTTTGAGGTAAACATATCCTTCATTCCCATCAATCGCAACTTGTTCTCCCGTCTTGATTTCATCAAAAATGCCTTTGATTTTAGCAATAACGGGAATCCCCAACGCCTTAGCTACAATTGCCACATGCATCGTCGGCGTACCATCTTCGATGATCAAGCCTCGGATTTTTTTATAATCATAATCCATTAAATCCGCAGGCCCCATTGTTTGTGCTACAACAATGATATCATTACTTTCTATTCGTTCTTTACCGGTATCCCCGCTTAAATATCCTAAAAGGCGATCTGCTACATCTCGCAGATCATGCAATCTTTCCTTTAAATACGAATCGTTTGTTCCGGAGAGGCGTTTCCACATATCTTCATATGCTCGTTCAACCGCGGCTTCTGCTGTCAGACCACTGGAAACATTATCGGCTATTTTTTTATACCATCCTTTATCTTTGGCAAACATTCTATAAGCATCTAAAATGTCAACATGTTCACCAATACCAAGTTTGGTTGCATTGAATTTTTCATCCAGATCTTTATTCATCTGGGTATGGGCAAACTCAAGTTTTTGCAGTTCTTTTTCTTTATCTTCCGCAAATATTTTAGTTACGATTTGGCGACGGCGATGGACTATCGCATTACCCAAACCATAACCTTTACTCAGACTAATACCTTTATATCTTTCTTTTCCTGATTGCCCTCGCTCTCTAATCAATTGGTTTTTTAATGTCTTTATTTCATCTGAGGCCACCAATTCGCTTAAAAACATTGAAACTGTTTCTAGAATTTCAACCTCAAGCACCGAGTATTCATATTCCTTTTTATTTTGTAGCGTCAATACGCCGACAACCTTTCCGAAACGCGTTATCGGAACACCTACAAAAGATTTATATTTTTCTTCTCCCATTTCGGGTTTATAAGAAAACTTAGGATGTTTCCAAGCATCTTCAACCGTCAGAGGACGCCTGCTGGCGGCTACGTCCCCGACTAAACCTTCACCAACCCTCAGATTAATTTTATGCGTAATATTTTGATTAAATCCGTATGATGCAAAAAGTTCCAAATAATTATCATCAACCACCAAGTAGCATGCTCCGGCATCTGCCTGCATTTGCTCGACAATCATACTTATGATTTTATCAAGTTTTACAGATATTGCATCCGGACCTTCGGTTATCTGCCGGAGCAGACGAAGTATTCCCATTGCTTGCGTTATGGCCGGCGATTTCATAATTTTCCCACCAATTAATTATTTTACCTTGCGCTTTAACTTATATTATTTATATTTATCTTCATCAAGTAAAAACTTAATTAACGAGGAAAAATATGGCTAATAATTACAAAAGAGGAGATAACGACTCTCGCCCTTGGGGAACATGGGAAGTTTTGGATTGCGGAGATAATTTTTGCGTTAAACGTATTTGTGTTATTCCCGGTGGTATGCTTTCTTTACAATCTCACAATCATCGCAGTGAGCACTGGATTATCGTGAAAGGCGAGGCTATTGTTACTCTCGGAGATGACAAAATAAAAAAATGCGCCGGTGAAAATATTTATATTCCGGTTACTGTTAAACACAGAATCCAAAATGATTCAAATCAAAACATGGAATTTATTGAAGTTCAATGCGGTGACAATCTTGATGAAAATGATATCATTCGTTATGAAGACGTGTACGGACGCGTTTAATTCCTATAGAAAAGCCTCCTTTTCAGGAGGCTTTTTTTTATATAACATACCTTTTAGAAATTGATTTAAATTCTTCTGTTCCGGCTTTTTCCAGCCATTCAAAAATAACCATCTCAGTCGAAACAACATCTACTCCGTTACGCAATAATCTTTGAAAGGCTATAATGTTTTGTAGCGGGTCGCGAGCGGAACATGCGTTTGAGACAACAAAAACATCATATCCGGCTTTTTGTAAATCTATTGCCGTTTGCAATACGCAAATGTGCGTTTCAACACCTGTGATGATAATTTGCTTTTTCCCTGATTTTTTTATCTGCTCCATTATTTCTGCGTTTTGCAGACATGAAAACTCCAACTTCTCAAAATAATGATATTCTTCTCCGGCGGCTTTGCGCACATCTATCATTGTTTGCCCAAGTCCTTTGGGATATTGTTCTGTTATAATGTATGGAATCTTTAGCTCTCCTGCAACACTGACTAATTTTGCACTCCCGTCTATAACCTCCCTGGGATTGTCCGTTACCGGAGCTAAATGCTCTTGAACATCTATTACAAGCAAAAGAGATTCATTCCTTTTCATCAACATATGCTTTTCCTTTTGTTTTTGGGTTGACTATCCTTAATAAACTAAATAATATCTAAAAAAATTAAATTAACTACTTTAAACAGAAGAAATACCATGAATTTTTCAGAATTAGGATTGAGCGAACAAACAATCCGCGCCATTAATGAATTTGGAATTACTGAACCAACTACCGTTCAAGCTGATGTTATCCCTTCAATTTTGGAAGGAAAAGATGTTTTTACCATTGCTCCGCAACGTTGTGGTAAAACGATGTCTTATGTTTTTCCTTTAGTTGATATTATCAGTACAAAAGGGGCTCAGAATATTTTAATTATTACTGCAAATTCCGCTTGCTCGGTAGTTACATCTGACAGATTAGCTATTTTTAATAAATATCATGAGATTAATGAAGCAACCATTAAAGATGGAGAAGAAGATATTGATAACGAGGCAAACGTTATTATCGGTTCTCCGGATTTGCTCCTTGACATTGCAGAAAACGGGAGAATTGATCTTTCCAAAACAAATATTTTGGTTGTTGATGATATCAATCTGATTAAAAAGAACAAACAATTAAACAATCTCAGCAAAGTTCTTGAAATGTTGCCGGCTGATAAACAAAATATTGTTTACACCAATCGACGTTCAAAAGAAACACAGGAAATCTTAGAAAAGATTTTAAAAACTCCGGAAGAAATTAAGGTTGATAAAGCAAAGGAGCAAGAAGCTGAATTAACGGCTCCTGTTTCATCTAAAAAGGATTGCGCAAATTCTTGCATTAAAAATACCGTCATAGATAAAGAACTGTTAAACATCTGCGAAAAGTATAATTCTTTTGAAGGACATACGCCAAAATTTATTTTGGTCAAAGGTATTGTTGTTGAGAATGAAGAAGCATAGACCTTTAAATTTTAGATAAAATAAAGCCCCTCAAAGAAGGGGCTATTTTTTTAAGAATAATTTATAAAAAAATAAATATCCGAAGGAATAGATTTTGTCCTCCGGCTAAAATTAATTGTTGACTCTTTGCGATAGATGAGGTATAGTATAAGAGTAACATGTAACGGAAACAAAGTCTAAAACCGCATATTACACCAGACTTTCTATTATTTTCGGCGCCACCGAAAGTCTCCTGTTGCATGTTACCTCTGTTTATTATTGAGGAGGACGGTCA
>CALXTS010000026.1 GCA_944391465.1 uncultured Alphaproteobacteria bacterium
TTGGCAAATGTAGTCCAAGCGCAATGTGTTACGCCGCCGACATGCGCTCAACTTGGCTATACCAAAACGGCTTCGGAATGTTCGGGGCATACGTTTCTTAAATGTCCGTTTGATATGTCCGTCGGATACTGTGATTTGGAAACGTCTTCAAGCAATTCTGGAAACACAACAACAGTTACTTGTCCAACGGGGTATTTAACATTTGCTGAATTATATCCATTTTGCAATGAAACGAATACGATGAAAATGATTCAACATAGTACGAATAAAGATTGTTATAAATGCAAAAAATGTACTTCTGGATTTTGGATTGACCCTGGATCTTGTGGGCTTGGTGATGAAAGAACCGATTCTGCAGGTTGTAAGGCATGCACAGAATGCACATGGTCATCAGATACTTTAATAGATGGAAGATGTATAAGCAAATATTAAAAAAACTATAAAAGACTGAGATTTTTATATCTCAGCCTTTTATAGTTTTATCAAATGGATTTACCATTCTCCGGCGGGGCTCCAGCCTATGCAAACAAGGGCTCTTTTAGGGTTATACCACATACGGTCATAAGCCTCTTCCAGCTTTTTATAACTTATTTCAAGCAAAAGCGGCTCATTATTTTCGCCACCCAAATGGAAGTCAGATTTTTTTGTTTCCATCATCCAACAATCAGAATTAGATTTCTCTGTTAAAACTTTTTTTCTGGCTTCATAGAATACACATTTTTCTTTCGGAAGATTGATTATCATTTGCGTTTCGACATCAATTGCATGCTTTCTGCTACCATCTTTTATAAGATACCCAAAAGAAAGACTGGGTTTTTCGTAGAACAAAACTCCTAGTTCCAACATTTCTGCGGGTACATTGAAAAAACGCGCATAAAATTCTTTGGATATCAAAGGCTTCTTTGTAGGAACCTCTACGGATATCAACTTCTCTTGATACCATGATTGGTCATATAAGGTGCAAAGTTCTTGATAATTAACAATAACACGAGACGTTTCCGAGCAAGTAAAATACGCTTGTTCGCCCACAATATGAAGAACCGCATTGTAAATAGAACAAGTATCTCCGATAGCATTAAATTTATAATACTTATTGACTATTTTACCTCGTCTAATATCAAAAACTCTGTCCGGATCATTTTTGATGTGAGTTCCGTACGAAAGCATTTCATGGACACCTTTATAGACAATGATAACATACCCCTGTACCTCAGCACCAATACGCGCAGAGACAAAATCCAGATTCAAATAATAATTCTTTTTCATTTTTTTATTTTGTTTGAGTTAATAATTTCTTTTTCTTATAAGTCAGCGAAAAAGAATTTTATCTGTCTAAAAATTGTTGTCAAGTATTCAAGATAAAACAAAAGCCGGACAAAGCCGGCTTTACAAAAAGCAAGACGTTCTATTCTTTGTCAATAAGCTGAATTTGTTCTTCAATTAACTCTTTATTATAAGTCAGTTTAGGTTCATCTTTCAGACCTTTTTTTATTTTTTTCTGAACGTTTTCTTTATTAAGCTCTTCGGTAGCCTCCTTCATGATTAAAGCGTGTTGCCATTGAAAACGTGCTTCATTACGGCGTTTTCCAAACCAGTAGGCATCTCCCAGATGATCACTGATAACGGCATTTGACGGCTCAATCTCCGCAGCTTTTTCCAAATATTTGATAGCCATCCCGTAATAACCGAGCTTATAAAGCGCTAAACCCAAACTATCAATAACATTTCCATCATTAGGAGCCTGATTATAAGCATCAACAATCATGGTAAATGCTTGATCAACATTTTTGCCTTGCTTTATCCAAACATAACCGAGATAGTTCAATACCAAATAATGATTCTGACTTAGCTCTAGGGCTTTTTTGAAAGAAGTTTCAGCCTTATCCCATTGTTCGTCTTGTTCATAAGCAATACCCAAGGCATAAAACAATGGCCATTGAGAACCATCGATTATTTTTAATTTTTTAATAGCACGTTCATAATATTCAATCGCCTCGTCATTTTTCTTTTTGATGCGTAAAACATCGCCCAAGTCCAAATAGACCTGATAACTATCCATGTCATAAGCCATAGATTTCAAGAGAATTTCCGCTGCATTGTAGTCTTCCATAGTCATATAGTTATTAGCTTTTTTAAGCTGAACCGTATAATATGCATCGGAACTTTTTGGAATGGAATCGTATACATCATTTGCATCAGCATACATATCGCGGCTTTCCAAAATATCAGCCAACAAGAGTTTTGCTAAATCATAATTGGGATTTTCATAAATAGACATGCTGATAAACATATGGGCCAAGTCAATACCCGCATTTCCTTGTCTGAGAGTTGCCGCAATACTAAACAAAGCCTCGGCCACTCCATCGTTTGGATTTTTTATAATGCGATCGGTTTTTTCAGGTATTGCTTTACGAACGTTTTTATTTAAACTTTTCAGCATATCGGCAAGGAGCTTTTCTTGCGTGTAGCGGCTCAAGAGTTCAACGGCTTTTTCTTTTTGTCCGGTTCTGATATAAAAATTGCAAATAATTTGCAAAGCGCGGAAGGACATCTCTAATTGTTCTTCATCAACAATAATTTCGTAATGTTCTTGAGCATTGCGCGTATCATTAAAATAGTCATAAATCATTCCGGCATGAAAATTATAAAGAGCTCTAAAACTTGGTTCTTTTTTAATAACTTCCAGAGATTTTATGGCCTCTTGTTTTTTTCCGTCTCCGGTATAAGCCCAAGCGATCAAAAGCGGATTTATAAATTCATCATAAATCGGATTTTTGATATTTTTTGTTTTTTCATAAACTTCTTTGTATTTACCTTCCTTCATCAACTGAACATTATTAATGACGCCGATGAAGTTATTTTTATCGCCTTGTTTTTGAGCGATTTTAGCATATTTGGCAGCTTCTGCAACTCGCCCTTTAGAAACCAAAAGTAAATATAAGCGGCTGACGAGTTCTTTATTTTCGGGATCAATTTGTAAAGACTTGATGTAATAGTCAGAGGCTTTATTAAAATCCTTGCGCAGATGAGCCACTCTACCTGCGACATAGGCCCCATAAGGCATATGAGCAGAAGAGCTCTCCTGTTGACTAACAGAGGTCTGCGGTTTATTGATTCTGACATCGTTGGAGCAAGAAACGAAGAAAACTGCTGAAGACAGAAGAGCCCCAACCAAAATAAACTTAAACATACAAAGAATTTCCCAACAAATTAATACCGACATATTAAACACATTTTTCAAATCATACAATAGACAATTAAATATATTATTAAATTTGTGTAAATAAATGTTTTGTCTTGCAAATTAAAGTAATTTAGCTAACTTAAAAGCATGATGACGACACAGCTTTCTGTAAAAGAAATATTAGACTGGTATATTGCAGCCGGAGTTGATGCAACTTGCGGAGAAGAGCCATTTGGATTAAGTTCTTCTGAGGGAAAAATAAATATAGATATAAAAAACTCAGAAAAAACAAATGAAAAAAACATTTATCAGACATCACAATCGGTAGTCCGTCCGGCAACAACGGCTTTGGCGCAAGTTACAAATTCAGCCTGCCAAAATGCCAAAGATTTGTGTGCGTCAATTACGAGTCTTGAAGAACTAAGAGAGGCTGTCGAAAATTTTGAGGGTTGCGCATTAAAATTAACGGCAGCGCACACAGTTTTTGGAGGCGGAAATCCTCAATCAAAAATAATGTTTGTCGGCGAAGCCCCCGGAGCAGATGAAGATCGTATAGGTATCCCTTTTGTTGGCAGAAGCGGACATTTGTTAGATAAAATGTTAGCGTCAATAGGGCTTGATAGGGAGAATTGTTATATATGTAACATTTTGCCGTGGCGTCCGCCCGGAAACCGCACCCCGCTAGATTCGGAAGTTGCCGTTTGTCTGCCGTTTTTAAAAAAACAAATAGATATTATCAGTCCCGATTATATAATAACACTGGGAGGCAGCGCCGCCAATGCACTTTTGGATATAAATGAATCAATATCTCATCTGCGAGGAAAATGGATGGAATATCAGAAGTCAGACGGAAAAACAGCAAAGGTTTTAGCAAGTTTTCATCCGGCTTATCTTTTGCGTTCTCCCGGACAAAAAGCAAAATCATGGGCAGATTTTCTGCGTTTATATAAAGAGATAAATTTGTAAGTTGTTATCAAATGATTCACTATTTGTTGCTATTTTAATAAATACAGATATTATTATTAAGAAAAATTTTAATATTTCAGAGCAAGGAAATTTATAATGAAGAAGTCTAGACTTTTGTTTTTTAAGGTTTTGAGCTTGGGATTGATTTTAGGTAGCGGTGTCGCTCGTGCGGAAAATGAGTTAAATCCGTTGGCAAATGGAATTTTATTTAAAATTCATGATGTAGTTCCTGTAAAAAATTCATCAGGCTTAATTACATCTTGCGATTTTGGGGCCACGTTTTACAATCGAACAGCCGATGCAATTTCAGATGCACAGATAAATCTTACATGGGAAGATGAAGTCATTGATGATGCCATCAATTATGAAAGACGTGAAGCAAAAGAGGCTTTGCGAAGCAAAAGAACGAATGTATCACGTTATAATACATCGACTTACAATACTGTAGGCGTCAGTATGCCGTTGCGTCTTCCTCCATTGAAATCCAATCAACAGGTAACATTAAAATCAAAAATCAATACAGACAGATGCTTTTTGTTAATGAATGATGTCGATGTTAAAGTTGTCAGCTGCCGAATAATTTCCTCGTCAGATAAAAAAGGCGTAAATTCATCAAACTCAAAAGCCTGTGAAGATTTATTCCGATTCGTCTCAGATAAAAATCCCGAATACTACAGTGAATTTAAAGAGATTTCTTTAGAAGAAGAAAATATGAGGGAAAAGAATGCGTTTGAAAAACAAAAAGAAGAGTTGAACGCAATTTACGGAGATGTTGCTAATACTCTGAACACATTAGCGTCTTCCTTACGCGATTAGGAGGTTTAGGTGCGGATATTCTTTGTAGCAACGCTAATATGCATATTTGCTTCAGAAGCTCTTGCTCAGTCTTTCGGGACTGCTTCTGAAACAGGTAAGCTGTCTGCGGTTACTGAAGGAGTCCGCCTTTCTAACGATAAGCAAGCTCAAGAAACAGAAACAAAAGATTCTGAAAGCAAAAAATCGGAAGATATTAACACAATCATAAAAGAGCGTTATCAAAAAGAGAAACCAAAAGAAGATGAAGAGTTCTTTATGCCTAAAGACGCGCTGGCTCAATTAAAAACTCCGACGACGGATGGTTCTGTTCGAGGAACAAGTGCTTTGCAAATGATTAATAAGGTTAATAAGAAAGACCCCAATCAACCGGAGATTTTTCTGTTTTTTGATAAATTTCAAATTGGTCGTTCTATAAGTGGACAAACCAGTTGTGATATTCGCTTTATCGTTCTGACGGCATTGGATCAAAGACTCATCTCTTTAGATGTCAAACTGGTTTGGCCGTTAATGACGACAGCTCTGAGCTTTAGCAATGTAGCACCCAATACAATGACATATCAGAACTACACCTTGTTAGGTGATGGCTGTTATGATTTTGATAAGATTCCAAACATTATAGTCAACAGATGCCGTTTAAAAGGTACCTCCTCAGTTAAATGCGCAGAAAAAATTACTTGGATTAGACCTGAAATTCAAAGGTGAGTTTAAACGTGCTAAAACTTTGCCGGAATATTTTATATTTAGGTTTGTGTATGATTGCTTGCATTGGCAAAGCCGCAGCCGCTGGTAACAATATTGATGTAATAAATCCGGCAACCTATAATAAAATATTGGATTATTTATTAGTCAGCAAATCAGATGTAAAATATTATAAACGCGCGTTCAATGCATTAGCACAAAATGATTATGAAGAAGCTGACAATTTCTTAAAAAAAACAGAAAATAATATTATCTTGGGACATGTATTGGCGGAAAAATATTTAGCCACGGATTACCCCAGTAAATATGAAGAGTTAAAAGAATGGCTGGAAAAGTATAATGATTTGCCAATGGCTTCAAAAATTTATAATCTGGCTAAAAGAAAAGCTAAAAAATCAGATATAAAAAAATTAACCAAACCAAAGAAAATGTCGGAAGGGAGCTATATTAGGGGTTGGAAGAATGCTGATATCAAACACCTCAGTAGAGCCAATCAAAAATATCTTTTAAAACAGGTTTCAAAATTCCGTAAAAATCTGAATCAAGGAAAAACCAAAGCGGCACGCTTAGTTTTGGAGCAAAAAAAATTCCGTATGACGGCTCCTGATAAATATTGGGACGATATGGCGGCATCTTTGGCAATGAAGTATTTTGTAGATAACTATAACACGTTAGCATGGAATTGGGCGACTAAGGCAGCCAGAAGAGGGACTTCCGGAATGGCATCATGGGTTGCCGGATTAACGGCATGGCGTCAGGGAAAATATAAAAATGCCGCTAAATATTTTGATAAGTTGGCCTCATCTAAAAATGATGATGAGTGGTTATTGTCAGCAGGTGGGTACTGGGGCTACAGAGCTTATAGCAAATTAAAAAATCAGGTAAAAGCCAAACAAATGCTTAAGTTGGCATCAAAATACAAGCATACGTTTTATGGAATTTTAGCCGCGTTTAAATTGGGAGAACCATTAAATTATAATTGGGATGCCGTCGCATACTTAAATAATTTTGACAGTTATGATTATGTTTACGAGCTTTTGGCATCTCCTGCAATAAGGCGTGCGGTTATTTTAATCCATGCCAAGCGTCCGGATTTGGCGGAACAAGAGTTGCGTTTTGGCTTCAATGATATGACGGATAAACAGCAAGAGGCCACAATTTACATGGCAAATCAGTTTGGAATGCACTATCTGGCGATTTATGCATGTAAAAATAGTCGTAAAATAGAGGAAAATCAGAGCTATGACGGTGTAGCCTATCCAATTCCGAGATTTATTCCGGTAAGCGGTTGGAGAGTAGATAAAGCTCTTGTTTTAGCCTTGGTTCGTCAGGAATCTTCTTTCAGACCGGAGGCACAAAGCCCTGCGGGAGCGCAAGGACTTATGCAATTAATGCCAAATACCGCGTATCATATAACAAAAGACAAATCATTTAAGAAAGATAATTCTCTGTTATTAGATGCCGAATATAATCTTGATTTGGGACAGCAATATGTTGATTATTTGATGTCAAAGCCTTTTATTGACGGTAATTTATTTTATATGATGGCGGCATATAACGGCGGACCAAGTAATATGTTGAAATGGAAAAAAGAAGCAAAATATAAAAATGATCCGCTAATGTTTATTGAGGTTATTCCCTCGGCAGAAACACGCATATATATTGAGCGGGTAATGGCAAATTATTGGATTTACAATTTTAGATTCGGTTTGCCCAATCCGACGCTTCAACAAGTAGCAGAAGGGAAGTGGCCACTCCTGGAACAAAATTAATAATATTATTTTTTACATATCTTGAAAATTACAGCGTTTACCATATATCAATAAAAAATTATAAAGTCAAAGGAGAGGCGGTATGGAGCTGTATTTGTTTTTAAGTTTTACGGTTATCTACATTATATCATCGTTTTTTGTCAGTAATCGTATTCAGCATAAAATCTGGACATTTGCGTTTATTATCTCATTTTCATTAACCTCAATAGCAATAGCATTTTTGAGAATAAATCAACAAGATGTTATGATGTCAGCCAGCCAACTGAATTGGTATTACATATTGTATCTTTTCGGTACGATGTCGGTAGTTTTGGGTGTTATTAATTTATGGATGTACAGAAAGCCTGTATGGAATAACCTTTTCGGTAGTAGTGATATTGAAGATGAAGACGAGGATAAATAAAATTACTTTTTCTTTTTGAAAAAATAGTGTACAACTTCTCCATAAACGGAGAAGGAAGTATGCTGAGATTTAGCAATATAAAATTAAGCATTGATGAAAAGACGGAAGCGGTTCAGGAAGTTATCAGAAAATTAATCGGGAACCGAGAATGGAAAAGTTTCCGTCTGGTAAAAAAGGCTTTAGATGCGCGTAACCGCAATCAGGCATATTTTATATATACGGTAGATATTGAACTTCCGGAAGAAGAAAAAATATTGCCGCAAATAGAATGGAACAGTGTTGAACTTATATCTCCCGAACCAGAACTAAACATTAAGTTTCATGGCGCACCCAAAAACAGACCGCTAATTATAGGAAGTGGACCGGCAGGAATGTTCGCCGGATTGGCGTTAGCCGAGGCGGGATGTAAGCCTTTGATAATAGAACGAGGAGAAGATGTAAAAAAGAGAACATCCAGCGTTCAAAAATTTTGGAATAAAGGTTTATTGAATCCACAATCAAATGTTCAGTTTGGAGAAGGCGGAGCCGGAACTTTTTCAGACGGAAAATTGATGAGCGGTATAAAAAAAGACAGCTATACATCAAAGGTTTTTGCAGAATTAGTGGAGGCTGGAGCACCGGAAGAAATTTTATATTTAGCCAAACCGCATTTGGGGACAGACAAGTTAGCGCAAATAGTCGCCAATATTCGTAAAAAAATAGAATCATTGGGCGGAGAATATAGGTTCAATCAAAAACTTGAAGATTTAGTAATTAAAGACGGAAAAATAGTCGCGGTCAAAGTTTTGTCGGCAGAGGGGGAATATGAGATTCCTGCAGAAAGTGTTATTTTAGCAATCGGGCACAGCGCCAGAGATACATTTGAAATGTTGCATAAGCGAGGCGTTGAAATGCAAAGCAAACCTTTTTCTGTGGGAGTGAGAATAGAACACCCGCAAGAACTGATAAACAAAGCATTATATCATAATTTTTTCAAGCATCCGGCAATAGGAGCCGCAGATTATAAATTGTCAGTACATTTGCCAAGCGGAAGATCAGCATATACATTTTGCATGTGTCCGGGAGGAGTTGTGGTTGCTGCGGCATCAGAGCCGGAAAGAGTTGTAACCAACGGAATGAGTTATTACGCGCGCGATAAAGAAAATGCCAACTCAGCTTTGCTTGTAGGCGTTAATCCAACAGATTTTGGAAGCAATCATCCATTATCGGGAATGTATTTTCAACAAGAAATTGAACACAAGGCATATTTGGCAGGCGGAAGTAATTACAGTGCGCCGGCGCAATTATGCAAAGATTTTTTACAGAAAAAGACAAGTTTCAAAGAAGGAAATGTTAAACCAAGTTATACCAATGGAGTAAAATGGGGAAATTTAGATGAGCTTTTTCCTTTTTATATAAGCAATACTTTAAGGGAAGCTATTATTGAAATGGATAAAAAATTGCATGGCTTTAACTATCCCGACGCCATTTTAACTGGAGCTGAAACCAGAAGCTCATCACCGGTAAGATTTACCAGAGGAGAAGATAATCAGAGTCCTCTAAAAGGACTGTATCCCTGTGGAGAGGGGGCAGGATATGCGGGAGGAATAGTTTCTGCCGCAACAGACGGCCTTAAAACAGCGTTAAAAATATTAGATTCAAATCATCTATAAGGAGAAATAATCATGGATTGTCAGAACCAGCCAAAGAATAAATGTTTTAGCCGTATAATATCAGGCTTGTTAATTTCATTAGGGCTAATCGGCGGCGGATTTTTCCCCGGATATTATTACTATAAAGCCAAAATGCAGTCAAATTTTGTTACGGTAAAAGGTTTGGCGGAAATGAATGTCAAAGCAGATTTGGCGGTCTGGAAAATTAAATTTGTGACGACCAATAATAATTTATTGGCTGCACAACAAGAAATCGCACGCCAAAAAAGTGAAATAGTCAGTTTTTTGCAGAAAAAAGGCATCCAAGCATTTGAGATTAGTGAGGGACGGGTAGAAACAAATGATTTAATGGCCACGCCGTATCGAGGAGGTAATGATATGGATTCTCGATATATTTTAAGCCAAATTATTACGGTTCGTTCAGTTAATGTTGATACAGTTGAACAAGCCTTGCGAGATAACGGAGAATTAGTTGCATCGGGAGTTATTTTTGATGCGCAATCATATGGTTCACCGGTTTCATACATATTTACAAAATTAAACGAGATTAAACCTCAAATGTTGGAAGAGGCCACAAGAAATGCGGCACAAGCGGCAGAAGAATTTGCCAAAAGCTCTAACAGTAAAGTCGGAAAAATCAGAACGGCCAACCAAGGAGTTTTCTCAATTTTACCGGCAGATGAAACTCCTGACGCCATGCAAAGTCAGCAGATTAATAAAAAGGTTAGGGTTGTTTCAACAATTCAATACTGGTTGGAATAAAATCGTATAATGAGAATTACAAAAAGGGGGGTAATAAAAGCCCCCTTTACATTTTGTTTTAAAATGTTTAGATTCATCTGTAACAGAAAAAATTATTCAAATATTAACATAAAAATTATTGATTATGAATCGAAGAAGAAAAGTTCAGGGAGAGAGATTATTCCTGAATATCCAGTCAATTGTAACATTGGCGTTTTTAGCCTTGGTTGTTATCTCTGTATTGTGTAGTCAAGAGTTGGCTCCAATGGCAAGAAGCATTACCGCCAGTTTGTTTATTGTGGTGTTTTTAATAGCGGCTTTGTTGCTGTCTAAAAAACACAAGTACGGAAAACTGGTATGGATGATGCTTTTATCAATTTTATTGGCACTAGGCGTCCATGTATTGATAATTCATTAAAAAAAGACCTTCTGTTTTGAAAAGAAACAGAAGGTCTTAAATTTTTATAAATTAGTTGTCAATATCGGCAATAACTACCATGCTTATAATTTCGTCAGGATTACTTACGGCACCGTTGTGTCCATCACCTTTTTTTATCATATCAACGTATTCCATACCGGAAGTAACCTGTCCCCAAACAGTATATTGTCCGTTTAACCAATCACAGTCGCCAAAGCAAATAAAGAATTGGCTGTCAGCGGAATCCGGAAGCATAGAGCGAGCCATAGAAACAGTGCCCCTTTTATGTGGTTTTTTATTAAACTCAGCTTTTAGTTTATGCCCGCTGCCTCCCGTTCCTGTTCCGTAAGGGCAACCTGTCTGAGCCATAAATCCGTCTATAACACGATGAAATTTCAAGCCGTTATAAAATCCTGCGCGTACCAATTCTTTAATTTGCGCAACATGATTAGGCGCATCATCCGGAAACATTTCAATAACCACATCTCCGTTTTTCAATTTCAATAATAACGCATTTTCTGCATCGTTAACCGCGTACGCATGTTTTATTTTTTTTGCTCTTGTTTTGCTGACGGTAAGTTTTTTTGTTTCAGCGTTTTCAATACCTTTAGTTGCACTCTTGGCAATTTTTTTAACTTCATTATTTTTAAGAAGTTTAGTATCTTTAGATTTGCTTGTTTTTGTAGTATCTTTAGCCATTTTACCCTCTCTTAAAAATTAATTTCGGAGAACATCTCTTTATTTATATAGTTATCAATTGCCTGTTTTGCATAATGAGAAATATTTTGAGGTAAGTTTTCAAGAGGAAACCATTTCAAATCGCCACAAACATTGTTTTCCAAAAGATTAGGATTACCGGAAAATTTATTGACCAAAAGAACAAATTCAATTGACTGCCAAGAATCAGGCTTAGGAGTTATCCTGTGCAAGACGGAAATAACTTCAATATCATCTTCATGAACCTTAAGGCCAACTTCTTCTTTAATTTCTCTGACAGCAGCTTGTTTAACGGTTTCTCCGTCTTCCATACAACCCCCGACCAAAGAATAAAGTCCGGCATCGAACTTATTTTTGCGCAATTCCATAAGTACTTTATTATCTTTTATAATAAGACAAAAAACGCCGCCGATAAGTTTAAATCTTTCGCTCATTATAAAACTCCTTCCATGTAATCAGCCTTCTTTAAGACATAATCAACACGTTCAATGGCAGACAAATTCTGCGGAAAGCATTTATCAATCATTTCCAAGCGTTTGACTAAACCGATGCCGTTAGCGATTTGAATAGCCAGCCCCGGACGAGCATTAAGTTCAAGCATCATTGGTCCTCTGTCGGCATCTAACACAATATCGGCTCCCAAATAGCCCAAACCGGTCATTTCATAGGCTTTTGCTCCGATAATCAGATGTTCTCTCCAGTTAGGGACTTCTATTTTCGAGAGATCCGCCTGAGTATCTGGATGCAGTTTGATAGGTTGATTATACATTACAGCCTTTAGAGATTTTCCGGTTTTGATATCTAAGCCGACGCCGACGGCTCCTTGATGCAAATTGGCTCTACCACCGGAAACTTTGGTTGAAAGTCTGGTCATGGCCATAGCCGGAAAACCTTTATAAACGATGACACGAACATCAGGAACGCCTTGGTAACTGTAGTTTTTAAAGATATCAGAAAAATGGACAAGCTCTTCAATAAGCGCAACATCATATTTTCCGCCCAAAGAATATAAACCACTCAAAATATTTGAGATGTGTTTATAAACATCATGATAAGTCAAAATTTTACCGGAAGGTTGAACAAACTCTGAGCCACGATTTTCCGTAATAACCAATACACCTTTACCTCCGCTTCCGTGAGCGGGTTTAATAACAAACTCTTTACGGTCTCTGACAATACTCATAAAGTTTTTAACTTCATGCTGGAATTCAATAACCCCAATCATTTTAGGTGTATTAATATCAGCGGCTTGAGCAAGTTTTTTTGTTTGCACTTTATCATCAACAAGCGGATAGAGACGACGGTTATTATATTTTGCAATAACATCAAAGTTACGGCGATTCATGCCCAAAACGCCGGCATCACGTAAGCTCTGAGGAGATACAAAACATTTTAGCGGATTCCACATTTTATTTCTCTTTAACCAAAGGAGCAAAACGCTTTAATTCTGTTAAACGATATCCCGTATAAGTTCCGAGCAACATAACAACACACAAGATAACCAGATTAATTTCATTAAATGCGAACATAATATGGCGAATAAACTCATCACTGATAATGAAGTATGTTACGATAGCCGCCACAAGGCTGTAAAAAATTTCTCTTCCGGCATTGGCAGCTCCGTCTTCTTCCCAAGTAATGGAGGCACGTTCAATAATCCAAGCCATAATGATAATCGGGAAAAATACGGCAGACAAGGCCATTTCAAGTTTGAACTGATATCCGACAACAGTAAGCAATTGCATGATGAGGATAACAAAGATAACAACTGCGGAAATTCTCGGTACCAAAAGCAAATTGAGTTTTGAAAGCACAAAACGAATAGTCAGTCCCAGAGCAATAATGACGGCAAAACAAATCAACCCCGGCCAAAATCCGGTTTTAATCAGCGACATGGAGAGTAACATAGGTGTAAAAGTTCCCATTGTTTTTAAACCAACGACATTTCTGATTAAAACAATAACCAAGATAGCCAAAGGAAAGATTGTCAGCCATTTAAGGGTGTTCTGTTCAGACAAAGGAAGGTTATAAATAGAATAGTCAAACCAAGATTTATGTCCGGTCATTTTAGCGCGTTTCCCGGCAAGACTCAAAGAAGATGTAACAGATTTTAATACCGTAAATTTCACGCTTGAATTTTGCCCACCTTCAATATCAATAAGAGATTCGCCGCCGCGTTGGAATAAAACAAAGCTGTCCGGCAATCCCTTTTCAGCATTTTCAATGTTATAAATCATCCATTTATTATCCAGGTAGGCTTCCAGCATCAGGTCTGGCGCAAAGGATTTTCGGTTTTCCTCTAGTTTAAACCCACGCACGATTCGGTTGGGAATACCCTGATACGAAAGAATTGTGCGAATAGCCTCCATAGTTTCTTTAGAAGTTTTTTTAACCGGCAAGAAAGTCTGAACCACAGGGTCTGCAGGAACTTGATTAAGGAGTTTAATTATCTGAACAACTCTATTTCCGTCTTGTTTCTTAGCCAGAGCAGAAATTTGTTTAACAACAGCTTCTGTTTGCTCATCAAGGATAGGTTTTTCAGGAGCGTCAGGTTTGCTGGCATAAGTTTTACCTTTAGCATCAACGTTATCAAAAAGCATAACGCGGTAATAAACATCTTGAATCCCTTCTTTAGCCGGAGAGGAAATCCGCATTTTTGCAGAAACACCGTCTTTGGAAGGAATTTTTTTAGAGGTATACCCCTCAGCAATGACACTCTCTTCTAACACTTTAAATTGCTCGGAACTTTTGGGCGTTGTCAGAAAAATTTTAATAGGCTCTCCGGTTGGCTCAAAATTAATATGCGCTTCAACAGTCCAGACATCTGAGGTCTGTTTTGGTGTAAACTTAAATCCCCAATAAGTAATTTTGTAATAAACGCTAAAAGCAGCATAAATAAGAGATAAAAAAAGCAAAACAGTTAAAACGAAACGAGTCGAAAGATATTTTCTGAGCATATTAAAACTCTTTTCAAAAATAGATTAACGAAATGTATTTTCAACGGAAGGGTCAACAATGAAACGACCGTTAATAATATTTCGACCAATGAGTCCCTGATAAATAAATTTATCACGATCAGCTAAAGAGAAATCGGCGCTGATAATATGTCCGCCGATTTTGACATCCATTTCCACGGCGACACGTTTTTCATCTTCATCGATTCGCGTAATATTAACTTTCCGTTTCACTTTTTTTTCAAAACGATGAGTTTCGCCGCTGCTTCTGTTAACAAGGTTAAAAGATACCCATTTTTCACCATCTCTTTCAAAATGGCGCAAATTAGAAACATCAACGGAAGACGTTGCGGCTCCGGTATCGATACGAGAAGCAAAAGGCGTTTTCATTGGCAAAAAATAAACCGGCTCCACCCCGCCGATTACTTCAAGAGCGGTATTGGGTTTGGATTTTACTTCCACTCCTGGAACAATCTCAGGTCTAACGTTATTCTGACAGGCGGTTGCCATAAAAATTAATCCTAAAGTCAATAAAAGTTTTTTCATATCACATGCTTAAAAATACGTTAAAAGTATGAATATTTAGTCTCAAAATACAAGAAAAGTAAAGACAAAAAATTTCAGGATATTAATAAATTAACATGTAAAAAGGAACATAGACTAATCTCTGTAATCTTTGTTCTTGCGAATATCTAATAAATTTTTAGGGAGGTTGTTTAATTTATGTAAAGAATTTTTACGACTGATATTTAAGTCTGCAAGTTTAAAATCTTGAGGAATAAGTTGCAAATTTTGCTCTCGTTTTAAAGACATTTGGATATCTGCAGGTATATTTCTGTCAGAATAAAGCATTTCCACAGCCATTTGAGGAGGAAGTTTTCCAAGTTCTTGACAAAGCAATTCAGTATTAAGAGCCGATTTATGAATCAACATGTAAGCAGATTTATATCTTTTACCTTCACCGGTTTTTTCCCAAGCAGAGCTGAGACTTTGGATACCGTCGCTGATAGCTTCCTTGCGGTATTTAAATTCAATATGTCCATCAATACTAATATCCTTGTTGGATTTTCTTTTAACTCTGTCTTGCGGAAGATATACAATAATGGTTCCATCGGGAGAATTTTCAAGGTCATCAATGGAAGTAACCGGAATTTTATAAAAATCATTCGTCTTGTAAAGCGCATCTCCAAGCAAAAAAGCGGAACGTCTGCCGTTTTCAGGATTCTGAGGGGTGGCATAAATTTTTTCTTCCAAAAGCTGAACTTTACCACACCGACAGGCATTGACGGCATTTCTTACGGCAGCAGCACAACCACCTTTAAAACCCTTAGCATTTTTTTGAGCAATAACGGTTAATTTTCTTAAAAGATTTGACGTTTTAAAATATTTAGAGGAGAGCCCCAAAGTCTCAATATCCAATAAGCCTGAATTTAATCTTTCACCAAGGACATCATTGATATTGAAACGTTTAATGTCAAGAGAAGCATGTTTGGTCTCAGCCAAAGATGCAGTTTCTGCGGTAGCTTCTTCATCTTTTGGGGATGGAGCAGAAGATGGAACAGCCCCTAAAGAAGATGAGGAGGAAAATAAACCGGCAGTAAAAATAGCCAATTCCACCATCCGTTTCCGGCATTTATCCAAAAGCGAAGAAGAGGAGTTTGAATTAGATACGGGAGTCCATTCCTCATTTGTATTAAAAGAGGAATTATCTTTCTGAGGAGTCGTATTATGTAGCTTTTCTTCAGTCATTTTAATTATCGTCCCATTTTGTCTAATTATATCATGAATAATAAATAAAATCAATGAGTTCTGAAAGTTATCAAATAGAAAAAATTAGTATTATTTTAGAAGAATATGGTTCCACGAAGAGTAAATACGGTTGCATGGTCTGATTTTGGATTTTCGGCCGGATTAAAATAGAATTGAATATCAGGTGTAAGGGTCATCCATTTTGATATTCCCCAAGCCCAGTAAACTTCTAAAACCTTTTCCGCACTACTGTTTAAGGGTTCACCGACAGCCTCTTCATTAATTTTATTATAGGCACCGGCAAAACCGATTTGGTCAAGCGGATTACGGTCAAGCGGGTTATTAAGCACCATTCCCAAAACATAAGACTGCTCAATTTCTGCTTGGTTTCCGGAAACGCCGTTTGCTCTGGCAAAAATTGCCCATTTTTCACCCAAATCTTGACTAAGATTCAAAGACCAACCATTTGTCGTTTGAGGCTGTTCCTCTACATAAGGCTGGTTATAAACTAAGATAGAATACTGCCCCGAGCCGAGATTCTTCAGGGTTGGAGTATAAGACAACGATGCAAAGGTTGTATAATGTTCTTGTCCCAAATGAGCGGTAGAAATGCTGTATCCGTCAATATTTGTGGCGTCTTGGGCACCCAGGGCCAAAGACCATTCTTCATTGGGAGTAATCTGGATATAACTTCCCAAAGAGGCCGTTGGGTAGGTTGAACTTGCGTTTTGAGAAAGAGCGTAATTGACAAAGTTTACTTGCTGATTAGCATCATAAGCACTACCATCAAAATTATAAATAGGAAATTGTCCGAGAGCCACAGTCAGCCAATTGGCTTTACCGGGGAGAGTATAGCTCAAATATAATTCATCAAAAGAGTTTGAAGGAGTATTGTAATCATTAAAAGCCGTGACGGTACCTAAACGGTTTTGCACGGTTTCAGCCTGATTCCCACTATATTTAACAATGTTATAAGCGGCATTAAGGCTCATGTTTCCGTATTCATTGTTAAAAGCCGTCCATGTGATTGATGGATAAATAATCGTTTGAATGGCAGCTTTTTTTCCATTAGGAGCACCATACTGAGGCATATATGAAATATCAACCGAGTAATCAAGATTATATTTATTTTGCAACATATTTTTGAAATCGGTATATTCTTGTCCAAAATCAGTAAAATCATGATTACGACGTTCTTGGTTAGCAGCGATTCGTTGTTTTGAACTTTTGGCCGCTTTTATCTGATCTTGAGAAACTTGACTATTTAGTTGAGCATGAGCTTCATTAAATGAATATAAAGAACAAAAGCAACAAAGAAATAAACCGAAAGACAGAGATTTTTGAAATTTCATATTTATTCTCCTCAACAAATAACAATTAGCCTTGATATATGCTCATATTCAAAAATTTAAATATAAAAGGAGGAAAAATAAATAGACAAGCAAAGCAAATTTTTGGTTGACTTTTGTCTATATAGTGTCTATCCTGTCTACATTAAACAAAATTTTTATTAACTTATTAACAAAAAGAAGTATGGCTACAAAAATTTCTGTTGAGGAACGCTCAAGAGTTGAGACACCTCAGTTGATTAAAGAAAAAATTACCTCCGTTTTTCCTGGGATTGAAACCTTCTACACAATAGAAGAAGGCTTTCTGGCCTACGTCCCTGGAGTAGCGCCAAAGTATTCGCAGGTGATGCTTTTCCCGGTAACTTTTAAAGAAACCGGAGATAAAGACCTTATCGGATATTATCCCATACGGGATAATTATATCCAACACTTCGGTGTAATGGATTTCTTCCCGATTAAGGAGGCAGGAGAAACCTTCCAGACCAAGAGAGGTTTGGTAACGATTATTGAAGTAAACGGTACTCTGGCTTACCAGTTTACTAAAATAGTTAATAGGGTTGAAACTGAAGAATGAGAAAAAAACTGAATTGTTTCATTATAAAATAAAAATAATCATGAGCGAAAAGAAATCAGCAGCAAAAGGAACAGCTGCCCCTAAAGAAGTTATTCAAGACCCAGAGATTATGACATTATTTTTCCATAATCACTTGGGAAGAAGAATTAAGGCCTATGCGCAATCAAGTAATGCTTTGGCCGCAGAAATAGATGGTGTCGAAGGACCTGTCTGGGTAATGGATCTTTATGTCGGCAATATAAAACATTTTGCCGTATATGAAGAATATACACATTACATGTATATTTATATGGGGTCGTTGAAGTACCGACCGATTATGGACTTCGGTCAATTCTTTGACCATCCCAATAAAATGGGCCAAGTTATGTCCGATGAGCAGGGAAATGTCTGCATCAGTTGGACTGCCAAATAAATAAAAAAATAAGAGGAACCGGTTCTTTTAACAAGAATCGGTTCTTTGCTGTTATATACGAATCTAAAAATCGCAAATCAAAAGATTTTTAGCAAATAATAGAAAATAGAGATTAAATCAAACGACGGATTTCCATTTTCCATCAACATCTTGTTGCCAATAATGACATTCATGACCGGCATTTTTCAATGCTTTCCAAAATTCACGAGATTTCTGTACGGCATCAGGATTATTTCCATCAAATATATTAAAAATTCGTTCAAATTGGTTAGCTGTATCGGTAGAAACTTCAGCTCCGTCAGCTAAAAAAAGTAAAGAGGCGTTATTAGCGTTTGTATCATCAGCGGTTAGCCAAATCGGCTGAAGTTCGGCATTTCCGTCTTTTTTACTTCCGTGAGGCAAAAAAGATTGGTCGTTGTAAGTCCACAACAAAGAATTAATAAATTCAACACGCTCATCGTTTCCGATTTTTACCAGAATTTTTTGTTTGGTATCATAAGCCTTTTCCAATAATTTTGGTAACACCTCATCAAGTGTTTGTTTTTGCAAATGATAAAAATCAACTCTAGTCATTTTTTTTCAATTTCACCGCAACATAATGCGGAATGTTATTATTATTAATCAGTAATAAAACCGGACGATTATTTTCCAACTTAGCTTCATTAATATAAGTTAAAACATCATTCAGGTCAAAAATAGGTTTCTTGTCAATCTGAGTAATTAAATCTCCGAGTTTTAATCCTTTGACTTCAGCATCGCTTCCTGGAGCAATTTCCGTAATGACAACGCCGACACTTCCGCTTTCAATACTAAAACGATTCAGAATTTCCGGCGTAATTTCACTGATATTTATCTCTAAATCTTTAACATTATATTCTTCAGAAATTCTTTCTCCGTCATTTTCAGGGAGAGGATTGGGTTTTACAGAAGTATTTTCTTCTTCAGGCATTTTTTGAACCTTAAGTTTAAAGGGCTTAACCTGACCGTCATGCCAAATTTCTAAAGATACTTCTTTTCCGATAGGTGTTTCAGCAGCCATGCGAGAAAGATTTTTTGTATCATCAATTTCCTCGCCATCAAAACTCAAGATAATATCTCCGGGAACAATACCTGCTTTCTGAGCACTTGAATCTTCTGAAACAGAAGAAACAATCACACCGCTTTGTTTGGTTTGCTTAACACTGTCAGAGATATCTCCGGAGTTTGGTTGTATCTTAATTCCGAGCCAACCGCGCTCAACTTTCCCTTTTTCTTTGAGTTGCTTAATTACAAATTTTGTAAGATCAACGGGAACGGCAAATCCGATACCCATGCTTCCGCCACTGGTCGAAAAAATAGCCGTATTAATACCGATAACTTCCCCGTTTAAATTAAACATCGGTCCGCCGGAGCTTCCTTGATTAATTGAGGCATCAGTCTGAATAAAATTATCATAAGGTCCGTTCTCAATATCTCTAGATTTTGCTGAAACAATTCCTGCTGTAACACTTCCGCCAAGTCCAAAAGGGTTACCGATAGCCAAAATCCAATCCCCGACGCGTACTTTATCAGAATCTCCGAGAGTAACAGGTTTTAAAGGAGTTTCGGTTTCAATTTTTATTAAAGCAACATCCGTTTTTTCATCTTTACCGATAATTTTTGCATCAAAATGCTGTTCATTAGCCAAAGTTACGGTAATTTCTTTGGCTTTGTCTATTACATGATTGTTGGTCAGAATGGTTCCGTCGGCATCAATAATAAAACCGGAGCCTAAAGATATTTGCTCTGGTTTACGAGGGCGAAAATACCCTCTGAGTCTGGGATCGCTGCTTTCAACACCTAATTCATCATCAATAAATTCATTATCATCAGGCTGTTTAGTGGTTGATATATTGACAACACTGGGTTGAAGTTTTTCAACCAAATCGGCAAAAGAGGGAAAACTCTGAGCCTCAACGCGGAAAGCCGCCAACAAAGCGGCGGCTCCGAATAATATAGTCTTTAGGCATTTCATCAGCAAACAAACTCCTTACCTAATGGTTTTCCCGAAATAAGTAAAGAACTCAGCATCGGGAGATAAAACCATTGCGGTATTTCCGCTGTCAGCCAAGGCTTTTTTGTATGCCTCAAGAGAACGATAAAAAGCATAAAATTTGGGATCAACATTTGCAGCATTATTCCAAATTTCAATAGCTTTTTTATCACCTTCGCCTCGAATGGTCTGAGCTTGTTTTTCAGCTTCGGCAACAATAATAGTTTGCTCTTTCTCAGCGGTTGCACGAATTTTCTGAGCTTCTTGCTGTCCGGTTGCTCTAAACTCCTTGGCATCTCGTTCGCGTTCTGCTTTCATCCGAGCATTGATAGCTTGCAATACCTCAACCGGCAAATCGGCTCTCCGAATACGAACATCAGCAACACTGACGCCGATTTGTTCGGCATCACCTTTAACGGCCTGGCTGATATCAGACATAATCTGTGTTCTTTTTTGAGAAAGCAATTCCGGAAGTGTAATACGACCTAAAATTTTACGGACGGATGAATTGACAATTTCTTCCAACTTGCTTCTGGCTTGCAATTCCGTGCGAACCGTTTTGTAGAAACGTAGCGGATCAATAATCCGGTAGCGTGTAAAGCTGTCCACATCCAAGCGTTTTTTATCATTCAAAACGACCTCTTGCCCCGGAGGGTCAAGGTTCAATAAACGATTATCATAAAAGACAACTTTTTGAATAAACGGAGTTTTGATTTTCAACCCAGGCTCTTTAACCACGCGAACAGGTTCTCCGAATTGGAGAACAATAGCCTGTTCGGTTTGTTCAACCACATAGAGTGTATTTGCCAAAACAAAAGCAACGGCAAGTGCGATGCACAATAAAACAATTTTCATTTTATCGCTCATTCTTATTCTCCTTTTGTGGTTTTAAGAGCATCAAGCGGCAGATAAGGAACAACATTTGAACCTTTAGCCGAAGGGTCTAAAATAACTTTATTTGAGTTAGCCAAAACATTTTCCATTGTTTCCAAATACAAACGTTTAGCAGTGATATCTTTTCCGTTTACATAGGCATTATAGACTGAAGTAAAGCGGTTTGCCTCACCTTGAGCTTTGTTGATGACAGCCTGGCGATATGCTTCGGCATTTTGCAAACGTTGTGCGGCTTCACCTTTTGCTTTAGGTAAAATTTCATTGCGATACGCCTCTGCTTCATTTTTAAAGCGTTCCATATCAGCCTTGGCACGCTGAACCTCATTAAAAGCATCAACAACCTGTTTGGGAGGGTCGGCCTTTTGGAGTTTGACACGAACAATTCTGATACCGGAGTGGAATTCATCAAGAAGTTTCTGAAGTTCTTCTTTAGTGTCATCTTCAACTTTTCCTCTGTCACCGGAGATAATCGGCATCATTTTGGACTGACCGACAATTTCTCTCAAAACGGACTGTGCGGCAACCCGAACGGTCTGATCCGGATTTTGCAGGCTGAATAAATAATCGCGAGCGTTTTCAATTCTCCAAACAATAGTCAGATTAATATCAACGATATTTTCATCCCCCGTAAGCATATGGCTTTCTGTAAAAGCGTTTTTCCCGCCAAATTTTTCGGTTACGCCGAGATTAATACTGCGCTCTTGCGTCATACTGACTTTTCGAACTTCTTCAATCGGATAGGGAAGATGGTAATGCAAGCCGGCATCGGTAGTAGCATGATAAGCTCCAAAGCGTAAAACGACACCTTCTTCATTCGGTTGCACCTGATACAAACCGGAAGCCAACCAAACAACGAGCAGAGCCAAAGCTCCCCACTGCCATTTAAAACCGAAATCTCCACCGTCAAATTTTTCATTTTTAGAAAAATTAACGATTTTAGGTTTGTCATTTTTAGGTTTTTCATTGTCTTTCCAAGGGTTGTTGTCATTGCTTTCCCATGGATTTGGAACTTTAGCCATCTTTTGCACCTCTGTCTTTTTATATTGCGTTGTTCAATTATATAATATAAATATACCGATAAGACAACCGAAGATAAGATATATCAACAGGACAGGAACAATGGAAAATCAGATTAGAAAAATAGCTGAGGAATATTTTAGGCCGGAAGAAATTGATAGTGTTAGTTTTTTAAACGGACGAGCTGTTGTGACGATTTTAAATTCCGGCGAGAATGAAGAAACCGCAGCTTTGTTAAGAGAAAAAATAAAATCTCTTCCTGGGGTAAAAAAAGCCTCGGTAATTTTTACGGCAGAAAAAAAGCCCCAAGGATTACATCCTCAAGAAGAAAAATGGCAGATAAGAGGCGTTAAAAAAATTATAGCCGTGGCCTCGGGGAAGGGCGGTGTTGGAAAATCAACAACCTCTGTTAATCTGGCGTTGGCACTATCTTCTTTAGGACAAAGAGTTGCTTTGTTTGATGCGGATATATATGGTCCTTCAATTCCGACAATGTTGGGATATGAAGGTGTCGGACCTGTTTCTTATGATGGAAAAATTTTAGAACCATTTGAATATATGGGGATAAAGTCAATGTCTATCGGGACGTTGGTTGGCAAGGATACGCCGTTGATATGGCGCGGAGCTAAAGCCTGCGGAGCAATACAGCAATTATTGACGGATGTCAATTGGGGCGAAACAGATATTATGGTTATAGATATGCCCCCCGGAACCGGAGATATCCAAATAACCTTATCTCAAAAATTGAATTTTTCCGGTGCGGTTATTGTTTCAACACCGCAAGATATTGCATTGATAGATGCCGTAAAAGGCGTGAATATGTTTAGGCGTGTAGATGTCTCGATTTTAGGCATTGTAGAAAATATGAGTTATTATATATGTCCAAACTGCGGAACAAGAGCAGACATTTTTGGACATGCGGGAGCGCAAGCGGCAGCGCAAGAATTAAAAGTTCCGTTTTTGGGAGAAATTCCGCTGCATATTGATATCCGGAGTACCTCAGATTCGGGAACCCCGATAGTCTATTCTCAACCGGAAAGCCCATATTCACAGGCTTATAAAGAAATAGCCGGAAAAATTATCAGTGAATTAGCTTAGAAAAAATCCCCTCTGTTGAGGGGATTTTTTATTACATGCTTTACAGAAAACCCCGAGTTTACTCGGGGCTGAATGCCAAGGTATCGTTAGATACCGTTCCACGCCAACGAGCGTGGTCAAACCGTTAGGTTTGTAACTACTATAGAACCCCCAGTTTACTGGGGGATATCTATTTGTCTTTTTCACAAAGCAAACGTTTGTACATGGCGATTTCCAGAGCCTTGTTCCCTTTAACTTCTTTTTGGTTATCGGCATGTTCGTAATAACCGTTTTTGTTTTGATATTTACCGATAGCATCTTTAAGGCTATTCTTACGATTTTCTTTAGCATCATCGGTATCTGCGTCACCAAAATGAGTACCATGCTCAATAAAATATTTATATTGATTAAGAGTTGCGACTTTGACCTTTTGTTTTAAGACATCAATACCATTATTTTTTTCAAAAGTTACAAGTTCATCCCATGCCGTTTTTTTATCATTTTCATTTGCGGCATTTTTTACGGCATCTTTTTTATTTTGATAATCCTGCTTTTCAGCATCAGAAAGAGAGTTTATTTTTTCATTGAGTTCTTTGTAAGCATGCTCTTTATCTTTTTCCAGTTTATAAGTGTTATATTCAGGATAATCCTGCAAAACATCTTCAATTTCAGGAGTTGTTTCAACCTCAAGACCTGATTTTGAGCAAGCTAGGAACAAATGAGCAAGTGCTTGTCTGTTTTTCAAACCGTTTTCGCTATCACTCAAATCTCTGGGGTTTCCCTCAGCATCAAGAGAAGTCAATTGAATCTTTTGAGCTCCTCTGGCTTTAGCCGCTTCAACAGCAGCCTGATAGACATCAAAATTTGTACTGACAATATTAACTTTATTATCATTTTCAACGGTAATATTACCGACGGATTTGTTTGAATCAGATTTATCTTCTTCTTTTTCAAATAATGAAAAATGATTATCTTCTCGAAGATTAATAATATTTTTTTCATTACATTTTTCTTCAATCAAATCGGCAAGAGCCATCGTTGAAGGTGTGTTTTCAGGATCATTTTCATGATTGATAACCAGTTCATCAAATTCATCTATATCAGGGACGGAATTATCGGGAGCCCCCAAACCTTCACCCCCACCACCGGCAGTTTCTGAGCCATTTTCTTCAGAAACAGGTTTGAGACTATCCCCACCAACATTAAATTCTATAATACGTTCACTACCAGTGTCATTACCGGTGTCATTACCAGTATTATTACCGGTGTCATTACCAGTATTATTACCGGTGTCATTACCAGTATTATTAC
>CALXTS010000027.1 GCA_944391465.1 uncultured Alphaproteobacteria bacterium
ACATGGATAGGGGAAAACAGTAAGTCAAGTTATACATCTAATAACTACACATGTACCACACAAAACACATCAGGAAAAGACGGAACCTGTTATGTTTGCGCTTGTCCATCATCCTGGGCAACGGGAAGTTGTCCTGCCAATTCGGCAACCTGTTCAACATGTAAAGCGATAAGTCCATATACAGTATCAAAATTTAATTTGGTATCGTGTAAAGCAGGTTATTATAAGAACGGCAATAGTTGTACGCAGTGTCCGGCGGGAAGCGCTTGTGATGGTATAAATAAAACACTCTGCCCGGCAGGAAGTTATTCCGCAGCGGGAGCAAGTTCATGTAGCCAATGTCAGGCAGGAACATACAGTGCAGCGGGAGCAAGTTCATGTAGCCAATGTCAGGCAGGAACCTACTCAACGGCAGGATCATCAAAATGCTTAGATTGTAGTGCGGGAACATATTCAAATAAAGGGGCTAGCTCATGTACAAGCTGTCCAGCCGGAAAATATAGTTCCGCCAAAGCAAGTTATTGTAATCCCTGTTCAGCCGGAACCTATTCAAAAGGTGGGGCAAGTTCATGTTCTTATTGTAAGCCTGGCACATATTCCGGTCGTGAAGCTAGCGAGTGCTCAAAATGTGTCGCCGGAACATATTCTTCTGTTTGGGGAGCTTCAAAGTGCGATAGCTGTCCGTCCGGAAAATACAGTGCCGCCGGAGCAAGCTCTTGCAATAGCTGTACGGGAAATACATATTCAACGGGCGGAGCAAGCTCTTGTACATCATGTTCTAGCGGAAGTGTTGCCAATAGTAGTCACACAGAGTGCTTAAATGACACTTGCGGAAGTGGATACACCAAAACGGCTTGTAATTCAAATCAAATTCAAACCGGAACGACAACCACAGCCGCTGGTTCAACTTGCTATGCATGTCGAGCTAAAACATGTTCTGATGGCGGATATGTTGCATCTTGTCCAAGCGGGCAATCGGGAACTTCTGTATCTTATGCGAACTTAACTTGTTACAAAGATTGTAAGAATCCTTGTGATACTGTGACTGCCGTATCAATACCAGCGAATGCATATTGCTCGTCATATCATCCAAATTGTTCTAGTAAATGCGCAGCTTGGTCTTGTAACTCTGGCTATAATAAATCAGGAAACAGCTGTGTTATGCCCTCCTGCGATTATGAGGTAACCAAAGTGGTCAATAACAGATGTTATTGTAGTGATGGCTGTTTAAGCTTTACGGTTGATGTTCAGCCATCGGGAGAAAGTATTCAGGAAGCCTGCAAGAAAGGATGCTGTTATCATACTTTAACTTGTGAAGAAGAAGAAACAATTGCTTTACATGGAAACGGATATTGTCCTAATGGTCCAGGGTGTTATCCTCAATATGATGAATGTGTATCAAAATGTCGCGGTAGTTATTCATGTATCAGTGGGTGTGATACAGATAGTGAATACTGTTTATCTGAGGCGGAATATGCATATGAACAGTGTATAAGTTCACGTTAACATAAACAGCCCAGTAAATAAAAACCTACAGGTTTACCTGTAGGTTTTTATTAAAATTGAATATTTCAAAATAAAACTAATTTAATTTATGGATATTATTTCTCAGGTTACTGTAAACATGGTCGGCAAAAGTTCTTTTTGCCACATGGGTAATAAACAACGGTTCTTCAAGTTTTAACATTCCGAGAGTTTCCTCAAGAGCTTCAAAACTCTGATAAATTTTTTCAATTAAAACCAAATTGTTGTTAATAGTATTGTGTTTGTTTTCCCTAATCATAAATTCCTCCTGAGACAGTGTTTATAAGATAACGAATTTTCAGATTAGACGGCGTTAACTTATATAAAGAATATAAGCATTAAAAAAGCCTTTGCCAAGAGGACAAAAGTCGATAATGGCAAACTAAATTTTCGATAACAAATAAAATAGATGTATTTAGGCTCTACCACACCAACCGCATAAACGACTGATGTCAATACCGATGGTATCCATAGCTTTTTGCCATTTGTCTTCATCTTTTGTTCTGAAAACCAGCTCGGGAGAAGACGGAGCCACCATCCAAACGTTATTGATAATTTCTTGTTCCAATTGGTTGGGTTGCCAACTTGCATATCCCAAAGCAATTAAATTATCTTTAGGCCCGTTGCCAAAAGCAATATCTGCCAAAATGTCAATAGAAGAAGAAATGGCAATGTTTTTATCAATAACAATACTGTCGCCTTTAAGGTAATCAACGGAATGCAGAACAAATCCGCGAACTTTTTCCAAAGGCCCTCCTTGGTACAAATCCATCGGGGCAATAGGCTTAATGGTACGAATAGGCAACTGATTAGCCAAATCCGTAAATGAAAATTCTTTTATTTTTTTATTAACCACAAAACCCATAGCTCCGTCTTTATTATGAGAACAGATATAAATCAAAGCCTTGTCAAAACGTTCATCGGCAATTCCGGGCATTGAGATTAAACATTTTCCGGTCAGATATTTTTCATTGACGTCAATCATGTTATCCATACATACCAAATATAATTCACACAACACTTGTATTATAACACATAATAAAGTAATTTAAACTCATAATATTTGCAAACGTAAAAAAATAAATGAATAAAAAATTCGTAGCTTTTTGTTTTTCATTATGCTTTTTCGCTTCTCCGATTGCTTCGGCATTTGAGGGCGGAAAAGTTATTGTGGACATCAGACAAGAGGACAATATTGATTCTTTGGAAAAAGTTTCAGAAACTGTTTCCTCTTATATAGAAGATGTTAAAAAGTACGATGAAAAATATCCTGCAGAACAAATAAATGAAGATTTTCTTGATGATGTAATCTCGGACTATCCGGACAGTCCGGAAGAAAAAAATGTCCTGAGAGAACGTTTAATACGCTATGGTATCAGAGCCAAAAGGATTTATAATACCGTCATAAATAAGGCTAAAGCCTTTATGGCGGAAAACGATATTCCATTGTTTGTAAGTAAGGATGATTACGCGGATTCTTCGCCAGAAACATATAAAGAAAGTGCGGACGGTAAGCCTATTGTTGTGCTGGATTTCAAAAAGGCGGTCGGTTATTCGCAAACAGATTCCCAAAAACAAATCGTTGTTGAGAACGATGAAAATGGTCTGAATAGATATCAACGCATTCAAGAATTTAAAAAGGCGCTTTTAAAAGGAGATTATAAAAAAGTTCTCCAATACGGGTTATTTGACGGAAAAGAAATCTCAGATTCAAAAGGTGTCGGAGATTGGGCAAGCGGAGCAAATTTAAAAACACGAATTTTATCGATTCCTAAAGGAATATCGGAAAAAGAAATTGGCATGGCGCTACAAATATATGTTCCGTCAGGCAATATTCTTTTGGCAGACAGATATAAACAATATGCGGGAATAGACTTAAAATTCTCAGGCGAAAATTTTAAAAATTTGAATTATGTGATGCCGGTTGCTTACAGATTCCCGATAGGGAAAGATGACAGTATTATTGGTTATTACAATACAATACTGATACCTCTGAAAGTAGAAGTGAAAGATATTTCAAAAGCGCTTTCCATACAAGCGGATATAGAAGCATATGTTTGTCGAGAAACTTCATGCGTAAAGGAGAAACTTTCTCCGTCATTGATGTTAGAGCCTTCAGATAAAAGAGAAGATGCCAAATATGCCGCATTTATCCGGATGTCAGAATTCTATACGCCTAAGGAAAAAAGCGAGGATATTTCAATCAGCCGCCTGATTCTTGAAAATCAGTTTGATAAAAATGAATCGCAAACGATTAAAGTAGAGATAAAAACGCCGAAAGCTCCTGCAGATATTGATATTTTTCTTAGCGGAGAAAATTTACCGGAACTTACTCGCCCGCTGATAAGCATTGATTATTCAAAAGTAACGGCACGTTTTAAATTGCGACAAAATGTGGAACCAGAAAAACTTTATGGAAAAGAATTTTTTGTAACCGTCAGATTAAAAGACGGTGTGTCGATAAGACAAAAAGTCACCATGGAAAAACAATCCGCGTTTGATAATGAGAGCCGGAAATTAAATGTCGGAATAATATGGTTTGCCTTTTTAGGAGGCTTTTTATTAAATTTAATGCCCTGTGTTTTCCCAATATTGTCACTTAAGTTGATGGCCTTTTCCGAATTTGGCGGAAAAAATTATGCATACGTTCGACGCAGCTTTACTTGGAATATTTTAGGAATAGGCACAGCATTTGTTTGCATGATATTATTGTTGCTCTTCTTGCGGTGGCTAGGTTGCGCCCTTGGTTGGGGAATACAATTCCAAAATATTTGGTTTCTTATTTTTATGAGTTTTGTGATTACGATTTTTTTAGCGCATGTAATGAGCATTATAGATATCAATGCTCCTGATTTTGTTGGGAAAATTATTCATAAACATTCTAAAGACAGCAGGTTGGGAAGCTTTTTAAGCGGTCTGTTTCTGGTGCTGCTATCAACGCCGTGCAGTGCTCCGTATTTGGGAACGGCAATCGGTTTTGCACTTGCCGGAACACCTCTGGATATAATTTTTGTAATGAGTGCGGTTTTCTTAGGATTAGCGACGCCGTATATATTAATAGCCGTATTTCCTCAAGTTTCCGCTTTAGTTCCACGCCCCGGAAATTGGATGCAGACAGTGAATAAGATAATGCGCGTAATGCTGGTACTGACCATAATCTGGCTTTTGAGTTTAATCGCCGCGCAAACAGATATTGAATTTTTATTCCGTATGATACTTTATTTGTTGGGATTTTTAACAATTCTGGGCTTTCGAAAGATATTGTTTGTTGCAATAAATAAAGGCGGCTATAGCCGAAAATTAACGCATCAGTTAAAGAAAATATATAATTTTGCAGCGTTGGGATTGATTGGAATTTTGTTAATTATAGCGTTTATAGACGGCGGGTATGCATATAAAGAAAAACGTTTGGAAACGGAAGCATATTCATTACCGGAACTTATAGAGCAAGATGAAATTATCGGACGTTTAATTCTTGGGCGAAAAGTTTTGGTCCGAGTCGGCGCGGATTGGTGCTTGAGCTGCCGTTATAATGATTTTGCCGTTTTTAATACGTCATCATTTGAGGAGTTTGCCATTCGTCATTCAATAGATATCGTTGATATAGATTGGAGCAGTTATAATGAAGATGTTTTGAATTTTATGTCTCGTTATGGAAGAAGAGGGGTTCCTTTTTATATAATATACAGCCGCAGAATTCCCGAAGGTCTGGTTTTACCGGAGATTTTAGACGAGCGTAGTTTCAAAGAGTTGATTGAGAAACTTGATTATTAATTTTCTCCGACTTTTTGTCGATTAAATAATTTTAATCCGGTCAAAAGATGCTTAAATATGCCGGATTTATCATTTGTAATTTGTTTGCGTCTTAGTCCTTTACTTTTAGCTATTTTAAAAGCCTCAGCGGAAAGGTTTCCGAAATTATCTGGGCCAATACCGAAAAATCCGTTCAAAGCCGTGGGGAGTAAAGCTGGATTAATAATTCCTTTTTTATAATAAAAAACCTGATTTGCGGTAACGGAGCTAAAATCAGGAAGTTTTTCAATATCAGGAATTCTTAAGATGCCGTTGACGATATAATTTTCTCCTTTTTTTGTGGCATCATACACTTGGTGCGACATGTATTCGTCAATATTAAGAGTTGTTAGATTTGTTTTAATGCCGGTTCGGGTATGAGGTAAGTTTTTATATTTACTGATAACGCCGTTTTCAACAACGGCAGAATCGACGACAATATCACTCCAATCCAAATGTTTTACAACGGTATTGTCAATTTTAAGACAGCCTTTAAGGTATATTTTGCCATCATGGCAGGTTTGGCGGTCTCGTTTAATTTTTTTATTATCTAAGAGGAACTTGATATATTCTTCTTTGGTAGCGAAGCGGGGAGAGGAATTCGTTGCAGCTTCCGTGATGGGAGCTTGTATTGAAAGGTCAGTCTGCTGGTCGGTTCCTATAATTCCCGCATCTTTTAGGGGGATGCGATTATCATTATCAACCATAATATGTCACCACGTTAATGTTGTTGTTTGTCAATTTCTAGACAAATAATAACACATTATTTCGTTTTGTGCAATACGTCAATTTATGGCATTTTTGTTACAGAGCGGTTTTGTGCTTCATTTCTTGCGAGTCTGTCAACTCTTTCATTCTCCGGATGCCCATTATGCCCCTTAACCCAAACCCACTTTATCTTATGCTCAGACAAAAGTTTATCAAGCTCTTGCCAAAGCTCAACATTTTTTACGGGAGATTTTTTATTGGAAGTTCGCCATCCGTTACTTTTCCAGTTTGGAAGCCAAGACAATACACCGTCCATAACATAGCGGCTGTCGGTATAAAGCGTAATTGAGCACTCTTTTTTCAAAGCCTTCAGAGCCTCAATAACAGCCGTTAATTCCATGCGATTGTTCGTGGTGGAGTCATCTCCGCCGGAAAGCTCTTTTTCAATCTCTCCGTAGCGCAAAATAGCGGCCCACCCTCCGGCTCCGGGATTACCGGAACAAGCTCCGTCAGTAAAAATTTCAATATCAGGCATTAAATTTCACCTATAAAATAGTCATTAAAGAATTCATTAAGCAGAACATTTTCATCATCTTCCGCGCGGATAACTTTTGCAACAAAAGAGCGTAATTTGTTTTTGGGAATCTCGATTCTGAAATCTCTGGGAGCAGCTTGGTCGGCTCCGATAACGCCTTCAAGGCGAAAATCCTCATCAATATAAGGAGATAGGATAATTTCAATGTTGCAAAAACGGATAATCCCGCGGGGAGGAAGACGCAATTCAGGTCGAGTAATTAAATTTAATTGTCCTTCAACACCGGAAATAGCATCCATCTGGTTGTAGTTTAAGAAGCGTACGCGATTATATTCGCCTCCGGTTTCTATAGTGTTGCAGGAAAGATATAACTCACGAGCAATAACGTTGCTTGAGTTACAAGCCTGAATGGCAAAACTCAATTTAACATATTCTTTAGGTGGGTTATCGATGCTTTTAGGGTACAAGATATCTTCATCAGCGTTTTGCAAAACTTCTAATTTACGATTTCCGGCCAAGAGGTCGATATTTGGTTGCGGTCGTCTTCCAAACATTCCGGCAATAACAGCATAAGGAGCAGGGACGTTATTAGAGCCGGAGCGAATGTATATGGTGTTGTTTCCGGTTGTCATTAAAGGCGCAATTTCACATTTGGGAATATAGGTAGCAATAAAGCCATCTCCGTTTTCATCACAGCTGATGATATGATTACGAACCTTATTATGGCTGGGAATAGTGCAGCCTGAAATTGCATTTTCTAGCCAACTGAGAAAACGATGAACATTTTGAACTTTTACTTTAGCCTTTGCAACATCACCGATTTCTAAATCTCTGGAACATTCAACCCCCCAGATAATAACGCCGCCTTCGGAGTTTCCAAATCCTGAGATAGCTTTTGCCAGATTTTTTCTGTCATCGCGATGCAGAGTTGTAAAGTTTTTTCCGACGGAAACGGCTTGTTTAAAATCAAGGAAAAGCTCTTCGGTCTGTTGGTTAAGAATAAATTCATCAACAGCATCTTCGCCAAAATAAATCAACTTTTGGAAAATATCTTCCGCGCGAGACATCTGTTTTCTCCTAAATGCTCTCAGATTTTGAATTCAACATTCTCTTCAGCTACTATAATATCATGAATATTAAGATTCTCATAACGTTTTTTAAGGGAGAGCAAAAGCTCGTCTAATAAGTAATCCGGAGCGGAGGCGCCGGCACTGATGGCCAAACTTTCAAATTTATCAATTTCATTCCAAGCAAGTTCATGTGCATCATCAATCAACCAAGCCTGTTTGGCGCCATAAGCTAAGGCTGTTTTTTGCAGTTGTTTTGAGTTTGATGAATTTTTAGAACCGATGATAATTACGGCATCAGCTTTTTTAGCAGCTTCTTTAATTGCGGACTGACGATGAGTTGTTGCGTAACAAATATCATTTTTTTGCAAAGAAGATACATTGCCAAAGCTCAGTTTAAGAGTGTTGATAATATTATTAAGCTCATCAACGGCAAGAGTTGTTTGATTAACGACGCCGATGCTTTTTTCAGGAGAATTTTTTAAGAGAGCGGCTTCTTCGGAAGAGGAAATAACAATGGCTTGTTCTGGATTATCTAATTGTCCGAGAGTGCCGACCACTTCAGGATGATTTTTTTTGCCGATAACAATAATTTGTTTTCCATCTTCTGCAAAACGGCGAATTTGCCGATGAACTTTGGCAACAAGCGGACAAGTGGCATCAATAAGGTTCAACCCGAGTTTTTCAGCCTGAGCATAGACATCTTTACCGGCCCCGTGGGCAGAAATGATAACCGGACGAGAAATGTCGGTTATTTCATCAAAATCTTCAATAAAAATAACCCCTCTGGATTTTAAATCTTCTACCACATGGCGATTATGAACAATCTCGTGTCGAACGTAAATTGGAACGCCATATTTTTCCAAAGTATTTTCAACAAGAGCGATTGCCCGTTTCACACCGGCGCAAAACCCTCTGGGAGAGGCAAGATATATATTTTTTGCCATTTTTATTCTAAGCCTTAAGAAGCTGTTTTAACTCATCATATTCAATACGATTATCAACAGCACCGACCAAACAATAGATTGGGTTGGAAGAGAAAATCTCTCCGGCAATATTCAAAACATCATTTTGAGTCACGTTTTCAATTCTCTCAACCATTTCTTCGGTAGGAATAACTCTTCCGAAGAGCAACATCTGCCGAGCAATGATTTCCGCGGTTGAAGAAGAGCTTTCCAAAGACATCAACATACTGGCTTTCAGTTGTGTCTTGGCTCTTTTTAGTTCTTTTTCAGAAATCTTTTCATTGCAAATGCGTTTGATTTCATCAGTAATGACCGGAACGAGCGTTTTCAGATCATCAGGATCTGTTCCGGCATAAATACCGCAAAGCCCGTTTTTGGTATGAGAAGTTGTAAAACTGTAAACCGTGTAAGCCAAACCTCTTTTTTCACGAATTTCTTGAAACAGGCGAGAAGTTGTGCCGCCGCCGAAAATCGTAGAAAATATAATATTGGGGTAATACTTTTCACTGTAATACTCAAAGCCCTTGAAACCGAGCATAACATGCGCTTGCTCAATATCTCGTTTTTCAGCAAAAAAGCCACCGCTGTATGTTTGCTCCGGTTTAGTGAATAAAGGTTTGCGTCTAAAATTTTGCATTCTTTCCTTAACCATGCGAACGAAGTCATCATGATTAATATTTCCGACCGCACAAGCAACCATATTCTCAGCGGCATAGTGAGTGTCCAGATAATTTTGCAGATTATCTCTTGTAAAACTTCTGACTGTCTCAATAGGGCCGAGGATAGTCCGGCCTATAGGCTGATTCGGGAAAGCCTGTTCTTGAAAGTAGTCAAAAATAATATCATCGGGAGCATCAATAGACTGCTTAATTTCCTGCACAACGACTTCACGCTCTTTAACCAACTCTTCTTCAGGAAAAACAGAGTTATTAAGAGTGTCGGCAAGAATATCCGTAGCTAATTCGGCATCATTTTTAAGCATTTTAGCATAAAAAGCCGTAAATTCGCGAGAAGTATAGGCATTTGATTGTCCTCCGGCATCTTCAATTTCTTCAGAAATCTGGAGTGCGGAGCGAGTTTTAGTTCCCTTAAATGACATATGTTCCAAAAAATGGGAAATTCCGTTAATTTCTTTTGTCTCATAAGCGGAACCCGTATTGACCCAAACACCTAAAGAAACAGTCTCAGTCTCAGGGCGCTCGCATGTTAAAACTCGTAGTCCGTTGTCCAAGGTAGTTATCTTCGAGTGCATATAAACCATCCAATTCTATTTACAAAAATTACAATAATGATATCTTATATAACAAAATAAAAAAGAAAGAAAGGAATATTTATGATAAATAACGCCCCAAAATTTGCAATAGTACTATCCGGTTGTGGAGTTTTTGACGGAAGCGAGATCCATGAGGCTGTATGCACCATGTTAGCGGTAGAAGAGAGTGGCTGCACATATCAGTGCTTTGCGCCCAATACTTGGCAAGCCCGAACGATTGATCATTTTACCGGACACGCGGTCGCAATAGCCGGAGATGAGGATAATCGAAATGTTTTGGCTGAATCTGCACGTATTTGTCGCGGAAATATAAAGGATTTATCAGAGTTTAAAGCTAAAGACTATGATGCAATAATTTTTCCGGGAGGCTTTGGCGCTGCATTGAATCTGAGCGATTTTGGAGCCAAAGGTGCGGAATGTGATGTAAATGTTGAGGTAAAAAGAGCAATAGAGGAAAGTTATAAGGAAGGGATTGTAATTGGAGCAATGTGCATAGCTCCGACGGTTATTGCACGTGTTTTAGGTAAGGAAGGAATAAGTATAACCATAGGGAACGATAAAAATGTTTCCAAAGGGATTGAAAAAATGGGCGCTCATCATGAAAATAAAGGCGCAACGGAGGTTTGTGTCGATTCGGAGCATAAAATAGTAACAACACCATGCTATATGCTGGCAACATCATTAAAGGAAATCCGCGAAGGTACACAAAATCTGATAGATGAAATGTTGGAGTTGATGGATTACTGATACCATACATTAAAGATTTATTTATAGATTTGAAATAAAATGCCCAAACCAAAGAAGAGGAGGCAATTGATGAATAAGTTGAAAAAGATTTTATTATCTGTAATAATATTAAGTGTTGCGGCGTGCGGAAATGACGCTCAATCACTTAAAGAAAATGAAATTTATCTGTTTTATCAAAATAGTTGTCCTCATTGCCATGATGCGTTTCAGTATTTCGATTCTCAGATGCCCAATCTTAAAATGAATAGAGTAAATGTAGCCAGTCGCGAGGGGTGGGAACTTTTATTAAAATGTGCCGATAAATTTAATCTGGATAAAAATCAATTAGGTACACCTCTGATTTGTATGGGAGATACATATATTCTAGGGTGGGGCGGTAATAAACAACGTCAGTTTGAAGCGCAATACAGAAATTTCAAATTAAAATACGAAAAATAATAAAGAATTGACTTTTGGCAAAAATTTTGTACAATCCAAAAACATTTAAATATTATTAGTTAATAACCATTAAAAAATTATAATCATGAGCACATTTGAATTCTTAAAGGATGTTGACCGCACAATTGCAGTTGGCAACCGCAGAGTGGTAATTACGTTTGATGAACGAGAACTGCCTCAAATTCATAACGGAATCATGCCGGGAGACTATTTGTTCAGAAACCATAAAAATGGTCTATACTGTTCGGCGTCTATTTGCAAAGAAGACGTTCTTGTCGGAATTTTTATTAATACGAAAGGAGATTATATATTGCTCTCTTCGTTAAAAGAAAAACCGTGCAGGAGAGAAAACATAAAATTGAGAGAATGTCCTTCAAACAAGAAGTTTCAGGAAATTGAAGAAATTCTTCCAATAATCAACAATAGTCTGATTGCAATGAAAAGAGAACCTCTTCCTAAAGATTTATCATCGTACTTCTGGGGGAGCGAAAATCGTTTTTTCTATAATAAAAAACGTCCGTTAAAAAAACATCTGTTAAAAATAAAAAACTATTGGAAATTGAATGAAGATAGGCGATACCTTGAAAATAGAGCATTTGTTACGGTCTGGGGAGGTATTCTTCGAAGGCTTAATAAAAATCGTCTCTGCTGTGTAGATATATTAAAAGAGCACGGACTATTGCTCATTCATCAAGATGAAGGAGAGCCGTTTCATATATTATATCAGACATCGCCAAATGTTTTTTATATTCTGAATAGTCGGTTATATACAAGAGGTTGGCCTTATGATGGATATTATCAAAAACTATTATCCATACCGGAAGTCAAAAAAGGACTAAAACTTTTCCCTGAAAAGTTAAAACATGGTTTTTTTACATATAAAGATTGGTCACAGTCTGGACAGTGGAACCGGAAAAATTTTTTAGGTATCTCTTTTATATTCAGAGATGGATGGCGTGCGGTAATTTATCCTTATTCGTTTTCATGCGGAAGTCTTGCTGACTATAAAAAAATAGTTTCAGGACTACCAAAATATATTGATACACCATGGAATTTTTTAAAAAGAGAGCATCTGATTGAGATATCACATAGCATTATTTTTAAGAAAAAGCTAAAAGCCATGGGGATTAATGAAAGTTTTGAAGGCGAATGGGCATGCTCACAAAATTTAAGAGAAAATATTCTGAATGTGGAGGATGTTGAATCCGTATATCCAAACAGTTGGAGTACGGAAGATGCCTACAAGTATTCGGAATGGAAAACTCGATCATTTGTGACATTGGGAGAAAATATAAAATTTCTTTTAGCAATGTACCGATGATTTTTTAAGAGACTAAAAAAAGCCCTTCATTTGAAGGGCTTTTTTTTAACGCAAACGGCGTTCCCATAATTCGTTGAACAACTCACTTCCTGATTTATCAAGCCACTCAAACAAGACCATTTCTCTGGTCACAACATCAATATTATTTTTTTCCAAACGGCGCAAACCAAAAGTATTTTGAAAACTGCTACGCGCGGAGCAACTGTCAGCCACAACAAAAACTTCATAGCCAGCATCATGAAAGTCAATAGCCGTTTGCAAAACACAAAGGTGTGTCTCTAATCCGGCAACAATCAGTTGTTTTCTTCCACTATCGGCAACAGCTTTACGGATAGCTTCATTTTTGTAACAAGAAAAAGTATCTTTTTCATAGTACTTAGTATCTTTTTTTAAGACATTTCTTAAATCAATCATGGTTTGTCCGAATACAAGATGATCCTGTTCGGCAACAACACTGGGAATACTTAACTCGTTTGCGACTTCTAGTAATGTAGCACATCCGCTAATAACTCCGCGAGGACTCTCTTGAACCGGTGTAAGATTTTCTTGAACATCAATAATTAATAGGAGTGATTTTTCTTTATCTATCAGCATGAGAATATTCCATAAAAGTTAAACCCTATAATTTAGATTAACACCAAAAAGGTTAATAAGAAATAAATTAAAAAACATTCTTGTTTTAGAAGAATATTTCCGTAATTAAATTATTTGACAAAATATGTTGACAAATAGAAAATTTAGGTCTAAGTTCACGTCATTAAAAATTTTTTACGGCAGAAAATCGTGAAACTTGAAGAACATATGGAGTATTTGAGGACTGAAAGACAGGGAAAAAGTTTTGCCTGTTTGGCAGAGAGAGTTGACAAAACAAACGACGCTCCCTGGGGAATAAATGTCGCTCCGACAAGTAATCCGGAAGATGTGACGGTTTTGTTTCTTGCCGGAGAAGGAAATGCCGGAGCGGATTATCGAGGCTTTAACGGATATCTTAAAAAAGTTGATGAATTTGTAAAACATCATCCAGAGTTGCAAAATCAAAATATAAAAGTAAAAATCGCGGTTTGGGATATGGGAAAGTACCATAATCCGAAAACAGCACGCAAACTACAGCAAGAACAATATAAAAATCCTGAGAAATATAAAAAAATAATTTCTGAAATGCCTCAAGAAAATAGAGAGGAATATCTTGAACCGTCTTATATAAAAGATATCTTCAATCAAGAAATTTTACCGAGAATATCAGCTAATAATAATCAAAATATCAGAGTGTCAGAAGTTAAAGCTAAGCGAAATATTCGCCGTTTGATTATAATGGGACATTGTCATGGAGGTTTTGTTGCGCTGAAATTAGAAGAGATGATGCAAAATAAAATGCAACAACTCGGTTATAAAGAAAAAGATAAAATACAAAAACAACTTCTGATAATGGCTTATTCTCCGGATTGCCCGTTAGGCGTATCAAAATCACAGATGATATCTTTCTCATCGGCAATGGATTTTCAAACAAATCATGGAAGTACATTAAAAAACTTTTTACAAGATTATGATTTTGGAGTTGCTTTTTTCCCAAAACGCAAGGGAAATATATTTATGTGTACGCAAATAGATAAAGCAGGTATAGAAGGAAATCCACCAAAGGTTTATGTAGCAATACCGGTAGAAGAATGGTATGAAAATACCATAAAAAGAAAATCATCAAAAGAGGAAGACGGTAAGGAAAGAGAAAAAAATCTAGGTGAACATGATTTTTTAGGTTTTAGCGAATGCCAAAATATGAGTAAATGCTCATTAAAAATGATGAGTTATGCCAATACGATTTTGAAAAATGCATTGTTAAATTCGTTAGAACAAACAGAGGGACATTTCAAACCATTACCTTCAGTCAGAGATTTGGCAACAGAAACACCTAAACAAAAAAAGCAATTTATTAAAATGCTTTTTGATTCATATCAATGGTGGGGAATGATGAAGATTCGACAGAATGTATTTAGGCAAAAATTTGCCGATAAGTTCATTCATGTAGAAATAGATTAGGGGAATAAATAACCTTAAAAGTAGATAAAAATAAAAAAAACAAGGATAATGTGTAAAATTTTTGTTGCAATTTAAAATTTATAGGAGGAACATAAGATAAAATGCATATTTTAAGCAGTCAAAGGAGTAAAAAGATGATTCATTTAAATCGTCGAACTCGACGCCTCTCATCAAAGCGAACTAGCGCAGGTAACTATTTTAATGTAAATCTAGACCCAATAAGCCATAGACACAATCCTTTTCCCTCCTCAAAAATTTTCTTCTCAATATTGTTTTCTGTCTCTGTAAGTCTCTCTTCTTCAAATAACTACGCAAAAAAATCTCAAAATTTTAATGATGCTAAGAATAAAATTAGAATTGAAATATCAGATTCAACAAAAGACCTCGCTATCACAAGAATCCAGCGGGGAATTTTTTTATAAAAAGGATTAGTTTTTAGGATTTTATTTTGTGAATTTTTTTATAAAAAATTTAACCTAAAGTTTGGGGACATATTGAGGTGAAAATGAAATTTGGCTTATTTTTAGTGGCAATATTTATATTATTTTCTTGTAGTCATGAAGACATTGAAGAAATTAATCTTTCTCAATATTTTAAAGGTATTTCTGGGACTGCTGTTTTTTATAATCCAGATATTTCTCAGTATAAGATTCATAATATCTCATTAAGTAATAAACAATCATCACCATGCTCAACATTTAAAATTATGTCTGCAAACATAGCTTTGTCTGAAAATATAATTTCAAAGGAAAACTCAGATATTGAGTGGAACGGAAAAGACTATAAAAATCCAATCTGGAATAAGACGATGAATATAAAGGATGCATTTCATACATCTTGCGTATGGTATTTTAGAGCATTGATTGATAAAATACCGCAACAAACAGTTAAATCCTATTTGCAAAAAAATCATTATGGAAATGAAAATATTTCAGATTGGCAAGGGATGCAAAACACCAATACAGATATTTCAGAATTAAAAGGATTTTGGATAGAGTCTTCTCTACAAATATCCCCTATGGAACAAGTGAGATTCTTATCTCAACTTTTTTCAAAGGAAAATCAGGCAACACAAACATTAAAAGACATAATGCTTATTTCAGATAATCCCATTAAAATCTATGGAAAAACCGGCTTAGGAATAAAAAATGACACAGTTGATACAGCTTGGTTTGTTGGTTTTTACGAACAAAATAACCATAAAATTTTCTTTGCGGTAAGATTGCATGATAAAGAAAATGATATAAAAGATTATCGACATTTAGCTAGTTTTTATGCAAAACAAATTGCATTAGACATTATTCAAAAAGCCAAAATATTTAAATAAAAAAGTTCGGACAAATTGAAAAAATAACTATTTTTGAAAACGAAACATCCGAACTTGAGAAAGCCTTGAAAATAAAAGAACCTTCTCTTAGCTTTGTCAGGCTTTAGCCGCAGCAAAGGTTAGTTGGTCGCGTAAGTAGAAAACTTGTTTCCGTAGTAACGCAAACGGCAGCCGTTTTACCGACTGCCGTTTGAATTGGTGATCCCAGCGAGACTCGAACTCGCGTTACCGCCGTGAGAGGGCGATGTCCTAGACCGCTAGACGATGGGACCTAAAAACAATAGCTTTAATAATCTATATTTTAGCAACATGCAAGTATTTTTTTATAAAACTTTTAAATTTCCTTCTTTCAACCATTGCAAGGCGAGACGGATGGAGGGAAGAGCAATATCTTCCGGCTTTATTTCTTCAGGCGACAGAAACATCATTTCAGAATTTTCTGATAAGTCTAATTCAAATTTACTGTCATCAATGATTTTGCATTTAAAAAAGAAGTCAAGAGGATAAAGCTGAACCCCCATATATTCATAATTATTAGGAATGGAAAATAAAAATCTCTCAATTTCAACATCAATATTGGTTTCTTCTTTAACTTCTCGTTTAACGGCGTTTTCAATTTTTTCCGATACTTCGCAAAATCCACCGGGAACATCAAGTTTTCCCAATCCGGGATTTTTTGCTCGCCGCAATAACATTAGTCGGTTTTGCTCATCAAAAATCAAGGCGGCTGCGCCGATAGTCGGATTTTTATACATCTCATATCCACAATCTTTGCAAACACGCAAACGAGATGTCCGATTTTCCCAATTCGATTTTCCGCATTGTGGGCAAAATTTAAGAGCTTCAAAAGGATCCATTAATAACCTCCGTTTTAAAAACTCACAAATTTTATCGAACAAAGATTAATGAAAAGATAAAATTAAACATTTTCTTCATTTAGGGCTATTTCCATATACCAAATCATACCTTCGCTGAGAATTCTAATGTTTGAATAGCCGTGATTTCTTAAAATACAATAAGCATTGTAGGCTGCATAAGTATCGTTAGCATAAAGAATAATCGGTATATTTTCAGAAATTAAATTAAGGTTTTTACGCAAATGAGCCAGAGGAATATTAATGGCTTTGCTGATATGAGAACGTAGAAATGCTTTTTCTGTTCTCACATCAATCAGCAAAAATTCTGTAGAGGCCTTACTTAAATCAATATCGTCGTAAAAGGCATATTTCAATCTTCCCTCAATGACTTCAACCGCTAAAGCTCCCAAAATATTCAAAGTGCTTTTGGGGGTGGATAAGGTTGGAAAGTAAGCTGTCTGTGAATGAAGTAAGTCATATACGTTTTTTTTTGCGTTAATTAAAGCCGTCATCAGATTAATGAGAGAAGAGATATTGTTTTGAGATAAACATTCAAAGCCGAGAATTTTCCCATTTTCATCAAATAAGAGTTTGAAATATTCTAAAGAGCTATCCTGAAGATACTCAGCATGGCAATTTTTTATCAGATGGATTTTTTTAAAAGGAATAGAGGCGTTAATAAGTTGTTTTCCGCTTAAACCGCAACAACCGATAATGTTTTTGAAAATTTTGGTAAGGTAGCAAAAGGTTGAAGGCTTAAGTTTATCCTTGATTCCGCAAATGACATTAGCAGTGGTTCTGGCTTGTTGAATGGCCAAAGGAGCGTTCCATGAGCGAAGATGCTTTTGGGAGACAGATTCAATTATTTCAATATTATCACCGCAAGCATAAATATCTTTATGGCTTGTTTGCATGCATTCATTAATTTTGATACCGCCGCTTTCTCCGATTTTTAACCCGGCCAAAATCGGCAGTTTTACATCAGGAGAACTTCCTGTGGCAATAATAGCCATATCAAAGGGGAGAGAATGTCCATCATTCAAAATGATTTCTTTTTCTGTAAATTTTAAAGGATATTGATTAAGTAAGAGATTAATTCCGGCATCGCGGAGCTGATTTTGAATAATGGCGGCAAATTCAGCGTCTAATTCGGGAAGAATTTGTGAACTTTTCTCAATTAAAGTAACTTCGGCATTGAGTTGATAAAAAACTTGAGCCATAGACAAACCGATATCTCCGCCGCCGATAATAAAAACTTTTTTTGCTCCCGAGCCTAAATAAAAATCTTTAATTTTGGCTGCGGTTTCGAGATTTTTAACTGTAAAAATATTTGCATTTAAGCTCCCTTCAATATCAGGGCGGTATTGGATGGCGCCGTTGGCAATAATTAATTTATCATAAGATTCGGTAGTGCCGCCATTTAAGATAAGTAATTTTTTTTTAGTGTCAATATTTTGAACCTCCGTATTCAAACGAATGGAGATATTGAAAATTTGTTTCATTTGGTCAGAGGTTGCACCGAGTAAATCATCTTTATCTTTAAGATTTCCGCTCATGAATAAGGGAATGCCGCAACTTGCCACGGCAAATTCTGCATTTTTTTCCAAAATCAAGATTTCGGCTTTTTCATCTAATCGGCGTAATCTGATAGCCGCAACCATTCCGGCAGTTCCGCCGCCGATAATTACAATTTTCATGATTATCTCCTTATATAATAGTCCAATGTTATATAAGATGTTTTGCAGATAATTGAAGATAAGTGATATAAAATATATTTCAGAAGAATGTTTTGCTTGACTCTTAAATAAAATTCTTATATAAAAAGCGCAGATTTTTCAAATTAAAAGCACGAAAAATTCATACACTCCAAGGAGTGCCGCCAGTCAGCGAGGGTTCGCACACTGGCGTGCAATAGTATGTAGGTACATGTTTTTAAGGAAGAGCAACAAAGTGTTTGAACAGTTGAGCGATAAATTAACGTCGGTTTTTAATAAAATCACTTCACGAGGTGTTTTAAGTGAAGATGATATAAATACCGCTATGCGCGAGATACGCATTGCTCTACTGGAGGCAGACGTTGCGCTTCCGGTCGTTAAAGATTTCATCGCGCATGTAAAAGAACAAGCAATAGGAGAAAAGGTCGTTCGCTCAATTCAACCTGGGCAAATGGTTATAAAAATAGTCCATGACGAGTTGGTAAAAGTTTTAGGCGAACAGGCCTCAGAACTAAACCTTAATGCTGTTCCGCCGGTATGTATTTTGATGGTAGGTTTGCAAGGTTCCGGAAAAACAACATCGGCAGCAAAGATTGCCAACAGATTAAAAAACAAAAATAAAAAGAAAGTTCTGTTGGTCTCATTGGACATATATCGTCCGGCCGCTCAAGAGCAATTGGCACAACTTGGTAAGCAAATTAATGTTGAGAGTCTGGAGATAATCAAAGGGGAAAAACCGACCGCTACAACCAAAAGAGCGATAGAATATGCCAAAAAAGGCGGATTTGATGTTATTATATTAGACTCAGCCGGCCGTTTGCATATAGACAAAGATTTGATGGATGAGGTTGTTGAGGTTAAAAAAATCGCAAATCCGACAGAGGTTTTGTTGGTCGCAGATGCAATGATAGGTCAAGATGCATGTGTTGTAGCCAAAGAGTTTAAAGAGCAAGTCGGTGTTACGGGATTGGTTTTAACCAGAATAGATGGTTCGGCAAGAGCCGGAGCGGCATTGTCTATGAAAATGGTTGCCGATGTTCCGATAAAATATTTGGGAACAGGCGAAAAGATAGATGAAATTGAAGAGTTTTATCCGGATCGTTTAGCCGGAAGGATTTTAGGACAAGGAGATGTCGTATCTTTAGTTGAAAAAGCCATAGAGAAAGTAGATAGACAAGAAGCAGAACAGATGGCTGCAAAGATGCTGAAAGGCAAATTTGACTTAGAAGACATGCTCAACCAGTTAAGACAGGTTCAAAAGTTAGGCTCTCTGGGTAGTTTAATAGGAATGATACCTGGATTGTCTAAATTTAAGAGTCAGATTGAAAACTCCGGAATAGGAGACAATCTGATAAAAAAACAAGAGGCGATAATTCTTTCCATGACCAAAGCGGAAAGAAGAAATCCCGATATAATAAAGGCCTCGCGCAAGAAAAGAATTGCTGCGGGTTCCGGAGTAGAAGTTCATGAGGTCAATAAATTGCTCAAATCTTATGAGCAAATGGCCGGAATGATGAAAAAAATGGGACGGACAGGAGGCATGAAAAATATGCTTAATCCGTCCATGTTAAAGAATCTTCCGATGGGAGGAGGTTTTCCTTTTCCCGGCGGAAAAGGACCGAAGTTTCCGTTTTAACGGAGCTTCATATTTAATAAAAAAGAAAGGAAAATAATAAATGTCAGTACGTATCAGACTGTCTCGTGGTGGATCAAAAAAACGTCCGTTTTACAAAGTAGTTGCCGCTGATCAGCGCGCTCCTCGTGACGGAAGATTTATTGAAAGATTGGGTTCATATAATCCGATGCTTCCGCAAGACCACGCAGACAGATTCGTTATCAATGAAGAAAGAGTAAAATATTGGTTGTCACAAGGTGCTCAACCGACCGAGAGATTAGAGAAATTATTGTCTAATCTTGGCTTGGTAAACAAACCGGCACTTCGCAACCAACCGCAAAAATCTGCACCGAAAGCTAAGGCTCAGGAAAGATTAAAAGAAAAAGAAGAAAAAGCCAAAGCCGCCGCTGAAGCAGCAGCTACACCGGCTGAGGAAACTTCTGCCGAATAATTAGTTTCTGAAAGATTTTGACATGACAACAAATAACCGGATTTGTTTAGGCGCCATCGTAGGGGTTCACGGCATAAAAGGAGAAGTAAAAGTAAAAAGTTTTACGGAAGATGAGCGTGCGCTTCAAAACTATGGAGATGTAGAGAACAAAAAAGGCGATAAGAAGTATTCAGTCAAAATCGTAGGACACTCAAAGGAACTTTTGCGAGTAAAGATTAAAGGAGTTGAAGATCGCAACACAGCCGAAACACTGATAGGTACGGAGCTTTATGTAAACAGAGACGTCCTGCCCGAACTCGGAGAAGAAGAATTTTACCATACAGACTTGATTGGTTTGGATGTAAAAGAGAATGCTTCGGGAGAAGTAATCGGAAAGGTAGATGCGATATACAACTTTGGAGCCGGAGATTTAATAGAGATTAGATTTTCGGAAGGCGGGAGCGAGATGCTTCCATTTACCAAGCAATATGTTCCGGAAATCAAAATTAAAGATGGTTATATTATTGTTAAAATGATTCAATTTGCCCCGGACGACGAGGCGGGAGAAAAGATTGAAAGTTAAGGTTTTTACAATATTTCCGGAGCTATTCCCCGGATTTTTGGGATATTCCTTAACCGGACGCGCTCTTGAAAAAGGGTTATGGTCATACGAAACCGTAAACATCAGGGATTATGCGTTTGACAAGCATGGTTCGGTAGATGATACGCCTTGCGGCGGCGGAGCCGGAATGATTATGCGTGCTGACGTCTTGGGAGAGGCTCTAAAGGCCAATTATCAAGGCGGACGTTTGCTGAACATGAGCCCGAGGGGACGCCCTTTAACGCAAGAACTGGTAAAAGAATTATCAAAAGAAGATAACTTGAGTATAATTTGTAGCCGGTTTGAAGGGATAGATCAAAGGGTTTTAGACGCATACGGAGCGGAAGACATTAGCATAGGAGACTATATTTTAACGGGAGGCGAGCAGGCAGCTCAAATTTTGTTAGATGCGGTAATCCGATTACGTCCCGGAGTTTTAGGCAATCAAGAATCAATAGAGCATGAAAGTTTTGAAGACCATCTGCTGGAACATCCCCAATACACCCGCCCGATAACCTGGGAAGGTAGAACTGTTCCAGATGTACTGATGAGTGGACATCACCGTAATATAGCAGATTGGCGGTTACAGGAATCAGAAAAAACGACGCAACAAAACCGTCCCGATTTATGGAAGAAATATCTTGATTCCAAAAGGGATTAGGTATAAAAGGTTTATAAATTAAAAAAAAGGGTAAAATAATGAACGTTATTGAAAACATAGAGAAAGAGCAAATTGCAAAGCTCACAGAGGGAAAAAACATCCCGAACTTCAAACCCGGTGATACATTAAAGATTCACACGAAGGTAAAAGAGGGTGATCGTGAACGTATTCAGGTTTATGAAGGCGTATGCATAGCTCGTAAGAATGACGGATTAAATTCATCATTCACAGTAAGAAAAATTTCATTTGGAGAAGGTGTAGAAAGAGTATTTCCGCTTTATTCTCCGAATGTAGCAAAGATTGAAGTTTCTCGTATTGGTAAGATTCGCCGTGCAAAACTTTATTTCTTGCGCGCATTACGTGGTCGTTCTGCACGAATTGCTGATGACTTGACAGCAGCAGCCAAAGCTCGTGAAGAAGAAAGCAATAAAGACTAGAAGTCAATTTAAGAAAAAACAGCCTCGTTTGAAAAAACGAGGCTGTTTTTTTTAGCATAATAAACACAAATTTGAAATTATTAGGCAAAACATTTTGTCCTCCCAATAAAATTATAGATTGACTCTTTGCGATAGATGGGGTATATTAAAAGAGTAACATGTAACGGA
>CALXTS010000028.1 GCA_944391465.1 uncultured Alphaproteobacteria bacterium
CACCCAAAGGAGATGGTTGGATATGCACGGCTTGCCCGACAGACCCTAAAAAATTCTCATGCTCCGAAAAACCTTGCTTGAGAGGAAGCACATCTATCAGATGCAATTCGCCAAAATGTTGGGGTGGAAAATCCGGAGATAAGGATTGTTTTTACTGCGCAGAAGGTATACAAAAATGGGATGCCTATATACTCGGTAGTTTTAGTAATGGCGGCGGTCAGTGGAATTTTGGAACTTTAATAGAATATAGATGTGATATGCAGAGATGATAAAAAATCGGGGTTCTCAGCCGGAACCCCATAATTTTTAATCTATATCATCAACTTTTTTAACGGCTTTTTTATTTGCTTTTTCTTTCATCAGAGGCTGAAAATCTGCTTTAGCTCGTTGTTGCATATGTTTTTTATTAAGCGCTTCTCTTTCCTGAAGTTGTTTTAAAGCCAGATTTTTATTTTCCTCCGCCTGCATGGTTAATAAAACTTTCTGTTCATCATTAAAATCTGACTTTTGGATTTTTTTTATCGCTTTTAAATAGGCTTGGTTGATTTCTTCACTTTCTTCTTGAATATTTTGATGATGTTTATTCATTTTATTTTTATGTTTATCGTGTTTTTCTTTTTTGGGACAATCACAATTTGTGGATTTATTCTCTCCTTTACATTCGCATTTGTCCTTTTTATGTTTGTTCTTATGATGCTTTTTTTCTTTTATATTATCCGGCGCTTGCGCGTCATTTTCCGTTAAGGTTGTGGCATTAAGCTCAACAGGTTTAACATCATGAGAAGTTGTGTTTTTTCGCTGAGCTTGCGCATTTGCAGCATTAAATAATAAAATCCCAGGTAAAATTGCCGCTGCCAAAAAAGCCTGTATTTTCATTACGTTTTTCCTTTCTCTAAATAAAAATTTCTCTGCAATTTAACAATAATCATGATTATTGGCATTACAACCCGCGCTCTGAAAATTTCATCAAATATTGCTTGCAAAGTAAAATAGTTGAGATAAACTAAAAAACGTAACTAAGATCTGCTGGCTAAAAGTACTCTAAAATACTTGTTGATACCAATAATATCGGCGTTATTAGACATCAGAACACCTTGGTTATTGGTTCAACCTGTTATTAAAAGGAATAGTATTATGGCAACAGGAACAGTTAAATGGTTTAACAAGAAAAAAGGTTATGGCTTTATTACTCCGGATGAAGGCGGAAACGATGTATTTGTACATATCTCAGCCGTTCAAAAAGCCGGACTTCGTTCTTTGGATGAAGGCGCAAAAATCAGCTACGAACTCATGACCGAAAGAGAAAAAACCGTTGCTGGTGATTTGAAATTGCTGTAATTTATTTGATTATATCAATTAAAAAAGACCTGATAAATTCAGGTCTTTTTTTTGCTTGATTTTTAGACAAAAACATGCCAATACTACCTTCCGTAGAAAATGTATAATTTTTAAATAATCATGTTATGAAAGTATTAGGAATTTTGTTTTGCTGCGTGTTGTTTGCAGCGTTATTATTTGGAGCAAAAAGTTTAGCGAATTGCATGGGAAAAGTTTTTCTGTCTCTTATCAGAAAACAGAAAAAAAATTGGAAATTTTATTTCTGGTGTGTGGTTCGCATGTGTATTTATTCGGCAATATTGGTAGGACTTTTATATCCGGTTTATTTGCTTGATAATCAAGAGGTAAAATACAAGCTGATTATGTGGATTATCATGTTGGTTGTATTTTTATTCTCTCTGTTTCCAATCCAATATGTGGCAGAAAAATATGCGCCCAAAACTTTTTTTAAGTATGAAGATGAACTTGGTATTGTTTTATATTCCTTTGTGACCGGCGTCTTTATAGGATTGAGTCTTGAACTGGCTTGGTATTATGCTCTTGCCGCAGGTGGTGTGCTAATGTTGGTATTTGGCGGCCTCGGCTATATGCTAAGAACATATATGATAAAAAGACGTCTGAAAAGTCTTTCCTCTGAAGAAAACCTCAAACAAAAAGAAGAGGAAATAGACTTTATAAAGAAAGATATAAAGGAGAGAGATAATTTGGAATTGATGCTGATGCACCATAACGTGCTCAAAAAACTAGAGCCGAGTGGACGCCATTGTTCGCATTGCGTAAACCCAAAAGAATGTGCCTATGTTGGAACCAGAGAGATTAGTTGTGATGTGTTTCCCGGATGTGAAATCGTCAAATTAATCCGCGATGAAACGGCAAAAGAGCTGAAAAATCGAGAATTAGAAGTTCCGAGTATTGATACATCAGAGGATGAAATGTTTAAGAAAGCAGGCGTCGATTGTGCCGGTGTCTGCATAACCGTCTCTGTAGAAAAAGGTGATGAAAAAGGTGATAAGAAATAAAATAACCAAAATCATAAAAATAAAGTCCGTTTTATAAAACGGACTTTATTTTTATATAATCAAAAGATTAATAGTTTTCTTTTCTTTCAAAGAAATAAGATTGCGGGTGATCGCAAACCGGACATTTAAGAGGAGCTTTCTCCAATTCACAAACGTAGCCGCAGTTAGCGCATTCCCACATGATTTTTCCATCACGTTCAAAAACGCGTCCGGTTTCAACGTTGGCTAACAGTTTACGATATCTTTCTTCATGTAATTTCTCAATTTTTCCGACCATTTCAAACTTAGCTGCAATCTCATTGAAACCTTCTTCACGAGCTTCTTTAGCCATGCGGTCATACATATCTGTCCATTCATAATTTTCACCGGCAGCAGCATCTTTAAGATTTTCCATAGTAGAAGGAACTTCGCCGTTGTGGAGGTATTTGAACCATAGTTTGGCATGTTCTTTTTCATTTCCGGCAGTAATTTCAAAAATTTCGGCAATTTGGTTGAATCCTTCTTTTTTTGCTTTAGAAGCATAATAAGTATATTTATTGCGAGCCTGAGATTCTCCGGCAAATGCTTCCATTAAGTTTTTTTCTGTTTTAGAGCCCTTAAGTTCCATTTTATATCTCCGAAAATTAATGTTTTATATTTTGTTGACAATCGGGACAGATCCCTCTGAAAGAGATTTCGCAACTATCAACCGTTAAACCTGTTTGTTCCTGAACGTTTTTAAGCAATTCTGGAGCAACATTATGAGGAACATCATACACTTTATTACATTTTGTGCAAATAAAATGATAATGCTGTTCACGACAATAATCAAAACGAGCAGTCCCGTCCAAGCTGTCAATCTTAAGAATAACGCCGTTTTCAGCCAACTGATTAAGGTTACGATAAACCGTAGCCAGACTGATATTAGGCATCTGAGATTTCATCAAAGAATAGACCTGTTCAGCAGTTGGATGAATACAGTTATTTTTAAGTGTTTCAAGAATTTGTTCTCTTTGTTTTGAATATTTCATGATGTTCCTATAATCTGATAATGATTACTATTATTGTTTATAAATAATTTAATGCTATTGTCAATAATTTTTTTTCTGATTATATATAACAAAGAATTATTTATAAGGAGAGAACAATGGAAGCAAAATTGGTAAAAAATGAGATTTATTGGGTAGGTGTAAAAGATTGGAATTTAAGAGAGTTTCACGGATACAACACCCCCAGAGGCTCAACCTACAATTCATATCTTATAATGGATGAAAAAATAACCTTGGTTGACGGCGTCAAACACTATCTTTCAGAAGAAAATATCTCTCGAATAAAAAGTTTGGTGGATTTTTCAAAAATAGAATATGTTGTAGTCAACCACGTTGAGATGGATCACTCCGGTAATATCCCCGATATCATGAAACTGGCTCCGCAAGCAAAAATAATAACCAATGCTGCCGGTAAAAAGGCCTTGGAAGACCACTTTGATACAACGGGTTGGGAATATCAAATCGTAAAAACCGGAGATAGCATTTCTATCGGCAAACGCACGCTTTCATTTGTCACCACGCCGATGTTGCACTGGCCGGATTCTATGATGACATATATTCCGGAAGATAAAATTCTTCTTTCAAATGACGGCTTTGGACAGCATTATTGCTCTGACGCTCTGTTTGTAAAAGATGCCCCGTTTGATGTTGTTTGTGAGGAAGCCAAAAGATATTATGCCAATATTCTTTTCCCATACGGAGCGCAAGCGCAAAAAGCCTTAAATACGGCAAATGATTTAGGCTTGGATATTGAGATGATAGCTCCGTCTCACGGATGCATTTGGCAAGGAGAAAAGGAAGTTAAAACAATTTTGGATTTGTATTGCCGTTGGGCATGTGGACAAAATGAAGGTAAGGCGGTTGTTGTTTATGATACGATGTGGGGAGCAACTGCCAAATTGGCGAGTGTTATAGCCTCGGTATTTGAAGATGCCGGAATTCCGGTTGTTAAACGTTGTTTGACGGAATGTGCCGTTTCAGATGTTATAACCGATTTCATTGATGCCAAATATGTTGCAATCGGAACCCCGACATTAAATAACGAGATGTTTCCGCGTGTGGCTGCTTTTGTAACTTATATGAAAGGTTTGCAACCCAAAAATAAAAAAGGTTTTGCATTTGGTTCATATGGATGGAAGGGCGGTGTTGTTAATCAAATACAAGCGGTATTTGAACAGCTTGGCTGGGAAACCATAGCTCCGTTTGAAGAAAAATATACGCCTAAAGCCGATGTTTTGGAAAAATTGAAAGAACATGCTAAAACAATGATAGATTAAGTCGAAAGAAAAGGGGTTCCGAAAGGAACTCTTTTTTTTGTAAAACATTATAAAAAAACGCTTGACTTAGAGTAAACTCTAAACTTTAAACTCCGAAAAGATCTAATTTCATAAGGAGAAAAAAATGAAACTGACTTTAATGTTGTTAATCGGATTAGTTCTAATTTTAGGAATAAGTATAAAAGTTTACCGCTCCCAAATATGGGATAAAACATTTATCAAAAGTGAACATGTTGATATCAAAAAAGTAAGTTTTAAGAACAGATACGGAATAACGCTGATTGGAGATTTATACATCCCAAAACAAAAAAATACAAACAAGCTACCGGCGATTGCAGTATCCGGACCATTTGGTGCCGTAAAAGAACAAGCCTCAGGGTTGTATGCACAGAAAATGGCAGAGCAGGGATTTATAACTCTGGCATTTGATCCGTCATTTACAGGAGAAAGCAAAGGGGAACCGCGTAATGTTGCATCTCCGGATATTAATACGGAAGATTTCAGCGCCGCAGTAGATTATTTAAGCTCATTGCCGCAAGTAGATGCAGATAAAATAGGAATTATAGGCATTTGCGGATTTGGCGGAATGGGATTAAATGCAGCCGCAATGGATACAAGAATAAAAGCAGTTGTTACCTCAACCATGTATGATATGAGTCGAGTAAATGCCAACGGATACTTTGATGCAATGGATGCCGAACAGCGTTACCAACTCAAACAAAAATTAAATGCACAAAGAACAGAAGATTTCAAAAACGGTAGCTACGCTATAGCTGACGGACTTCCTGACAATCTAAGCGGTAATGAACCTCAATTTGTTAAAGATTATTATGGTTATTACAAAACCAAACGCGGTTATCACAAACGTTCAATTAATTCTACCGGCGGTTGGAATATGACATCTTCTCTTTCATTTATGAACATGCCTTTGTTGAGTTATAGCAATGAAATTAAAAGTGCGGTTTTAATGTTACATGGAGAAAATGCGCATAGTCGTTATTTTAGTGAGGATGCTTATAAAAAATTAACGGGAACAAACAAAGAACTAATGATTATTCCAAACGCTAATCATGTTGATTTGTATGATAATCTTGAGAAAATACCATTTGAAAAAATTACAAATTTTTTCAATAGCAACCTAAAATAATCTATAAAACAAGAAGTAAATAAAAGAACCCTTGATTTCTAAAAAAAATCAGGGGTTTTATCAAACAAAGAGAAAAATTTTTGCAAATAAAAAATAAAAATTGATATCTGAAAATATAAAACATATAATCATTAAAACATCGGGTGTGAACTAGAATAGATGAGAGTAAGAAATGATAGATATTGTGTTTGATTCCAAAGCAGACGATACTTTTTGCGGAGAGATGTTTCCTTGCGTCGATATAAAAGCAAAGATGTCAAGTTGGACAGACTATATGAATTTGGCACAGAATTTTATTAAATCTTATTCAGAGCATAAGTCCGTGATTGTTAAATCTGTTGATAAGGATTTTTCAATAAATAAATTTTCGGTGGCATTATTTGCAGAGTCTATTCAGAACCAAAGCAATCTTGATTACGTTGTTTTTAAGGTCAAAGATTTAGAAAAATCAAGAGAGAGTTATAAACCGTATCTAGCGCTAACAATTGCAGTAAAATACGTTTTACAGCTTATAGATAAAACGCCTGAAGAAATATATAGAAATATTTCAGATCTTGGTTATCTAGGACTGGATATCAAATCTGATTATTTGAAGAATATGATGAGCTTAAAATACAAAGAAACTGCATCTCCCAAAAATAAATATAAGGCGCATAATGCTTTTGAGGCACTGGTTCTGACCGCCTTGTTAAAAACGGTGTCTTTAGCAAAAATTCAAGCCTGTTTTGAGGTAGAAATAGACTTAAACAATACGCCCAAAAAGATAGATGTTAAATGTCTCGTCGAAGAAATTTTGCGAAAAGTTTCTCCGTGGGTGCATTAATTTATTTAGCCATTTTATTCAAGACATTCTCTGCAAATACTCTTAAAGGACTGGAAAGTACTTTAGGCTGCAAATCTTTAGGCTCAACTTTCATGTTCTGGCTAAAATAAATAAACTCGTCCCAATCAATAGCGTATTGCGGACACAATAACTGATACATATTATAGCAATCGCGACGAATATCCGGATCAATATAAAGCCCTTTACTGCAAATTGCCGTATTTACGGCCGCATTAGCTGTTTCACAACCGGCATATGAATCCATTGTATGAACAGCCAATAAATTATCAAACCCCAAAATACCGGGGTAGATATTTCCGATTTTTTTCATATCAGAAAAGACATCTTCATACTTTCCGGAATAAATTCTCCAACGATTTGGTTGCCTATCTTCAAGAGATTGAGCAATATTTTTACAGTTATGGAAAACAATATCAGGATTATTCAGGCTTTGTTCATAAATGAAATCGCAAACATCATTGGGGGTTCTCGGACCATTAACAAAAACGGCGCTATAACCGATTTTAGTCATTTTCTCAGCATCGGAGAACAGTTTTTTTGCAAACTGAATATTAAAGTTTATTTCAGGTCCGTCAACACGCCCACCCAAACAAACAACTATCTTTTTAGGAGCGGAGATAAAATGATTAAGTTTATCTATTTGAGATTTTAGTGTTTCATCATTTTGGAAGGTTTTTAAATTATCCAAAAGTTCTTTTTTCATTTCCTTAATGCGCTTTTGGCTGAGGTTATTGATGATACCGACAGTAACCAACACTTTTTTTCTCAAGGACGGCTTTCTGAGTAATCTGATACGAGATCTGAGCGTGAGCAAATGTTTGGGAACATTAATAAGATCGACATATTTATACTTGTGAGCGCGGCTTGTAAGGACGGTGGTCAGAATATTACCGAGATGGTGTTCTTTATAATATTCTTTTACGGCTTGACAAACGGCGTCAATATTCTTTCCGGCAACATAATTTTCCAATTGAGTATAAACGGTAATAAAAACTCTGGGAGGGTTTTTGAGTTGAGCCAAGTGCCGATCAAGCATTTTAAAAATTTCATCTTTAAATGAAGGATAATCTGGGTATTCAGAGAGAACCATTTTATTTTTTTGTTCGTGCACGGAATTAACATTTAAGGGGAGCAAGAACATTTTATCATAATCATAAGAGTTTCCGGTCAATTCTTCCAGAGCCTTAAAAGCGCCGTAAATTTGATTTAGCTCTCCCGTATTAGGTGTTCCTAAAGCCATCAGAGAAAAATCAGTCTTAGTCATGATATAATATCCTCGTAAAAAATAAAACACACAATATTACATAGTTTAAGCATGTTTTTATAAAGAAACAGTTAAAATAAAACGGAATAATTTTGTATAAAAAATGCTTTTTTGTCTTTTTTCGAAAAAAAAGTGTTGTGCTAACCAATATTTTATGATATATTATTACCCAGATGAAAAAAATTATTGTGGCTATTATTGAATCAAAAATGATTGCAAGGCCACATATTGTCAAACCAGAGGGGACCGCCCCTCACAAAATCATAAAAATATGGACAAAAAAAGAAAATCCTTCGAAGCTCTTTTGAGCCAGTATGAAGGTGCCCTCATCACAGAGGGGTTTGGACACGGCTTTGCTAGCCTTGGCTTGGCAATTGCAGCAGGGTTTGAACAGGTATTTGCTCAGGATGAGCAGATATTAGCAAAATTCAAACCATTCTACAATAACCTGCAATTATGGGATGGAAAAACAGAATGCTGGAACGTAAGGGAAAGCATTCTCAAGCGGGAGATCACCCACGAGATGTGGAGAGGTCTCGCTAGAGTAAAACTTGTTCCAACCTTGACAGAAGATCTGCCGCAGTTCAAAAATCTTGCAGAAACGGACAAAGTGAAAGTTCATTTCGTTCCGGCCAAGCTGATTACGGACGGCCAGTGCGGTCTTTCTGCAGGGCAACAATCAGTATCTCCGGAGGTGTTCTCTTGCCTCAAGGATGATGATGAAGTGCTTCCTGAATTAGGACAGCACTTTAACAAAGAGAAAGACGGTGAAGATGCCGTCAACTTGATTGAGGAATTCGAGGGTGATGCCCCAGGATACCGTGAAGAAAAAGAGGTGTGGGGAATCAGAGGTGTGCCTCACATCCGCCTGTATAACTTCTACAGGCAAATGGATGCTTCTGTGGGAATAGCAGGAACCCACACATGGCTCATGTTAACCTGCCTGCCTGAGATACCTCAAATCATTCTGTATAATACGGAAGGGGTAGAAGATTGGGCAGACATTGCTCAAGCCTACCGAGAGGAAGGCTACAACATTGAAGCTATCGGTTTTAACAAAGAGACTGAGATGCTTGCCCTGAAAAGGGAAATAGAAGAGGCTTATTACAATAAACTCTTCTAAAAAAGCCCCCCCTGAATTGCAAACTGCATTTCAAGGGGGGATTTTTTGTATTTTAATTCATTGTTGTGTTATTTTCCAACCATTCTTTTAATTCATCAAGGCTTTTAACCTCCGGAACCCATTTTAAATCTTCGGGTAAATCGGTCGTAAATTCACATCGATAACGAATAGGATGAGCCCCAACATTTATAGTTGCATATTGGTTATAAATTCGATCATCAACCAAAATAGTTTCATCAGCCTTTAATCCATATTTTTGAAAACAATGTTTCAACATATCTTCTTTAGCGGAATCATGCATAAACTTTCCGTGTTGAACACATTCAATTGTCAGAAAATCCGTAACTTCACCAAGAAGTTGATTTAAGAAACGCTTTTTTGTTTCAACATCAAATGTTGCCGACATCGTAAATTGTCTGTATCCTTTCTGATGAAATTCTTTTAATGTTTCAATTACATGAGGATAAAGGGGACGATTAGTAAAAAACTCGGGAGAATGACAAAAATCATAATCCATCTCAACACCCAATTCAGGATGAGTTTTAAGTTCCAATGCGCCGTATTTGGGCTGAATAGGCAATACTTTGGGCAAATCCTCCCATTTTATATTTCCGTATTTTGGAGCATATTTGGGGTGCTTGGTTAAAAAGTTATAATAAGCAAAATTCAAGTTAGCCAAAACGCCGTCAACATCCCAAAAAATATTTTTTATAATCATGACAAATTTATCTCCGAAAAAAATAAAGACAAAAAAAGGATATAAAAATTTTAAGCAAAAAACAATAAAAAGTTTCGCCTAGTTAAATAAAAATAACGGCATGGAAAGAATGATGGCACAAGAGCCGAAAGCCAACTGTTTTTGCCAACTTTGCTCTTTATATTTTAAGGCAGAAATAACCATAATAACGGGAATGGAAATCCGCATAAATAAATTAGCAAAAGAAACCGGAAGAATATTCGTTAAACTGTAGATGATTAAAAATTCAGACACCGTATAAATAATACCGGCAATAATTATAATACGAGTTGAAAATATGATTTTAAAATTTTGCCATGAAAAATTTTTCCAAACAGAGGATAACAGAAAAGCAAGTGATGAAATAAATAAATGCGGGTACCATCCGATTTCAGGTATTGTTAAATGATCAATAACGCAATAAGAAGATGTTAAAAATATTGTAACCATAAAGGCATTTTTCCCGCGAACCGAAAGATTCTTTGAATCTCCGAAAAAATAAAATAAAACACCTAAAAAACCAAGAGCTGCAATACATAAAATTTGAAAGATTTTAAGACCTTCATTAAAGAAAATATTGTTGATTAATGAGCCGACAGCCAAAGCAATAAATCCCGAAAATACCGATGAAGATGTACTTTCCTTATTCACCATCTGTTGGGCATTAATCATCCAAGTTAAAAAAATCCCTTTGATAATGCTAAGAAAGACAAAAGGCGAGCTAACAATTTTATGCATATTGTCAGCAAATAAATATCCATAAATCGGACAAGTTATAACTAACCCTAAAACCAACCAAAAGGAAGTAAATTGCGCAGAAACAGAAATAGGAAATTTTAGAGCAACCGGCTTATAAACAAAAGGACGCAATGTCATGAAAAAAGTTATGATTAAACCGATTGAAATTTGTAAAAAAGACATCTTAACTCCTAATACTTCTGTTTTTTTATTAAGGCATAATAATCATGTATATTAATGATTGTCAACCAAGATAAATAAACATAAAAAAAGCTCCAAGACAGATGACTGTCAAGGAGCAGAATTTGGAAAGCAGGTTTAATCTCGCTCAATCTTTATGCATATCTTAACCACTCTCCGCAAGCCGTTTTGTAGGAAATAATTTTCCACAGATGTTTCAAAACCTCCGAAAAGAGGGCCATGATAAACTCCTGCTGGAATGAATTTCCATGTGTTTTTTTCAATCTTTGATGCAAAAGCACCATTTGGTTTAATGTAAAAACCAATGTCTTTTGCATCATCAAATTCTTTTTTTACCGGCAATGTGTCCGCCGCTGATAATATAAACATTCCTTCTGTGAAAGTCGGAATATGTATATCATGGAAACGGTGGTGCGCTTCCGGAAAGACCTCTTCTTCATTTTTTAAGGTTGTCAAGTCAATGTTGACTTTCAAACCGTCGATCAACTCTGTAGAGCTGATTTTATGATTTTGAGGGTCTGTTAAAAATTCAATGATTTTTTTTGCATTTTCTGCCGTAAAGCGTGAGTCAGCTGAAAATGACATAAAATCATTAATAAATTGTTTCTCGTTCTTTTTTAAGTCAGCCGCTAAATTGGCCAACTGTCTTTTTACAAATTCCATAATAATTATTATTAATGTTTAACATATATAAGACTTGGGTTGTATTAAAACCCAAGTCTTATGATTTTTTTCGCGTTTTCTTGCACTTCGGCGTCGGTAGCGGCGTCAGTCTTGCTGAGTACTTCCAGGCAAGTCAGCTTATCCAAGAAATCAGGCATTTCTTCAATACGCCAAATGCCGTTTTCTTTTCTGACTTTTGCGCCGATATAGGCAAAGAAGTCAAGACTTTCTTGGCGTTCCTTTTCTTTGAATGTACTCTCAGGATAACCTTCCAAAGCATTCAATTTTTGAATATGCTTTTGAGGCTGCATGAGAGCTGTTCTTCTCCAAAGAATTGGATCCTTTTCATATCGGCTGCCCAACTTGGTCGGGAAGGGGATGAAATCCGCAAACCCGAGCTGAGAAATCAGTTCTCTTTTAGAAGCCTGATATTCTGCCGATGGTTGGAAATTCATAGCCGATACGGCGGTGTAGTCTTGTGCTGGCAACAGTCGCCAGTTCTTGCCTAAAATCTCTTGCCATCTCTCTTGCGGTAAAATACTGACATGAAGTGAGAAGATATAATCTCCTGAATCATCTTTAGTCAGAATTATCCCGCTTGGCATGTCAACTTTTTGAGCATTTTCCCAAAGCATTTTTTCAGGAATAGCCATGTAGTTGACCGCATCTCTTAAAGAGATAGAGGCAAAGATATATTTACCGGCCTCTTCAAGTCCGCCAATAAAAACAGGAATTTCAGCCTCGGGAATGTGTTCAAACACATCGTTGCAGAAGACAACATCTGCTTTTTTCTCAGGCTTTTCAGAATACTCAGGTATGCCGATGTCGTAGCGCTGAACCAAAATCTGGCCGTAGACGCTTTGGGCGGGCAAAAATGAGATTGCTTTTTCGTCGGCCTTTTTGATTTTAGGCGACATTTCTTTCATAATCTCATTGAAACTTTTGCCTATTTCAAGTAAAACGGCGATTTTTTCCGCATTTGCAGCAACAACTTCCGCCAAGATATTGACTGCTTTACTTTGCCCACAGCCATAATCCGTTATGGTAAACGGAGATGTCAGCTTAATCTTTTTCTGAAAAGCCAGTTCCAAAAGATTGGCAAACATTTCGTTTACTAATTGGTTGGCTGACGAACCGTAGCTTTTAGCATTTGAGTGTACAGATGAGTACACTCTTTTTAAGTCAATAGTGCTATCGTACCATTGATCAGAAAGTTTAAAACTTACTTTCTGAATGTTTTTCTCTTTTTTCATTTTTTTCACAGGTTTTATCGTTAGACATTGACTACCTCAGTGCAACCGCTGTTGATGATAATAGTCTAAATAATTTTACATATAACAAACATAAACTATCATATATCAAAAATTTTGTCAAATATTTTTGGCAATATTGAAAATTTAAGGCCGAATTATTACATTTTTATAGAAAACATCATATGCAGATAGAGAATCAGAAATAATGTTATAAACAATATTTGAAGCACTTAGTTTTCTATTATTTACAAGCATTAGATAGAGATATTTTCTATTAAATAATATTTTTAGAGATTTTACTTGATTATCAAATATTTCTTTTGTAACATGACTTTGAGCAAAATTTTTGCTTAGGGCGTCGAAAACCCTTTTATAAGCTTAGTCGTGTGCACACGACTTTAAAATTGTGCCGACTTCTGATTCTTATGGACGGATGTCGGCGAATAAGGCTCAGCCAAATAAGCCGAGCCGTTTAAGCTTATACGGTTTTCGAACATCCGCCCGCCTTTAAAGACGGGTTTTTTTTAACAAATTGAAAAGGATGTTAAATCGTATGAAAAATAAACTTTTAATTACAACAGCATTGGTCGCAACTTTCTACGCAACCAATGTTTGGGCTGTTTCTTATACAGATAAGGTTGAGCTCGAACAAGGAAAAACAAACTATATAGCAGCTAACTCAACAATAGATAGTGCTATTTTTGACCTTGAGGCCGTAGGAGAGCATGTTGGAAATGCAACGCGTATTGGTTTTAAGGATGCCGGAACAATTACTATTTCCGGCGACAATACTTTTCGTGATTTTGTAACTTTTGAAGGAAATACTTCTTTTACAGCCAGCGGAGACACTACACCGAAGATGACTGTTGAAGGTTATATGACTTCAACACGAAATGCAGCTGTAGATTTAAGTGCAGTAGATGTAACCATTAGTCAAGGAGACGGAGGTTCTTCTGTTGTACAGAATTATGGTGGTCTGATTATTGATAATGATTCAACAGCGTTTAAAGTTGGTAACTTGACTTTTGATGAAGGTACAAATTTGGTTTTGTATAAAGCTGCTGAAAATGAAAGTGAAATTCCTGAGGCTTCCGATGTAAATTCTAAGATGGAGATTGCCGAAGGAAAAACATTAACATTTATGGGTAACAACAAAATTGGTACAGGCACTGGTAAAGAACTTTTTGAAATTACCGGAGCAGAAGGCAGTGCGATTGATGTAAACGGAAAACTTCAAGTAGCTATTAAGACTTCTCTGACAAACACTACGTTTAATGTAAATAAACTTCCACTAGCTAACGCAAGTGGTATTACCTGTTCCGAACTACGTTCGCCCTGCCCAAAGGCTTCGCAAGCCTAACGGCTGGGCAGGTATGTCTACATCTACCTGCTTACGCAGGTAGTGTTACGTTCGAATCATAAAAAAAAGCCTAGAGTATTCTCTAGGCTTTTAGTTGATATGGTTAACGAGAATATTTCAATTTATTTTTGATTTGTTGATTTAATATTTTAGATTCATTATTTGAATTATCTCTAATAGTTTTATTAATCAAAGATTTAGTTTTGTCAATGCCATATACAGCAATAAAAGTTCCCATTCTAGGACCTTCTTGTTGTCCTAACATTGTTTCATAAAGCATTTTAAAATAATCCTTAAGCTTTTCTTGCCCATAATGTTTTTTACCAATATCATATATTAGAGTTTCAATATCTTTTTCTGATTGTTGTTGTGCTTGAATAATAGTTAATCCATCAGAGATTTCATTTAGTACAACTTTTTCTTCTTCCGTAGGCGTTCTATATTTTTTATTTGGTTTTACAAAATCTTGATAGTAATTAATTGCATACCCAGCTATTTTGTCAAGAGTAGGAGAGTTTTCTGGAGATAAATTCTTATTATAAGAACTAATATAATTCCACAACTCTTCTTTAGATTCAGCATTAGCTACACTTGCTAAATTTAGTAATAAATTATATGACATTGGCAAACGTTCATTTGGTAGCTCATGTTCTCGGTGAATATATCTTACAGGATTGTTGAGACTTTGTAATTCTGATTGAGTCTTACTAGCTCCTAAGTATTGATAATATTCTTCTACATGTTTGGGAATAACATCAAAATGTAATTTTTTTTGAGAAGTAGGCTTTTTATACATAAATAAGGCCAAACTTTCAGGATTGGCATATCTCAGCCATTCTTCAATGCTAATTCCATTGCCAATAGATTTTGAAATTTTACGTCCTTGCTCGTCTACAAATAGCTCGTATGATAAGCCAACAGGAGGTCTTCCTCCTAGTCTTGAGGTTATTTTGCTTGATAATCTTACTGAATCTAATAAATCTTTACCAGACATTTCGTAATCTACGTCAAAAGTGGCCCAGCGCATAGCCCAATCGGCCTTCCATTGTAATTTTGCATTTCCTTTTAATACACTTTGTTCAACTTCTCTTCCGTCAACGTCCTGAAATACAATAGTGCCTTTTGATGGATTTACGTTTAAAAGTGGAACTTGTAATACTTCACCAGTTGATGGAGATATTGGCATAATTGGACTGTATGTTTTTCTGCGTTCTTCTCCGAGAGTGGGTAGCATAATGTCCATAATTTTATTATAGTTTTCAAGAACGCGAATTAATTTTTCATCAAAAATACCGCTTTTGTACATATCAGTAGAGCTTTTAAATTCATAATCAAAACCATATGAATCTAAAAATTTTTGTAACATATTATTATTATGTTCGGAAAAACTATTATACTTTCCAAAAGGGTCAGGAATTGAAGATAAAGAATGCCCTATATATTTTTGCAACATATCTTGGTTGGGGACATTTGTTGGAACCTTTCGTAAAGCATCCATGTCATCAGAGAAGGCATATAATTTTGTTGGAATATCAGACAATTGTTCAAAAGCATAACGTACCATACTTGTTCTTGCAACTTCTCCGAAAGTACCAATGTGGGGAAGTCCAGAAGGTCCATATCCTGTTTCAAATAGTACAAAACCTTTTTCGGGTACTTTATTTCCTAGTCTTTGTAAAATTTTTCTGGCTTCTTCAAAAGGCCATGCATTTACTCTATCAAGCTCTTTTTTGTCAAATTTTGGCATAAAAAATCCTTATAGTTTACTACCCTATAAAAAATATAGGCTGGTTATGTATAAATCTTGTGTGCAATGTAATAATTTAACTCTTTATTAACACAATAAACAAGCGATGTCAACTTTTTCGTGTATCTAATAATTATATAAAGTTAAAAGATAAAAATATAAGGGCTTGCAAATTAATTTTTTATAAAAAAACATTTTTGTGAAAATAATTGACAAATATTGCAATTTATGGTATGTAACACATTAACATATAAAGCTACAACTTGTTAATAAATAAAGAGAAATCATATGAAAATGCAAGATAGTAAAAATTCCGATAAAAAAGTCTTAAAAATAAATTTTTCGGGAGCTTCAAGTACTGGTAAATCTACAATCAGTGAATATTGCGCAAAATTATATGGCGAGCCGTATTCTCCAGAGTTTATAAGAGAGTTGATGATAAAAAGAGGTATGGTCGTTACAGATATTCAGAATGAACTCTTTTTAGAAGCTCTAGAACTTCAAGAGAATGATATAAAAAGAAAAGAACAAGAGGCTAATAAATACTTATTTATTGATAGTGGTCCTTTAATATTTTATTTAGGTAATAAGTATTCTTTTGGTAGAGATTTTCCAATATTGAAAGAAAAAGCTCTTGCTTTTTATAAGGAACAAGATATTGTATTTGTATGCGATAAAAATATAAAATTTGCATCACTTGCTACACGTGGAGATGAGGGTACCAAAGATATTTTACATTATGAAATTCTAAAGTTTTTAGATGAATATTCTATAAAATATACAATGATTTCAGGAACTGTTGAAGAACGAGCTGAAGCTGTAAAAAAACGTATTGAAGAATTTGAAATAAACCAAAAATCTATATCTGTATTAAACGCAGAAGCTATAGAAAATTTGCCGGGAAGTTTAAGATTATTGGCAAAAGCATATTTTGAAACAGATGCTTCATATGAACAAAAACAGGAAGCCATCAAAAGAATTTTTGATGCTTATGAATATTTTAACGCTTTGAAAGAAAATAAAAATGCAGAAATCTATCCTAATATTAAAATTATTAAAGAATTGAAATTATTGCAAGAAAATGGTGCAGTAAATAATGAATTAAATATACAAAACACCGAGCTATTTAAAAAATCAAACATCGTAAGATATTCAGCTGGGCTTGGAACTTTTAAAGATTTAACTCAAACCCCCTCAATGAGAAAGTGTAACTCTATTCAAGCAAAAAATATAAGGAAAAAAGAGAAAACCAATGAATAACAAAACAATAGTTGCAGTTGGTGGCGGTGAAATTGGCAGAATAAAAATTCTTCCTGACGGGACGGCTTGCCAAACAGAAATAGAAACAACAATAATTGATAAATTTATTGTAGACGCATCCGGTAAAAAAAATCCTAAAATGCTTTTTATAGGAACAGCATCAAATGATAAAACAAGCTATCTTGATGTAATAACTACTCATTTCAAAGATAGATTAGGTTGTTCCTGCGTAGAACCTTTAAATCTGATTGGAACAAATATTTCTTATGATGAGATAAAATACAAAATATTTTCAGCTGATATTATATATGTTGGTGGAGGGGATACCACTTTCATGTTAAAGATATGGAAAGAGCTTGGTGTCGATAAACTTTTATATGAGGCTTACAACAAAGGAATTGTTCTATCTGGTATCTCCGCGGGTGCAATATGTTGGTTTGAATATTACGATAATATGGATGATATTGAAAATATTGAACAACTTGACATCGTTCCCGGTTTATCTTTTGTAAAAGGTTTTGGTGTTCCGCATTATAATTGGTTAACTCCGGATGAGAAGAAAAAAATAAATGATAGACTTAAAGATAAAAATATAAAAGGCTGGAGCATTGATGATTGTGTTGCGATAGTTTTTCAAAATGATGAGTTAAAAATTATTTCGTGCAGGTCGGATCGTACAGCAACTCAAATACCTTAGTAATATAGTTGAGGTTGATATTGAAAAAAATTTGTAGAGTGTTAAACATAAGAAAACATAAATTAGTTGTATTTGTAGATGCATACACAAATAGTGGCAAAATAGAACAAATAATGTTTGATAAAGGTATTTTTAGCAAGAAACCTTTAAAATCTGGAGATTGCTTTGCAATAGATGGATCTGTAGCAACTAATTTAAAAGGTAATCAAATATTTAAGGCAGATAAATGTCTTTGGATTAGCCCTTGTCAAACTTGGGAAACGGGAAATCATATTCAGCCAAAAGATAAAGGATATTTAAAATATGCACAAATAAATGCTAGAAATGGTGGCAAACAAATTAATTTATATAAATTAAAACAAGAATTTATTAAGAGGTTGGCTACATTACTTGAAAAAGAAAAGTTTGAAAATGTAAAATGTAGTGTTTTAGAAAAAGAACGAACAGGATCAGCTATACCACCTTTCCAAACAAAAGGAGCTTCTGGTGAAGATATGTTCTACTTGCGAATAACACCAGAAAATCAGCTAAAGCAAACCTCTGCAATATTATTAAAGTCAGTATATACAATAGATAATGTTTTCTTTAATAAAAATCCTGATGCTAAACATTACCCAGAAATGTGTACTTTGGAATTTGTTGCCTTAAATTACACAAATCAGAAAATATTAAGATTTATAACAAAAGTAAGTCAATTAATGGGTTCTCTTGGTAAAAAATATGGATTTGAATCTGAACTTATGGGGGTGCCTGAAATAGTAGATTATAATAATCTAGAAAAATTGGGAATAAAATATCAACGAAGGATACCTGAATTTAAAAATACAATCTTAATTAATACACCGGTGCGCAATCCTTTGGTTAAATCTAATGCCAGAGGTCAACGAACAGAAATACGATGGTATGTCAATGGTGCATTTACAGCACATGGCTATCAAGATGAAACTGATTATTCTAAAATAAAAGAAGCATTACAACAGCAAAAAATTGATAATAACTTAGAAAATGTTGATGAAATGTCATATGTTAAATGGGGTTTACCTAAATCTACTAGCTTTGGCTTAGGTGTAGACGCACTTATTTGTAGATATTTAAACTTAGAACATATGGCTTTAGTTTGTAATCCACTAGGTATAAACTATAATTTTCATGAGAATAATTTAAATAAAAACAATGTTCAGACCAATAAGGGATTTTTTATTACTTTTGAAGGAATTGATGGTGCTGGAAAAACATCGCATGCAGATGCTCTTGCTACGTATTTGATTGGTTGTGGATATAAGGTATTTAAAACATCTGACCTTAAAGCTACTCCATATGCTTTAAAAGTTAGAGAAAATATTGTTAAAGAAAAAGAGAGAGGAAGTTTTTCTCCTCTAAAACAGTGCTTAGATGCGATGAAAGCTCGGGCAGATACAGTTGAAAAAGTTTTCAAACCAGCTCTTGATGATGGAACAATAATAATCTGTGATAGGTTCCTTGATAGTAGTTTAGTATTTCATGGATACGGTGAAGGTAATAATGCTGTGTGTATGCAGTTTGATGATATTAAACAAAAATATTTAGGAGATTTTCAACCAGATTTAACTATAATGTTGGATGTCGAAGAAGATGTTGCGCTTAGCAGAGTTTCAGAAAGGGGAACCCCAGATGTTTATGAAAAACAAGGAATAGAATATTTTCGTACTACTAGACAAGCTTTTTCAAATATTGCAGAAAGAAATAAAAGTAGATGTGTTATAGTTAGTAATATGGGAAATTTTGAGTTGGTAAGCTCAAAAATAAAAGGTATTGTTAATAAGTATTTAAAAAATAATTTGCATCAAATAAATACCATACTGCCCAAAAATAGTATGGAAAGATGAAATATAGTATTTAATTATATGCACGATATTTACACTTTCTCTATCATCAGTACCATCTTTTTGAACTCTTTTAAGTGTTTGATTATTATATCTTTCCATTCTTTATGATTAGGGGTGGTGAGGAGGTAGTTGAAAGGTTTGTTGAGAATATAGGTTAGTTTCTTGTCTTTTAATGAGCAATTTGAGAGTAAAAGGCTAAGCAATATATTTTTGGCTTTATTGTCGGATTGTTGCATAAATAATGACAGATTGCCCAGGATTTCAACGATTTTCAAAATAGCTTCTTTTAGTTCGGTATTTCTTATTCTTTTCTCTTCAAAATGTTTGTTTAACTCATCTTGTAAATGTTTAATTTCTTGATTTGACAAGATAATCTTGCTAAAGACTTCTTCTTCAAGCTGTTGCAAAATCATATTTTCATTAACTGATGGATTTTTACAATGGTAACATCTTAAATATATGTATTTGCTACGTTTGGTACAATAATCTGAAAAGACTTTGTGTCCGCAACAGCCACAAGTTATTAAGCCTCTGAAAATATAAATATGTTTGGATAATTGTTGCTGTCGTTTACCTTCTTTGTGTTTTGAATCTAATACTTCTTGAACACGGTCAAACAAGTCTTTACTAATAATATTGCCATGAATATGAGGCATGAGCTTGCCTTTAATAGACATCATACCATAATAAAAAGGATTTCTTAAAATGTT
>CALXTS010000029.1 GCA_944391465.1 uncultured Alphaproteobacteria bacterium
AGGTAACATGCAACAGGAGACTTTCGGTGGCGCCGAAAATAACAGAAAGTCTGGTGTAATATGCGGTTTTAGACTTTGTTTCCGTTACATGTTACTCTTTTAATATACCCCATCTATCGCAAAGAGTCAATCTATAATTTTATTGGGAGGACAAAATAAAAGCCCTGGTACCTATTTATGGTACAAAGGGCTTTTTTAGGCTTGGCTTATTTGGCCTTTTTCGTACACGGCGTAGCGTGTATGCTCATTTATGATTATTTTAAACAGGGACGTTCCTGTTTTTTCTTGCTCACTGCGTACAACTTCGCAGTCGCAAGCAATGAATTTTTCTCCGTCTTTAACGGGAATCATCAGCAGTTTCCCTTGCGGAAACTCAATTCTTGTTTCCCCAATAAACAAGATAGCGTCGCGTTCTTGGGGTTCTGTGTCTTCAGAGGCCAGCGTTTCTCCAAAGCGCCCTGTTTTGTAAGATACGCCGGAATAAACCGGTGTAAATCCCATATATTGGGGAGCCATAGAGAATGGCATAATGCCGAGGATTTTATTGTCGGCTTTTGACTTGATTATCCAGTCCGCGGACAGTAAATATTCACTTCCGTTAAACCCGATAATCATTGCCGGAGTTGCCTCTACTTCTTCTTCGTTCATTTTAAAGCAGCTTGCAAAGCAGCGAGCTACCTGATCACTTTCATTATAAAAGAAAGTTTTTCTTTCGTTCATCAACATAATTTTAGAAAATTTATAAGTTAATACTAATTTTTAATGCTGGGATTGAGTTTGAAGAAAAAAATTTTTTTTGTCAATATTTATTTGTGTGAAAAATAAAAAAAAGTACCCTCGGTTGGGGGCCGAGGGCTGAGGGATTTTAGAATATTTGGGGTTTATTCTAAATAAGCTTAAAAGTGATATATGAGGTTTATCATTTTTTTTGCTTATGGACAAAATATATCACGTTTTACGAGTCGAATCAATAGAAAAATTTGTTAAGTTTTTGTTACGCCGTATTTTTGTGTTAAAAAAACTTGAAAAAATTTGTCATGATGTTATTATCTTCCGCTGAATTTATATGGTTTTTTATAAAAATGTTAAAAAATATCGGAAAATTTATATGCGGTGCTTTAATCTTTTTTAGTTTTGAGGCGTACGCAGATGTTAATCTTGCTGTGATTGCTCCAAGAGTCGGTTCTTTGCAGATATTTGGCGATGAATTGATTGGCGGGGTGCGAATTGCTGTTGATGAAATTAATGAAAACGGTGGAATTCAAGGTGAAAAAATTAAACTCGTTGTGGTTGACGATCAATGCGATGATAAATTTGCCGTTTCTACCGCTCAGATGATGTCTATTTCTCAATCTTATAAGATGAATGCGGTCATCGGTCCATATTGTCCCAACAAATTTGACGAGGTTGCCGATATTTATTCAAATGCTAAGATTTTGCAAATTATACCAATGGCTACTCTAAAATCTTCTGCTGAAAAAAAACATACCGGTTTGATTAAAATGGTGGGGACGGTTTCTGCTCAGGGACATGATTTCTTTAGGTATTATCAAGATAATTTTATGGGTAAAAATGTTGCTTTGGTTTATAATAGCGATATGCGTAATGTTATGGAAATTGCCACTTCCGTTCAGAAAGAATTTTCTCAAAACGGAAAATTGCAATTTTTGAAGTCTTACAGTTTTAATCAGTATCCTGATGGTTATGGTAAAATGGCCGAGGATATCTTAAAAGTCGGTAATGATATTGTTTATGTTCTGGGTAAGGCTGAAGAAATTGCTCAATTATCGCGTGAACTAAAAGATGTTAATAAAGAAGTGATTATTTTTACAAGTCGTTATCAGGCTGAAGGTGATTATCAGGAATTAATGGGAGATTTGGCCGAGGGAACTTATATGTTTGCTTTGCCATCGTTGAAAAATAATCCGGCTTTTACAGAAACTTTGGTTAAACTTCGACTCAAAGGTGCGGAACCTCGTGGACTTGGCGTTTACGGTTATTCGGCAGTTAATTTATGGAAAAATTTAGTAAATAAGGCTAATTCATTGAAATATGATGATTTAGTTAAAACTCTTAATGAAAATCATCTTGATACCGCTTTTGGTGAAATGATGTACATTAACGGCAATCCTGAAAAATCAATAAGCTACAGTATATATAAAATTCAGAACGGAGAATATGCACAGGTTTATTGATTTTTTATTTCTTTCTGAAATTTATCAATATATAGTCAGAGAAGATTTTATTAAACTTGATATAAGGTAAATGTAAAATGGCTGGTAGTATAAATAAAGTAATTTTAGTTGGCAATTTGGGGGCTGATCCTAAGGTGAGCAATACTTCAAACGGAGCTAAAATTGTTAATTTGAATATTGCGACTTCCGATACTTGGAAAGATAAAGCAACCGGTGAACGTAAAGATCGTACGGAATGGCATCGGGTGGTTATTTTTAATCCTCAATTGGCAGATATTGCGGAAAAATATTTGCGTAAAGGTTCCAAAGTTTATTTGGAAGGGCAATTGCAAACACGTAAATGGGAAGACAATAACGGTGGTGAAAGATATACTACAGAAGTTGTTTTGCAAAATTATTCCGGTAACTTGGTTCTTTTAGATGGGCGCGGGGATGGTGTTCCTGCAGGAGGTAATGATGTTTTCTCCGGTTCTGCCGGCGCCGGTTGGGATGTTTCTCCCGCAGCAGCTCCCAGTGCTGATTTGGATGATGATATTCCGTTCTAAGTTTTTCTAAGCTAATTTGAAGGCAATGTTTTTTACATTGCCTTTTTTTGTTTTATTTAATGTGAAAGTATATATTTAGAGATGAATAATAAAACATTATAATACTATGGTTTTGTATTAGTTTTGTCCGCCTGCTGAAATTATTGATTGACTAGAATGTAAATATGAGTTATTCTAAAAAGGTAGTATGCGGGCGGATATTTTTTATAATCTAAAGATATTCGCATATTCTAAATTTATAAAATATATTTCGGCGTCACCGAGGTATGTGTGTTCGTCCGCATATTACGCTATTTTTAGGTAATATGAGGAGGACGGTCATGCAGAAGCGTAATCTTTTATATTTAAGTATATTAGCGGCAGTAATATTTTGTTTTTCATATGCACAGGCCGCGCTCCAGTTTTTACCAAGATATCAAGGCTCATACGGGACACGCAACCAAGAAGGTGGTCGTGATAAGGTAGAGGTTACCTGTAAGACATATGGTGGTGTTGAAAAAGAGACTAACCAAACTTGTACGGGGCAATTCACACGAGGCGGATTAACTTGTTATAAATCTTGTTCTTGTGACAAATCAAAATTCCAATATACAACAGATTCTCATAAAGGAGAGGGAAAACTTTGTGAATCTTTATCCAACGCTTGTACGGATAGTACAGGAACCTTTTATTCAACATGTTCTTTAAATACCTGTAATGTTCGAAACGCAACATGGATTAGTGAAAGTAGTAAGGAAAGCTATACATCAAACAACTATGAGTGTACCTCTCAGGAAACAGAAGGAAAAGACGGAACTTGTTATGTATGTGCGTGTCCATCAGACTGGGCGACGGGAAGTTGTCCGGAGAATTCAGCAACCTGTTCAACATGTAAGGCAATTGATCCATATACGGAATCAAAATTTAATTTGGAATCGTGTAAAGCCGGATACTATAAGGATGGCAACAGTTGTAAACAGTGTCCTAAAGGAAGTTACTGTGATGGCATAAATGAAACACTCTGTCCGGCAGGAAGTTATTCTGCAGCGGGAGCAAGTTCATGTACACCATGTGTGGCAGGAACATACAGTGCAGAAAAAGGAGCAACAAAATGTGATGATTGTACAGCCGGAACCTACTCAACAGCAGGATCATCAAAATGTTTAGATTGCAGTGCGGGAACATATTCAACTGACAGAGCCTCAAAGTGCGATAGCTGCCAAGCCGGAAAATACAGTTCGGCCAAAGCAAGCTTTTGTAATACCTGTTCGGCAGGAACTTATTCAAGTGCAGGAGCAAGTTCTTGTAGTGAATGTAAAGCGGGAGAGTATAGTTCTCCAGGGGCAGGCACTTGCTCAGCTTGTCCGATTGATAAGACATCTTTAGTAGGTTCTTCAGAATGTAATCTTTGTGCTGATGGATATGCCGGCTATGGAATCGGCTCATGTGAATCTGTTCCTCAAAGTACAGATTGTGATGAGTTGGGTTATACCAGTTCATCATGTTCTTCCGGACAGGTAAAAATTAAATGTCCGTTTAATGGTGCAAAAGTTGTTTGTTTCTAAGGTTTAATATTAGGGAGAAAGGTCATGAGAAATGATTATAGAATTTTGTTATTAGGGTGCAGTACGGCAATGTTTTCCCTAATATTAAAGGCAGATGTTGTTTGGGCTGCCGGAGCATGTTTGGCATCAGATTGTACGGGTTATACCAAAACTTCTGCAGATTGTTCGGGAAAAGCCGCCATCCGTTGTCCGTTTGATACATCAAAATATTATTGTCAGGATGATGTAGCTTGCGGTGATGCATATAAATATGATTGTCAAGGATATGGATATAGTGGGGGTAGCGGAGAGCCTTGTGATGGTAAGTATGCATCATGTGTTTGTGATACATCAAATCATTTTTCTTGGACAGGTTCAGAGTGTACCCAGAATTGTAACGGATATAATTTCTATTGTAACGGATATAATGAGTCCCCTCCATACTATGGAGATTCATGCGGAGGTCGTTACTCTGAATGTAAGTGTACAAACGGAACTTATTGGAATGGTAATTCTTGTTCCAGTGCTGAGGTTGTTTTGGAAGTTTGTATTCAAATGCCTTCTTGTGGAAATTATGGTGGTAGTAGCGATTGTTGGAATCATTTCCCCAGTGTCAGTGCTTCAATATCACAATCAGGAGGATATTCACAATCTGTTGATAGTCCGTATAATTGGGGAGAAAGAAAATGTACTGATTTTACAATTAATGCTCTGGAAGATGTTACTATTAATTATACAGGTATCAGAGAAACTCAAAGTTATTGGGTCGGTTATGAATGTATCATACCTAGAGTCACAACTTCAGGAGGCAGTTTAGAATGTGAATATCAAAATTATTATAGTAAAGGTAATGATATTAGAGCAACATTTCGTCCCGATATGTATACGGCTAAAAATACTGTCGAAATTGCTTATGAAGGCGGTGGTTATGGTACGTGGCAATATGATAGCTATAGTTTAACGGGCTATTGTTCATTAGAGAAAAAATATTAGTAGTTTATCGTATTTGGGATATGAAAAAAAGACGGCGTCATTAATACGCCGTTCTTTTTTGTTCAATTTATTCATCTTGTTTTTTAATGGCGGCTTATTTCAATTTGATAAGCTCGACTTTCTCTGATTTTTTCTCGGGTTTGAAAATGGTATAATTCTGCATTTTTTTTCATTTGTAAATATTCTTGAAGGGTCTCATTAAGGGCCGGATATTTATCAAGATAATTGTCAAAAGGCGTCAGGTAGCGTCTGGCTTCTTCTTCTCTCAGTAAATAAGGATTTATTTTTTCTTGGTTTAAGTATTGGTTTTCAACAATTTCATAGAGAAATTTCTCTAAAATCTGTTGTTTACTCAAATTTAATTTGAATTTATTTACTTCTCCTATATAGAGATGAAAAAATGTGTAATTGTTTTCATCTCTCAGATAAAGGGGGGCAAATCCGGATTGAAAGATACTTTCAAAACTAAAATTGTATAGCTTGATAAAGTTTAGCTCTCCATTCGAATTATATAAACTTGATGCCGTTTCCGGATCAAGACTTTGTATGACATATTTGGTTATGGGATAATCAAACTCATGAAGATTGATACTTTCTCCATCTATTTCCGTATTTTCTGCGGAGTTTTGATAAATAAAGTATCGGATAGCAATGGTCGTTTGTTTATCGCCGCTTTCTAAGGCTTTCAGATAAATATAAAGATTGGCAAAAATGTTGGCGTGGATTTCTTGCAGTAATTTGAATTGCTCTGAGTTGCGAAATTTCTTTTCATGAAGAGCCAAGCAAAAATTACGCGATATATTAAAAATACTGTACCAGGGGTTTTTGCCGTATCCGTTTAATGCCGTTATAGCTAAATTTAAATTTATCTTATTGCGGTAAGGAACTATAATTGAGGTGCATTTCGGGGTATTGTATTTTTCTTGTAAAATGCTGAAATAAAGTGAGGTTTCCCCTCTTAACATCGGCATAAAATAAGTATTGGCCAGATTTTCAAGTTTTTCTCTGTCTAACCTAGGATATAATTTTCCTTTTTTCCAGATATTGCCTTTTTGAAATTCATCATACCAGATACTTTCAAAATGATTTTGAACATCATTAAACTGGTTACGAAAAGCAAGAATGTCGGGCAGCATAAACTCTTTGAGTGCCGGAGCAAACGAGGGGGCATAAATTTGTGTTTTAATGAACCGGACGGTGTCCTGTTCAAGCTGCTCATCCGTGTATGTCAGCTCTGATATGAACATACATGCCTCCTTAAGTTACACTTATTTTATATCAGATTTATTTAAATGCAAATAAAAAAGTAAAACCCTTTTTAATGCCCAAAATTTGCTCAAATAATGAAATCGTGTTAACTTTTTAATCTTGATTTTTTATCTGTATCAATTTTAAGGCGGTTTTTTTGCCCGTACAGAGGATTTTTGATGTTTTTATGGGTATAACTCTGATAAAAAGCTGTTATCTTCGGGCTTTGTTTGCTACTATAACGCCAGTTTTGTTTATTTAAAAGGTATAAAAAAGTGATTGAAGAATTAAACCAAGTTATTGAAAATTCTAATAAAGATATTTCTCCTGTCGAAATTTCCGAGGAAATGCGCCGCTCGTATCTTGATTATGCTATGAGTGTGATTGTTTCTCGTGCATTACCGGATGTTCGCGATGGTTTGAAACCTGTTCATCGTAGAATTATCTTCTCTGCCTATGAAAACGGATATGATTATAATCGTCCTTTTAGAAAATCTGCCCGTATTGTCGGTGATGTGTTAGGTAAGTACCATCCGCATGGAGATAGCTCCGTTTATGAAGCAATGGTCAGAATGGCTCAACCTTTTTCTATGCGTGTTCCTTTAATTGACGGGCAGGGAAACTTTGGTTCCATGGATGGTGATAGCGCCGCGGCCATGCGTTATACCGAAGCCAGATTGGCAAAAGTTGCTCATGCATTAATTGATGATATTGAAAAAGATACCGTCGATTTTATGCCTAACTATGATGAAAGTCTTCAAGAACCATCCGTATTACCTGCTAAATATCCTAATTTGTTGGTAAACGGTGCTAACGGTATTGCCGTTGGTATGGCGACAAATATTCCTCCGCATAATCTGGGGGAAGTTCTTGATGCTTGCTGTGCCTATATTGATAATCCTTTTATTACCATTGATGAATTAATCAATATCGTTCCCGGACCGGATTTTCCGACCGGTGGTTTGATTTTGGGTTATTCCGGTGCAAAGTCTGCTTATTTTACCGGTCGCGGCTCGGTTATGATGCGTGCAAAATGCACCATTGAAGAAATTCATAAGGATAAAGAAGCGATTATTGTTCATGAAATTCCTTATCAAGTTAATAAAGCGGCGATGATTACGCGCATTGCGGAATTGATTAAAGAGAAAAAACTTGAAGGTATTTCTGAAATTCGTGATGAATCTGACCGTCAGGGTGTTCGCGTTGTTATTGAAATCAAACGTGATTTTCAGGCTGATGTCGTGCTTAACCAGCTCTATAAATATACTCCGTTGCAAACAAGTTTCGGAATGAATATGTTGGCGATTAATAATGGTCGTCCGATGATGATGAATCTGCGCGATATTATTTCTGCTTTTGTGGAGTTTCGCGAGGAGGTTATTCGTCGTCGTACGATTTTTGAGCTGAATAAAGCACGTGACAGAGCGCATACCTTGGTCGGTTTGGCTATTGCCGTTGAAAATCTTGATCCGGTTATTGAACTTATTAAAACCTCTCCGACACCTCAAGAAGCTCGTGATGCCTTAATTGCCAAGGCATGGCCGGCTAAAGATGTTGAACCTTTGGTTCGGTTGATTGATGAACCGGATCGGAAAGTTGAGAACGGAACTTATCGTTTGTCTGATGCTCAGGCTCGTGCAATTTTGGATTTGAAATTGCAACGTTTGACAGGCCTTGAACGTGATAAAATTCATGAAGAATTGATTGGTTTGGGCGATGAAATCAAAGAGTGTTTATCTATTTTGGCTTCTCGTGAAAAACTTTATTCTATTATGCGCGATGAATTTGTGGCAATTAAAGATGAATATGCAACGCCGCGTCGTTCTAAAATTGAAGATATTGAGTATGATACTGATGTTGAGTCTTTGATTCAGCGTGAGGATATGGTGGTTACGGTTACTGAGGCCGGCTATATTAAGCGTGTTCCATTAAATGCATATAAAGCTCAAAAACGCGGCGGAAAAGGAAAATCGGGTATGGCAACAAAAGATGAGGATTTTGTTACTCGTTTGTTTGTGGCTAGCACGCATACGCCGGTTTTATTCTTCTCTTCCAAAGGTTTGGTTTATAAAATGAAAGTTTATAAACTTCCTCTCGGTTCTCCGACATCTAAAGGTAAGCCGTTTATTAATTTGTTGCCTCTTGATGCGGGAGAGACGATTACTACAATTATGAAATTGCCTGAAAATGAGGCTGATTGCAAAGACTTATCCATTATGTTTGCAACCAGTCAGGGTAATGTTCGTCGTAATTCTTTAATGGATTTTGTCAACGTTCAATCTAATGGTAAAATTGCCATGAAATTGGATGAGGGCGATAAATTAATTAATGTTCGAATTTGTGATGAAGACAATGATATTTTATTAGCTGCTCGCAGCGGTAAGTGTATTCGTTTCCCGGTTACGGAAGTGCGTGTTTTTGTCGGTCGTAATTCAACCGGTGTTCGCGGTATTAAACTGGCTGACGGAGATGAAGTTGTTTCAATGTCAATTTTGAGTCATAGTGATGCAACTTCAGATGAAAGAGATGAATATCAACGGATTTCTTCAGCTATTAAACGTTTGCAGAGTGAAAGAACGGATGATTCAGAGGTTTCTCCTGAAGAGACAGGTTTGTTGAATCTGCTTTCGGTTGAAAAATATAAAGAAATGGCTGAAAAAGAACAGTTTATTCTTTCCGTAACATCTACCGGATATGGTAAACGCTCTTCTTCTTATGAATATAGAGTTACCGGAAGAGGCGGACAGGGAATTGCCAATATGGAGATGTCTGCTCGGAACAAAGAAATTGTCAGCTCTTTCCCGATTGAAGATGATAACCAGATTATGATGGTTACAGACGCCGGTAAACTCATCAGAATGCCGGTTACGGATATTCGTATTGCCGGACGAAAGACGCAAGGTGTTATCTTGTTTAGGACTGCAGATAATGAAAAAGTCGTGTCCGTAACGTGGCTTGACGCTGATGCGGGTGACGATGAAGAGTTGGATGAAGAAACGGGTAGTGAGGTTTTGGGAGATTCGGTTTCTGATATAGAAGAATTTGGAAATACGGAACCGGATACAATAGAAGAGCCTGACGTAGAAACTTCAGAAGACTAAAGTTTGATAAAATCCCTGCTTATTAGGCAGGGATTTTTTTATGATTCGAACGTAACACTACCTGCGTAAGCAGGTAGATGTAGACATACCTGCCCAGCCGTTAGGCTTGCGAAGCCTTTGGGCAGGGCGAACGTAGTTCGGAACAGGTAATACCACTTGCGTTAGCTAGTGGAAGTTTATTGCAATTTGTTATGTTTATGTTAAATCTATTCAGACATTAAAGATTATTGTGATATAGATATGAGCGTTCTTTGACTTGTTGAGAATCTGTTTGGTACAATGGGGATGTTTTTTGATACATGCGGGCTTTCGGGGTCGATGTGACTGGTAATCCAATGAAGTTGTAGGAGAAACAGATTCATCACAATTGTTTTTCTTTTGTAAAGGAAATTAACAGTTGGGAAAGAGCATTTAAAATTCTGACAGGAAAGGTTTTTTATGCTCTTTTTTTCGGGTATTATTAAAATTAAATATATTATGAGTGAAAAGGTTAAATTTAGTACATTTTTGGGAAATATTATTGATATTCCCAAGTGGCAAATGTCAAAACAGAAAATGGAAGAGTATGCCTCTGAGCATTACGGAAAACAAATTATTTGTGACCCAGGGCTTGTATATGACGGGAGAATTGCTGTTGTGTGGCGCTGTTGCAATCAAGAAGATGCAAAAGTAGAAGGGTATTTTTATTTTTGCAATGGCTTTTTTGATTATCCGAAGGATTTTGATTATCCGGTAAGCGTATTTGTTCCTCTTTCTTCAGAGGTTGCGCTGGTGGGTAAGGCAAAAGTAATATATAACGATGGAATACTTACTTTTCTGACTTAATTTAATATGGGTATTTTGAATGACTACTTTGTGAAAAGTGGTCGTTTTTTTTGTTGTAATTTTTGTCAAATATGATATCTGTAATTATTCTTTTTTAATTATTTAGATAAAAATTGTGTGTAAAAATAAAAGTTTAATTTAAAAAATTATGTGTATGAATCAATTGGAATTTTTTAATTTTTCAGAGAAAGAAATTCTGGAAAAAGCCGGTTCTGATACTCATCTCGGCAAAGGTGTTAAGCGGTTGCTTTTTAAGACGGTTCGTTGTACGAAAAGTTTTTTTGATGAAGATGGAAATGAAATCTATCGTCAAGGACGGGAATATAAACTTTGGATAGCGTCATATTCGGATACGTTACTTGGAATTACGCGTTGGTTTACGGCAGCTCCCATGGTTGTAGATACGGAGAGCGAGGCTTATAAAAACAGGTTAATCCGTACTTTTTATATGGTTCCTAAAGATGTGTTTCTTTATGCCGGAGATACCTTAGAAAAAACGCCTTTTGTTGCGTTGCAAACTGATTATGAACTTATTCGCTATCAACTGTTTGTTGATGTTAATGATGGTATGCAATATTTGATTAGACCGTGGTCTTTGAAGAAAAGCGAGGTTTTGAATTTTGCGGTTGGAAAATTGGGCGGAAACATCCTTGATTATAACATTCGCGGGCGTTTTGTTTGTAATCCTCAAGAAAGGCATATCGTTTGGCTTATTGGTCGTAAGAGAAAGCGCCAAAGTCGGGAATATTTCTTTTTTGATGTTTTAAAACAAGACTTCATTAGTTGGAATGTTCGTGATATTAATGCAACGATGGCCCCGATAAGTTCCGGACAAGCAAAAATTCATATCGGTAACAATACCGTTGAAGCTAATAAATATGAGTTTATTTATAAACTCGGTTTATAGTCTTTCGGTTTTAGTAAGAAGTGACTTATTCAAGTCGCTTCTTTTTTTGTTGTAAATCTGTTTAAAAATAATACACTGTTTCTATCAGGTACATATATTAAGATTATTATTAACTAAAAAATGACGGTATGATATTTAATGCGAATGATTTTGAAGAACGCGTTTGCAGGCAGTTTCGAAAACCAGGAAATTGCAGGTTCGAATCCGGTTATAAGCTGGTAAAATGCTTGAAGGATTATGCAAAATTTGAAGCTGGACAGTATTATCTGTTGTGGATGGGGCATTTTGTTCATCTGATTGTTATGGACAGATTTATTTATTTATCTGATGAAGATAAAATTTGTTGGCTTGAAAAGGGAATTTTTCAAGAATTATCGGAAGCGCAGGATGTCTATGGTATTTTTATTCCAGATCAAGGAGTGTTTCGATGTCTGATTAATTCTGATAGAAAACATGCCTTGTTGCCTTTGTGGTATTTTGATTGGAGAAAAGTGAAATCTCATGCTCCTTTTGATACCAGAGCGATGTACGGAAAATGGGAAAAATTTCGTTGCGGAGATGATCCTCTTTTTATGGGGTGGGGTTTTTATTATGGAAAAGCCTTACTGCATGTTTTCAATATTGAAAACGGAGAATGGATACAGCCGGAGCAGTTGTCTTATCATGAAAAGATAAGATTTGCTGAAGGCTATAAAGTTGGCGGAACTCGTTTTAGTATGCACGCTTTGAGGGTAGATAAGGCTCCATCAAGGGAGTATTTAAATTATTGAAATTTCTATTGTGTAACGGCTGTTTTGAAAAAAAACAGCTGTTTTTTTTAGTTGCCTTACAGAAAATCCCAAGTTTACTTGATGTTGAATGCTAAAGTATTGGAACAACATCACTCCACACCAACGAATGTGGCAAAGTCTTGAGGTTTGTAGCTGATTTAGTTTTCCTGTTTACAGGAGGATCTATGTTGTAATAGATTTTGTCCTCCCAATAAAATTATTTATTGACTCATTGTGATAAGTAGGATATATTAAAAGAGTAACATGCAACGAAA
>CALXTS010000030.1 GCA_944391465.1 uncultured Alphaproteobacteria bacterium
ACTGTTGCTAATGTTTTAGACAGCATCAAAAAAGGTGATGTTTTGAAAGTTACCGTTACGGGAACAGATGACAAAGTTGTTAATGTTGAATATAACGGCGTAAGCGCAAGCATCAAAAAAGCTGACTTGTCTAAAGACAAAGCCGCTCAGAATACAGAGAACTTCAAAGAAGGCGATGTTATTGAAGCTAAAGTCACCTCTGTTGACAAGAAAAACAATAAATTCGGTCTTTCTGTAAAAGCTCTTGAAATTGATGAAGAAAAGAAGGCTTTGGAAGAATATTCTTCTAGCGCTTCAGCTTCTTCTACTCTCGGTGATGCTTTGTCAGAAGCTATGAAGAAAAATGCTTAATCTTAATTAGGCATAGCCTTTTAAAAACCTTCCGAAGAAATTCGGAAGGTTTTTTTTATTTGTATAATTAGAAAAAATATTTTAGAATTCTCCTAAATCTACAAATTATTCATAAATAATCTAACTTAAAAAACTTTTACTTATGAAACGGAATTTTAAAGATTTTGAAGAGGCCGAAAAATATTTTTCGGTTTTTGACATTACCAAACTCAAAAGTCCTCAGGACTTTGCTATTATTATTGAAATTGCAACGGTTGCACAGAATTTAAATCCGAAACTTTCGGTAAAGTCGTTGAAATTCTGGAAAGAGTTGGAAAAAGATGTTAAAGCCTTAATGGAAGAAAAAGGTGTCTTAATGATTGAGATTTATGATGATAACATCAATCAAGCCGTTGAGAAACTTAAAGATACGCTTACCCCTTCTCAATTAGCTGCTTTGTTAATCAAAATCTCAGATTTCAGTGCTTTCTCAAATCAGGATATTGATGATTTGTATGCATCTATAAGCAAAATGAAAGGCAAGAAAATTGCAGAACTGCGCAAAATGTTGGAAAAAGAGCGCTTTATCCGCAATAAGGATCTGAACTAAAAAAGGAAACCTCCGAGTAAGCTAATAACGCTTGACTACGGAGGTTTCCTTTATCCCATTATCCAATCAATTAGATTTTTTTCGCTGGCAAACAACCAGCTCAAAAAATGGATAAAGATATTTACCGCAATCCAAGCGATAAAATAACTTAATATCCAATTGATTGGATATGAAAACCAATTTACAAATACAAGCTCATTTGTCAGAGCAAAATAAATAGCTCCGACTGTCGCAAATCTTGCGACAATTGTTTTTACCCGTTTGGGACTACCGACGAATCCCAAAATACAAATAAAAACCACCAGGCAGCTCAGCCAAAAGTTACTCGCTGCCAAAATTTTTGTAATCTCTTCCATATATGTTTTTTTTGTTTTTTTAATTATAAGGCTCCATAATAATATTTGAAGCTAGAGTAAGTATATCATTTTAGACAAAAAATGACAAGATGAATTATTGCTATTTTTTTATTTCATATAACTTCTATCTTTTTGCACAAAAAACCCCGCTTTTTTTTATCATGCGGGGCTTTTCTAAAGGGTGTTTAGTTTTCTATCTGACGAAAATTTGAACCTCAGAGGCAGTTACATTGCCACTCTTTGCAGATAGATTGATACGATCCGCTCCAACACCCATATCAATCATGTCTTGGAAGATGAGTGTTGCATTGTTTTTGGCGGCTGCCGTAGAAATTTGACTTCCACCGACCGGACTAATTGCTACAACGTCAAAAATAACATTGGGTTTCTTGGCTTGTGCTGATTTTACAGCCTGTTTTAAGCCATCTTTATAATTTACTTTTGACTTATTAAACTTAACGCTGAAAAGCGGTTTTCCTGATGTTGCCGCGGGAGCTGACATTACCGGTGCATACCCTGAATTTACAGAACTCAACGGAACATTGCTTACGCCATAGCTACCGACTTTAATCGCGTTGCTCAAAGCGGCAATGTTATTTTTAGCGGTTTCAATGTATTGTTGCTGGCGAGCTACATCGCTATTAATTTCAGACAACAGACTATTGATAATCAGTGAAGTTTGATTTGTTTCACCTTCAAGAATACGTAATTGGCGGTGATCCTCATCAACTGCGCCGGAAATATTATATGCGGCACGAATTGAATCTGACAAATATGTTGTATTGGCCGTGTCTGAAGAAACTTTTTGAGCTAACTGGCTCAAAGCCATGGTGTTGGTATTCATAACCTGAACATTGTTTTGCGCAGCCTGCAACATTTGATACATTTGCGGGTTTCCGGGGGTTGTTCCTACTTGAAGTTTGGCCTCAATATTTCCGACAACTTTATGATACTGTAATGCGTTGTTGATAATTGAACCGCGAATCTGTTGGAGTTGTGCATTGTTTGCACGGATTGAAGACTGAACCTGTGCTAACTCATTGCGGAATGTAACAACTTTTTGCCCTACAAATGTACCGGTGTTATTGCCCTCGCTTACAGCAACCGGCTCAAAATTGCCGGAACCTAAAACGGGAACCGTTGCATCGGAAGTATCCTGAATACTCATTTCATCTTGAGCATCTGCTCCAAAAAGCGATGGGAAAAGCTCATCAGACGAATAAGAACAACCGCTGAGTATTGCTAATGATACCATCGACAATGATAATTTGACTGCTAATTTGGCCATGGAATAAACACCCTATAAAAAATATCTACTATTTGTTTTTACACTACTGATTTTCTTTGTAAAGAAATTTTTGCAAAAAAACAATATGAAAATGGCTTTCTAACCCAAATTTTCAATTTATTTTCAATCTAATCTTTAATAGTTAAAAATTCTTTTATTTTATTTTAATTTTTTGCTTGCATTTAAATTTTAAAAGCTGTATTAAAGTTTCTGCGAATGTTGATGCACTCGTAGCTCAATTGGATAGAGCATCTGACTACGGATCAGAAGGTTGTGAGTTCGAATCCCGCCGAGTGCGCCATAAAAAACCTCCGTTTTTCGGAGGTTTTTTTGTTACTTTAATCTTTTTTCCTTATGCTACAGGTTGGCACTGAGCAAATGAACTGCCCCTGATTTCAAGCGCATTTTCATTCCCTTTATTCCAAAACGTGATTGTAGCTTCATCGTTGATATAACGAGAACCTGATGCTGAAATGGCAGAGTACAACTCATGTTCTGTATTTCCGGTTTTTATTAATAACTCATCTTGAGCAATATACGTTACCTCAACCATATTTTCTCCACATATGTATTTGGTTTTTTGCGGCGGGTTAATTATGCTACAACCTGTCGTTATTGCCATTACTGCCAATAATATTATCTTTTTCATCTTCTATCCTTTCTTAAGGCCTTTGTTCAGGCTACAAATAAATCTTTTATTTTATCTATAAAACTTTTTGATTCCGGTTGGCAGGTTTCATCCTTGCTGATACTGCGAAACTCATTTAAAAGCTCCTTTTGGCGAGATGATAAGTTAACCGGTGTTTCTACTCTGATTTTTACAAATAAATCTCCGCGACGAGATGAACGCATCATTGTCATCCCTTGATTTTTCACCTTTATCACATCGTCATTTTGAGTGCCGGCAGAAATCGCCAACTCTATTTTCTCCCCATCTATTGATGGAATCTCTATTTTTCCGCCAAGAGCGGCACAACACATGGAAACCGGAACATTGGCATATAAATTTGCGCCTTCTCGCTGATATAATTTGTGTGGTTTGACCGTAATAAACACATACAAATCACCGTTTTCTCCTCCGCGAGAGCCTGCTTCACCGGCTCCGCTTATCCGCATTCTGGTATCATCTTCTATTCCGGCGGGTATTTTAATTTTTACGGTTTTTTCTTTATTTATAACGCCGGCTCCCTTGCATTCCGGACAAGCCTCTTTAATAATTCTGCCGCTTCCGTGACACTGCGGACACTCTTGCTCAACAATAAAGAAGCCTCCTCGTTGCATATGGACTTTTCCGCTCCCTTGACAGTTCGGGCAAATCGGAGCTTCTTTTCCGTCCTTTGTGCCGTGTCCGTGGCAAGTTTCACAGGTTTGCGTTGACGGAATGGTAATTTCTTTTTCTACTCCGTTGTAGGCTTCCTCCAAGCTGATTTCCATATTATAACGGACATCCGCTCCTCTTTGCGCATATGTACGCTGCCGTCTGCCCCCTCCCATAAACTCAGAAAAGACATCAGCAAAAATATCTGAGAAGCCACCGCTCCCAAAGTTAAACTCAAATCCTCCAAACGGATTTCCGCCCTGTCCGCCCATTCCTCCGGCAAAGGCCTGTTTTCCGTAACGGTCATAGGCTGCGCGTTTTTGTTCGTCCTTTAAGACTTCGTACGCTTCATTGATTTCTTTGAACTTTTGTTCGGCCTCTTTGTCTCCGGGATTGCGATCCGGATGATATTTCATGGCCAAGCGGCGAAATGATTTTTTTATTTCATCTCCGCTGGCATCTTTTGCTACTTCCAAAAGTTCGTAATAGTCGGTTTCTTCACTCATAACTCAACGCTCTGTTTTTTCTTTTTATTAGGCTACATTGTATTTAGGATGTTTCTTCCTAAAATGCAAGTTTTTTATCTCTCAAATCTGCTTCTTTCTTGACGGAAAAGCAATTTAAATGTATTTTTTGCTTCGCTTATTTTATTACTTAGAAACTATTGATTTAAAATTATAAAAAGATGAAAAAACAAAACATTTTAGAGTTAGTGGACAATTATGATTTGTTTGCTCTTGATCTTTATGGTGTGATTTGGAAAGGTAATACGTTTTTTCCTGACGCTTTGGAAAGAATGTCTGAGCTCCGAAAACTAGGCAAGAAAGTTGTCTTGTTGTCTAACTACCCTTGCCTATCCGAAACTGTTGAAAACATTTGGAAACAAAGGGGTATGCTTAAAGGAGTTCATTATGACGAACTCATTACATCAGGACAGGAATTTCATGATTCCATTAAACTGGTAAAATCCTCTGTCAGGTACTGGGTTGTCGGTTGGCATCCTCTGGATGTTTTTCAGAACACGGCTTATGAGCAGGTATGTAATGCTGAAAAAGCTGATTTTATCTTTACCGGCGAGCCTATGCTGCAAGAAAACGGTGTTTGGAAGGAACAATCTTCTATTGATTATTACAAGCCTGTTCTTGAACGGTTATTAATGCTTGAGAAGCCCATGGTTTGTATTAATCCTGACAAAATCAGCCATTCAAATGATACCGGAGATGTGGCGGTCAGAGCCGGAGCACTGGCCGAGTATTTCCAAAAGATTGGAGGAAAAGTAGATTTCTACGGAAAGCCTTATAAATCTTTTTTGCATTACGCTTTGAGAGAAAGGTCATACCAATACACTTTGCCTTGTCTATTGATTGGAGATACTCTGGAAACGGATATCCTCGGCGGGCATAATATTGGTATAGACACAGCCCTTACTTTGTGCGGAATGTCTGTAAAAGATATGAAAAATGATGGCTTTGCTGATATTGAAACCTATGCTCGAAAAAAAGGTATTTTGCCGACTTATTACATTGATGAACTCTAAAAACAAAGCAAAACAAAAGTCCTTGTTCTTTTCTGAACAAGGACTTTCTTTTATATTTATCTTATATGAAGACTATTTTACTTCTTCAAAATCGGCATCAACGACTTTTTCATCGTTTCCAGATTGTCCGGAAGCTCCCGTATCCGCACCGGCTTGAGCTCCTGATGCAGCGGCCGCATCTGCCTGCGCTTTATACATAGCTTCTCCGAGTTTCAAAGAGGCTTGCATCAGGCTTTCCGTCTTTTCTTTGATAACGGATAAATCATCGGCCTCAAGAGCTGTTTTTAATGCTTTTAATTCATCTTCTATCTTGCTCTTTTCTGCCGCAGAGATTTTATCTCCGTGTTCTTTTAATGTTTTTTCCGTGCTGTGTACCAAAGATTCTGCTTGGTTCTTTGCCTCTACAATCTCTTTTTTCTTTTTATCCGCTTCAGCGTTAGCTTCTGCGTCTTTAACCATTTTTTCGATATCGGCATCTGACAAACCGCCGCTGGCCTGAATGCGTATTGCCTGCTCCTTGTTCGTCGCCTTATCTTTGGCGGAAACGTTGACAATACCGTTTGCATCAATATCAAAAGTTACTTCAATTTGCGGCATACCGCGCGGAGCAGGCGGAATTCCAACCAAATCAAATTGGCCGAGAAGTTTATTGTCTGCAGCCATCTCGCGTTCCCCTTGGAAAACACGAATGGTTACGGCTGTTTGTCCATCTTCGGCTGTTGAGAAAACTTGAGATTTGCGTGTCGGAATCGTTGTGTTTCTGTCAATTAAACGAGTGAACACACCACCCAAAGTTTCAATACCTAAAGACAACGGGGTGACATCAAGCAACAATACATCCTTAACATCGCCCATCAAAACACCGCCTTGGATTGCAGCTCCGACGGCAACAACTTCATCAGGATTTACGCCTTTATGCGGTTCTTTACCAAATATCTCTTTAACTTTTTCCTGAACTTTCGGCATACGAGTCATACCACCGACCAAGATAACTTCACTAATATCAGATGGTTTAACTCCGGCATCTGCCATTGCCTTTTTGCACGGCTCAACCGTCTTTTCAATCAAATCATCTACCAAAGATTCAAGTTTTGCTCTTGTCAATTTAATATTTAAGTGTTTCGGTCCCGTTGCATCTGCGGTAATAAACGGCAAATTAATTTCTGTTTGCGTTGTTGATGACAATTCTATTTTAGCCTTCTCTGCAGCTTCTTTCAAACGTTGCAGTGCCAAACGGTCATTTTTCAAATCAATTCCTGATTCTTTCTTAAATTCATCCGTTAAGTAGGTTACGAGGCGTTGGTCAAAATCTTCACCACCGAGGAAGGTATCTCCGTTGGTTGATTTTACTTCAAAAACGCCATCGCCGATTTCCAATATGGAAATATCAAACGTACCGCCACCCAAGTCATAAACGGCTATTGTTCCGTTGGCTTTTTTATCTAGTCCGTAAGCTAATGCCGCAGCGGTCGGCTCGTTAATGATACGAAGGACTTCCAATCCGGCAATTTTTCCGGCATCTTTGGTTGCCTGACGCTGAGAATCGTTAAAATATGCAGGAACCGTAATTACCGCCTTTTCTATTTTCTCACCAAGATAACTTTCCGCATATTCTTTTATTTTTTGCAAAACAATGGCCGAAATTTGTGAAGGAGCATATTTCTGACCTTTAACTTCAACCCAAGCATCGCCGTTATCTCCATCAATGATCTTAAACGGAACCAATGCCTTATCTTTAGCAACTTCCGGAGAATCAAAACGGCGACCGATTAAACGTTTAATTGCAAAAAGAGTGTTTTCCGGATTGGTAACGGCTTGGCGTTTTGCCGGAAAACCAACCAATCTTTCCGTATCGGTAAATGCTACCATTGACGGGGTTGTTCTGGCTCCTTCCGAATTTTCAAGAACTTTGGCTTCTCCGCCTTCCATAACGGCAAAGCAAGAGTTGGTCGTTCCCAAGTCTATACCAATTACTTTATTGCTCATAATCTTCTTCCTTTTATAAAACTAAAAACGGTTATTTTGTTTTTCTAGTCTTTATATAGGGAGGGTAAATCCGTGATGCAAGTCTGATGTGTAATTTTTATAAACTTTTTTGATTTTGTTGCTGCAAAAAATATCTTTGAAGTTCCTTCTCGGGAATTTTGCTTTCTATTTTCAAACATAAATCGAGTATTTCTTTGGCCTCTTCTCCGCTGACTTTCGGCTCTTCCGTTTTGTTTATACAACCTATAAAATTTGCAAGTTCATTTGCCAAACAATTTCCACCTGATGTCAATTCTTTCCCATTTTTAGCAAGACTTTGCTTCATAAAATTCAGATGATAATGGTTACCTTTAACATCTTCTATATCCATTTCTCGGCGTACATCAATATTTTCACGCAATGCCTCCAGCTCTATTTCTGCACCATCGGCATACTCTAATTTGGCAACCGCATGATTTTCCCAATCTTTTGTTTCATCTTTTGTTAGTTCTGTCTTGCTTAAGTGATTTCCTAACAATGAATAAATTATTGCCAAATCATGTATCATTAATTCCTGAACTGCCGATATGCCGGTTTTATTTTCCGCATTGCGACTGGTACGAATTCCACGAATCTTTTTTATCGGATATTTTAGCTCTTGTTTTAGTCTTATGACCGCAGGATCAAAACTGGTTAGATGCCCGACTAACAATGGTGCATTTCCTTCTCTGCCCGCTTTTATCAGTTGTTCGCATTCTTTTTGCGTCGTTCCCAGAGGCTTTTCAATTAAACACGGTATTCCTCTTTTGAGCAATTCTTTACCGATTGACGCATGTGTAACTGCCGGAGTGGAAACAATAACCCCGTCAACTGTTTCAGTGGTTATCTCTTCAAGGCTCTTAAACCAACTTAAACTTAGCTCCTTGGCTCGTTTTTCCGTGCTTTCAGGAGAAGAATTTAAAATTCCGACAACTTCAACTTCTTTTGAAAAATATTCCCGCAGAACCGCAAGGTGCTTTTTTCCCATATTGTTACAGCCAATAATTGCTATACGGTATTTATCCACTAATAGCCTCCTTTGGTGCTAATTTCATATCCCGTATAGCCATCAACAACAGAATTGGCAAAAGCAAAATCTGAGGAATTAACGGAATGAATCCTGTACAGTGTTTCTCCCTGTTCTACTCTGTCTCCGACTTTCTTTAATAAATCCAATCCGGCTCCGTGATATTGCGCGGCTCCGGCTAAAACGCCTATCTTATTAATTCTCTCGTTATCTATACTCTCAACAACTCCGGAAACATTAGAGACGATATCTCTTGTTAAGTGTCCGAGTTGGGGTTGTGCGGATTTTCCTTGCGCATAGATAATCTTGTTAATGGTTTCCAGAGCCCGACCGGACTGTAATATTTCTTTTGCAACATGATAACCTTGTCCGCCCCTAAGTTTGGGGTCAAACTCAAGCATTCTCCCGGCCAAGAAAAGCGATTTTTCCATCAAATCTTGCGGAGCATCTTCTTTATTACGCAAAACTTTCATCACATCTCTGGCCTCAAGGACGGCTCCAATACCATTTCCTATCGGTTCACTGCCATCCGTGATTACGGCATCTATTTCCAATGACAGCATGTCTCCGACATATTCCGCCAATTTGCGTATTCTCATCGCCTCATTGGTTGATTTTATGCGTGACTGCGGTCCTACCGGAATATCTAAAACCAAATGCGTTACTCCGGCAGCTAATTTAATTGCTAAAATTGAGGCTACCAGTTGCTGGTGTTGTGTTAATCCGATATATCTTTCTACAGAAGATAAAATTTTATTGGCCTCGGCTATCGGAAGACTGTCATAGCATGCTATTGCTCCGCGATTTTCTCTGATTAACGACCTGAACTTTTCTTCACTGATATCAACATTTGCCAAAACCGAAAAAGTATCGGCCACACCGGCGCAAGAGGTTAATGAACGAGAAGCCGTCTTGGGCATCGGCAATCCATATGCCGCCACTATTGCCGTAATAATGATATCTGTTTTGTTTCCGGGAACTCCTCCAAGACAATGATGATCAACCACAATACTTTCATTATCCCAATTAAGCGTGTAATCTCCTACCAAGGCTTCTGTCAATGAAAGAACTTCCGGTGCCGTCATAAATGACCCTGATGACACCAAAAAGGCGGCAATATCCATATTTGAGTACCTTTTGGCCGCAATATCATTGATAATTGATGAATACTCACCTCCATTTAAAATGTTCCCTCCTATTTTGCGGCGAATGGAATTTAAACTGGCGGGTGGAGATGATATGCTCAACGAAATATTGGCTCCCTCCGGAAGATTTATTAACTCAAAGGCTTCCGTATTTAATGCTAACTCATCGGGTTTAACTAATTTCGGGTCATCAACTACCTGTAAGAAGGCAAAAACAGGTTTTACACCTCCGTGTATTTCAACTTTGGTTAATGTTTTTATGTCATCAACCTTATATGCCGCACATTCTCTGTTTATATACGCTAAATTTTCATTAAAAGAATTTATCTGTAAATGTTTTAAACTTAACATTTGCTGCCTTTCTTTCAGATAGTCCAGTATAATATTTATTATGCATCTTTACAAGTTTAAGATTGGTTAAAAAAGAAAACCCCGTATCTTTAAAGAAACGGGGTTTTTAAGATTAAATCATGTTATTTCAGGCTGTAATTTTGAATAAAGTTTTCTATTTCTTCTTCAGAAAACTCTTTCGGAAGAATAAAAGATTTATATTTGAGCATTTGCATACGACGATAGTGACATTTATAATCATCTTCATCAGAAAAAATTCGCTTTCCAGCTCTTTTATTCTGACAACAATCAAAATTAGCATAATCACCGGCAAAAACGCTTAAGACATCTCTTACGACATAGTTCAGATACCGAAGCAACAAAGCATTGTCTGTTTTGGGTAGTGTTTGAGTTATCAGCCGTTCTGCCTCATAGTAATCTGCCAATGTTTTGTCTGTTACGGATTTGTCTTTTACCGCATTTTCAATATCTTTAGCATCCATACGGTAATCCGGAAAAACTTTGCCAAAAATGTGCACGCTATATTTTAACTCTGCCAAAACAACTCCGAAAAAACTTTTTTCATCTACATGGCGACGATAGATGCGTTGAACAATGTCAAGTATCAATGTCATTAGATTCAGCCGACGCAAGTAATCTTCCGTTACTTCTCCTTTAAACAAGTGAAGTTTTAAATAAGCTCGCAAGCATATCTGAAACTTTGAGACATTATCTTCCAAATCAGGATTAACCGGAATTTTTAAAAGATATTCCGACAACGCCTCTTTTATAGCATTGTCTTCATCTTCCATGGCTTTTTTTACTTTCGCTTCAAGCCGTTCTCCTTTTTCCAAAATCTTTTTAATTTCAGAAGGATATTCATTTTCCGGTATCTCAAAAAGCCTCTTTCCGCCAAGATTTGCCGAAACAATAAAGTCTTCAATTTTGACAATTTCCAAGCGGACTTTCTGCCACGGCCATTTAAAAAACGGCGGCATCTTTCCCGAATAATTTTCTTTCCCGATAAACACGGTTTCTTCTTCTTTTTCAAAAGGGTACAACAACCATCCCTTTTCTGTTTTTTTAATTTTTTTAATTAAAAAAACTTCTTTTCTCATAAAAATGTTCATAGACTTATAAATTTAGTTAATAATATTTTTTGAATGTCTTTTCATAGCATAACGTCATAAAAGATTCAAGCCGGAATCCTTAGATACCGGCTTGTTAATTGTTTTTTCTTAAAACTTTGGCGTTTCTATCAGAAAACGTCCCATCTCTGCTTCACTCAGAGGCTCAGGGAAAAGCAGGTTGCTTATCTTATAAAGTTTAAGTTTCTGATACAGACGACGATATTCATCTTCATCTGAATTTGCTTCCCATGATGACAGAAAACCACTATTATATTTGCGGTTCATCTGAATGTAATTAATATCTTCATATAAAGTGCCATAAATGTTTCGAGAGGCAAAATCCAATAAATCAAAGATTCTGGAACTCTCCGGTTCTATCCCACATTGTCTGATAAAGTTTTTAAACGGACTTTCCGGTTTGGCAAAATCACAAAATAGAAGTGTCCATTCTGAATTCGGATATAGTATATAGCTGTCAAGCCAACCAGACAAATCTCCCAGATCCCATATGTTTTTATCGGAATCATAAGCCTTATCCGCAGCCTCGATAACCTTTATTTGCAATACTGAGAGTTTTCCTTTAGAGGCTAAAGCACGAGCCCATATACGAAGCCATTTGTTTCGTATATTATAGCATTCTGTTTGGATATCAAAATTTGCGGAGATCGTTTCGGCATAATTTTGCAATTCTACTTGTAACTTTTCTTGCTCAATTTGTAATCTTTGCTCAAGCTCTTCTTCTTTGGCAATCTTTTGTTTTACTTTATCAGGAAAATCCTCATAGTCCTGCAAGAAGATTATTTTATCATCAACGGCCATTCCAATCACAAAATCATGTAACTCCATTATCTCGATTTGTGATTTAATCCTTTTCAAGAAGCGGGAGCGCTTTATCAGAGAATCTAAATCAACATCATATTTTTGACGATTGATTTCAAATTTAATTACTCTGCCAAATTGTGCGCAAACTTTAACCTTTATGGTATCTTTTCTTTGTTCGTACGCCTTCAGTTTTACAGAAAAACGTTTAATGTTTTTGAAATAATTAATTGTAGTCATAAGCTTAAATTTTAAATTAATAATAAATGTGAATTGGCTTATTCTACAATGTCTGATATATTTTGCAATAAAAAAGCAACGATATTAGAAGTCAAGCATAAAAATCACGCAGGCGAGCATTTAATATCGAAATCATTTTATGCACA
>CALXTS010000031.1 GCA_944391465.1 uncultured Alphaproteobacteria bacterium
GATGGGTTGTGTCCGTGTAAAGCGGGTGATGATTATAAGTATACGTCATCAGATTGTGCTAATGCATCGTGCAGTTTGGGGTGCAATGATAAATATAAATTTAATAGCTGTAATGATGGATATTATGCTGTAAATATAGGTTCTTGTTCAACAATAGAGACAGACTGTGAAACTTTAGGCTACAAAGAAACTCAGTGTTCAGGAAAAGGTCTAAAATGTCCATTTGGCGATAAATACACTTGTTTTGGTGGGTAGAAGGAGAACAAAAATGAAGAATTTATTTCATGTTACATATGGTTTTTGTATTTGTTTTGTCCTGATGTCTAAAGTTGTTTGTGCTGCTGATTTTGGGTGTATCAGTGGAGACTGTGATGCTTTAGGATATGTTTCTAAAGTATCTGATTGTTCAGGAGAAAAAGTTCTTTGTCCTTTTGATGTTACAAAGGCTTTTTGTACAGATGTTGTTTATAGTGATGTTGATCACATCGTGTATAATAATAAAGCTTATTATCTCAAAGATGCCGGTATTTCAAATGCTACATTCGCTCAGGCTAAAAGCGCATGTGAAAAGTTGGGGTACTCTTTGCCTGAAAATACAGCTATTCTTTATGGGGTTTCTTCCGAGAAAAGTTTAATGCATTGGATAGATTTTGATATAAGAATGAACAGCAAAGATGGGGGGATTTATGGTTATCATACTTTGGAGACTACAAATTGTGGAAGTTCTCAGCATAAAATAGCCTATTTAGATGGTCCCAAATGTGTTGATGATACATCCCAGTTCAGAAAAGTTATTTGCGTTAAAGCTAAAGATTAAAAGTATGGAGGCAACCATGAGTAAAATTTATAATAATTTTAAATTTGGTTTGGGGGTATTTACTCTAACCTTGTTTTCTGGTTCATCTTTGCAGGCGGCCGGTTGTTTGAAGCAAGATTGCGCCTCTTTGGGTTATACGAAAAGTGAGGCTGAATGCGGAGCGGGAATTTATATTCGATGTCCTTTTGATTCTTCTAAATATTTTTGTAGCAGCTGCCCTTCAGAATATGTTTTTAATTGTAGAGGAACTGGATATATCGGTGGTATCGGAGCTTCTTGTAATTCTAACTTTCAGAAGTGTGGTTGTGCAACAGATTATAATTGGGTTAATAATAAATGTGTTCATAAATACGAAGGAAAATCTTGTGAAGATATAGGGTATTATTCATCTGATAAATCTAGTGATTATATGGCTTGTACGGAGCAAAAGTTAGCCGACTTTCTAACATGTTGGAAATGTCAGAATAAAGTTAAATTAGAATATCGTTCTACTTTTACAATAAATTATCCAGGTGGAGGAACTTTTGTATCATCCATTGTAAGTAAAGTTACTGTTAAGGTAAATGGTGGAGAAGTTGCTTATAAACAATATACTCAGTCAACGCCTTCAAATGCAGGAGATTCAAATACCGGAAATATGACTTTGTTAACCGGAGGGCAGGAAGGTTCTTATGCTATTAAAGTAAGCGCAGCTGCCGAAGGAGGTGTTGCGAATCGTAATGGTAAAAATTGTCAAGTCTTTTGGACGGCAATAAATGGTAAATGTTGGGGTGGAAGTTCCGGTGGACCGGGTGATTGTCCTGCAGGTACAGAGGTTCAACCCGGTAATACAACCGGTTGGATGGAGGTCGGTTATCTCAGAGGTGGACGTTCATATCTTGTGGAAGTTTGGGGAGTTTGTTTTAATCAATAAGAGAGTTAAAGCATATTAATTAGCTGGTTACATTTGGAAATTTTTACGGTTAGCCTTTTGCTTTCATCTTCTAGGCTCATGTTTTCCGATATGTATAAGGCATCATGAAAGTATTCAAGGGCGTCTTCAAGAAAACTTCGGTCATCATTGTTTTTGCCTAAATGGTAATATATTTCTCCGATGTTTTCTTGGATGTTTGCCCATTCTAATGGTTCTCTTTTTTCGGTAATTATTTTTTGTTGATTTTTATAGCAGCTGATGGCTACTCCGGAAATATCTTCGCTATTGGTCAGACTCCCGATTAATGATAATAAGCGCCCTAACTCTCCTTGTATAGTTGCCCAAAATTCTGGAAATTGTGTGTAGGTGAATATTTTTTCTGCTTCGCGAAGATTAAAGACTGCATCTCTAAGTGCTTGAATATCTTCTTTTTGACGCCAATAATCATAATAAAGTCCGGATAATTTATATGAGATAAAGCCATAATCATAGGGATAAGTATATTTGCTTAAATATTTTTGGGCCAATTGATAATAGGTTATGGCGTTTTTATAAAATGGTGCAACTCTTTTATTTAGCTGTCGGGAGGCGCAATCGTATAATTGTCCGAAGTGGTAGTAAATGCAGCCTAAATGGATTGGGTCTTTGATTAAATCCTGATGTTTTAAGGCCGTTTCTAATAGGTTTTTGACAATTTTGAAATCCTTATCTTTATTTTGCTCGGCACAATAGCTTAAATAAATAATTCCCAGAAAATTCATTATATATGGCAGATATTCAATAGATAAACTTTTGGCAGAATCGTCATTAGATAATTTGGATATTATCTTTTTTAATAGATAGTGTTTTTGGATTTTTTGTGTTTTTATCGGTGTGTTTAGAGAGCTTATTATGGCTCCATATATCAGATTCCCGATAGAACTCGGAAATGTTGTCGGTTCATTGAATATTGAAGCCGGAAGATAAAGACTGTCTAATAATGAAGTAAAGGCACAATCTCTTTTTTCATACTGAAGGCTGGTTTGAAAATTAATTCTAATCTTATCTCCGTCTCTGTATCCCCAAATCAGAACATCGGCTCCGGTTTTATCTATAAGATCTTGCCCTTTATCTATTAAGTCAAAAAGTGTGCGACTTTCTAAGTTCAGAAAGCTTTTATTAAAAGCCTCCGTAAAGTAATAAACGGAAAGCCCTTCTTTTGTTTTTAGAATTTTAGCAAGATTTTCGCCACTGTTACTTTCAACGGTATCGGCAAATTCTACGACTAAAATTTTAAAGTTAATATTTAATGCCGTTTCGGGAGGCAATTCCAAAACATCGGCATTTGCCGGCTGTAAAAATGTATTTTTTAGCAGACTGACAATTCCCATTGTTTTTATTGCTCTCCGTTTAGATTGTTTTTGACTTTTTCGATGCTTTTTTTCAAATCGGAAACTATTTGCTGTTTAGATTCTTTTAGGTTGTTTGGTAAGGTGTTCCAATTATATAGACGGTATAAATTCCAACAACAAATTAAACTGGCCAAAAGGGGAATGGAATAACTATCCGGCGCATAATATTGAAAGCATCCGATAATGATAAAGAGAAAATTTATTCGGAAGATATAGCGGCAGATAATGTCCGGAGATAATCCGCTCAAGTTTGTTTGATAGGTTACGGTGTTAGAAGACGGGTTGGTATATTTTTTTACAAAGGTTAGTTTTTTTGTGTAAGCAATAATGTTTTCTAAAATCAGCACAACGGCAAAAATATAAATACATGATCCGGAAAATTCTGCAGAACCAAATATCATCAGCCAAGAAAAAGCATAACCTAAAATACTGTATGTTTGTCGCGGAAGGCTGATTTTGGGTGGATACCATCTATATATAAATAGAGGAAAAATAATACCGATAAAGAAAATTGCCGTTGCTCCTAATAGAGCAGGTATCCCCCCTGAAATAAAATATAAGGCAAACATTCCGAGGCTGACGGAAATCATTTCTGTTTCTGCTAAAGACTCAATGTTCATCAGAGTTTTTATGCTGTTTGCTAATGCAAACCAGAGTATAATTGTGAGGATTTTATTACTCCAATCTGGTAAAAAATTACTGAAATTAATTGTATAAGGTTCAAACAGGAAAACCAAAATTCCGATGATAATAAATTGAGCTATATAATTTCCCCATTTTTGAGGAATTAAGATGAGACTCGCGATTAAAGCAAATCCGCCTAACAAAGGCGCACAAAAAGATATAAGATTTGTTGAGGAAACAAAGTCATAGTAATCGTTATAAAGGGTGGCGCACAGGGCACTTATGATTGCGAAAACAGCATAAAGTTGGAATGGCAAATATTGAGGTTTGAGAAAACGTGAAGGCTGAAGTGTTTCAACACCGCCTTTGGCGAGAAAAGCGAAGGAAAGTGTTAGGCAAACAACAAAACCTATGATTATAAGCAGATATAATATATCCATCAAAACTTCCTCGCACAACTCTTAATTATTTATTTATATTACATTTGTGTTTATCTTCAAGCGGGAATATCAGGTTATACCAACGTTTTGTTGTAGATAAGATTTAGTAAATGATTAATCGTCGGTGTCGAAATTTTGCTTTTTGTGGCGAGGTTTGATAAAATATCTGAGAAATTATCAATCTCTTTGATGTCACCACTGTTAAGCGCATTTTGAAGCGGTGAAACATAACTTGAAGGAATGTTATAAATAGTTTTAAGAATATCCGTGTGTTCCAAATTTGTTTTGTGTTTTTGGGCTATTTTTTGAATTTCATTAATAACGGAGTCCATTTCTTGGCGTGACGTTTCGTCTTTTGTCAGATAATAAATGTTTTTTCCGTGTGCCGCAGAGAGGAGTGAAATGGTTGCATGGGGAGCCAAATAATTCCAAAAAGCATCGGTCTCATTGGGAATAAAAATGGTTTTGGCCAAGTTTTCTCGAAATAAAGCATTAATCTTGGAAAAATTTTTATTTTCTGCGGTGCAGTTTATATAAATATTATTTTGGCGTCCGATAATTGAAATGTTGTTTTTATCTTCATCTAAGCAACCATGGTAATAGGATTTTATAAGTGGTTGTTTGAGGCATTCGCTGATAAAAGAAGTATCTTTTAAAATCGTGAACAGAAGAATAGGTGTTTCTTCAGATAACTTATTCGGAAGAATGGTTATTAGTTGTGATTTTATTCGAGAGCTTTCGGCTGTTATAATTAAGGCTTTTGCTTTAAGAGAGATGGAGCAAGCTGTACGAGGTGTGTATTTTTGCCGATTTATGAATCTCTCATCTTTGATGGTAAATTCATGTTGGATGTTTTCCAACTCTCTTGTTGAACCGAGAATAATCGGATATTCTCCGTTTTCTGAAAATTTGGCGGCCAGATAAATTGCCAAAGCGTTTGTTCCGAGAATATAAACAGCTTCGTCTGGATGGGATATTGGCGTTTTGTCTTCAGTTTCGGTTTTATTGAAAAACATTAATCTGCTACCTTTTCTAGTTGGGCAATGAAGAATCCGTCTGCTCCTCCGAATTTTGAGAGATGAGATGGAAGTATGCGAATAAATCCTTCCGGCGTTATTATCTCTTTTATTTCTTCCGGAATACATTCAGAAAGCGAAATTTTTTGGAAATTTGGGTTTTCTTCAAGAAATTTTTTAATTTGATTTTCTCCCTCTTCTTTACAAAGAGAGCATACGCAATATATCAGAACTCCACCTTTTTTTAAGGTTGGGGCAATTTTTTGTAAGAGTTGTTTTTGGATTTCGGATTGACGAGAAATATCATCAATGCTTTTTAGGTGTACGAGCTCCGGATGGCGCCGCAAAGTTCCCGTTGCGGAGCATGGAGCATCTAACAAAACGGCATCAAAAGGTTCATCTTTAAAATTTTCCAGATATTCAAGGGCATTTTGGCAAATAATTTTATCAGCCTTAAAATTCAGACGTTGCAAATTTTCTTGCAGTGTTTTTAAGCGTGCTGCCGATATATCCAGAGAGGTTACTTTAGCTCCAGAATTTATTAATTGTGCAGTTTTCCCTCCGGGGGCGGCGCATAAATCTAAAACCCTTTTGTTTTGGAGATTTTTCATCGTTTTTACGGGGAGAGCGGCTGCAAAATCTTGAACCCACCATAAGCCTTCTTTATATCCGTAAAGAGAAGATACACTGCCGCTGTTTTTTAAGCGGATATTTCCTGTCGGAAGTAAATATCCTCCTAATTTTTCAGCAAGTTCCGAAGATGGGTTTTTTGCGGTTATATCTAAATCGGGGGCGTGGTTTGAGGCTTTTTCAATTTCTAAAATGGTTTTTCTGTCATAACTATGTCTTAACAAGCCGACGAATCCTTGCGGGAAAAAAGTGCCGTTGTCTTGTTTTAAAATATTTTCTTTATCTTCTGAAATTTTACGAAGAACGGCATTTACAAAGCCGGCGACGTATTTGTTTAATCTTTTTTTGACAAGGTTAACATAGCTGTTAATCACAGCGTATGCCGGTGTTTCCATATAAAGAAGTTCTACCATTCCCAAATACAGCGCGTAAAGAGCAATTGCCGAGGATTGCGGGAGTTTCTTGCGGCTGTATGATTTCAATAATTGGCGGAGAAAAGTTAATTTGCGTAAGCAGGTTAATAAAAGCATGTTTTGGAAAGCTCTTCCTTCACCATCTTGCGAATCGTGGTGTTCCAGTGCTTCTGTTAAAAATATTTTTTTTTCTAAAATTTCTTGCAGTGCAAGAACGGAATTTAAACGAGAATCAGTCATGCTTTTTATCATAAAGTTTAATTTTAGGCATTTTAGTCAATCAATCGGAGAAATACAAGAAAGAAAATAGACTCTTGTCAAATATGTGAAATTATTATAATTTCGTGGAAGACAATTTTTTATTGAGAGTTGAAACAAATGATAAAAAAACGCTTTGGATGTTTTTTACTGACGCTGTTGCTCGGCGGCTGTTCATGGTTGAATCCATTTAAAACGGAGCCTCAGAAGGTTGTGGTTGAAAAAGGTCCTAATCCTTTTTTGTGGCAGGCTGCCAAAGATAAGTTATCGGGAATGAATTTGGTAGTTGAGGATAAAGATAAAGGGGTTCTTGAGACTGCATGGGTTAAAAGCAAAAATGGAAATGAAGAGTTTAAAATTAAAATTGAAATTACTTCTTCAGAATTGCGTGCAGACGCTTTAAATGCCGAGGTTTGTCAGAAACTTAAAAATAGCTCGGAGAATGCGGCAGAAAGTGATAATTTGCAATTAAATACAGAAGTTGAAAAAATAGTCCTAAATCAGGCAAGAGTTTTATATCGTAAAAGTTTGGCGATTAATTAAATTATAACAGGGTAGTAAAATGAGCGATAGATACAACGGAAAAGAAACTTGGGAAGAATGGTCAAAAGAATGGAAATTAGAAGACCGTTATAATTTCAAAAGTATTGAAAAAAAATGGCAGGCTATTTGGGAAAAAGAAAAAGCCTACAAAGTTGAAATTGATAAAAATAAAGAGAAATTTTATGCTTTGGTTGAATTTCCTTATCCTTCCGGAGCTGGGCTCCATGTCGGTCATCCGCGTTCTTATACCGCTTTAGATGTTATTGCTCGCAAAAAACGGATGCAAGGGTTTAATGTTTTGTATCCGATGGGGTTTGATGCTTTCGGTTTGCCGGCAGAAAATTATGCTATTAAAACCGGTGTACATCCCGCAGTTTCTACAAAAGCAAATATTGCTAATTTTACAAAACAATTGAAATCCATTGGTTTTAGTTTTGATTGGGATCGTTGTATCAATACCTGTGATCCGGAATATTACAAATGGACACAGTGGATGTTTATCAAATTCTTTGAAAAAGGATTAGCCTATAAAGATAAAATTGCCATTAACTGGTGTCCGTCTTGTAAAGTAGGGTTGGCTAATGAAGAGGTTGTCAACGGTCATTGCGAGCGTTGCGGAGCTGAGGTTATACGCAAAAATAAAGAGCAATGGATGATTGCCATTACTAAATATGCCGATCGCTTAATTAATGATTTAGACGGGTTGGATTTTATTGACAGAGTTAAGTCTCAGCAAGTTAATTGGATTGGTCGTTCAGAGGGGGCAGAGCTTGATTTTGGTTTAACTTTGTCTGACGGAACCGAGCTTAAAGATAAGAAGTTAACGGTTTTCACAACTCGTCCGGATACTGCTTTCGGTGTAACTTATATGGTTTTGGCTCCTGAGCACGCTTATGTTTCCGAATTGGCCGATAAATTTGAAAATGCTCAAGAAGTCAAGGCTTATGTTGAAGCAACAGCGAAAAAATCTGAGTTACAAAGAACCATGGATGATTCTAAAACAGGTGTCGAGCTTAAAGGTATAAAAGCTCGTAACCCTTACAACGGAGCCTTGATCCCGGTCTTTATTTCTGATTATGTTCTTACGGGGTATGGAACAGGTGCTATTATGGCGGTTCCTGCACATGATCAAAGAGATTATGATTTTGCAAAGGTTTTCGGATTGCCGATTATTCAAGTTTTAGAGGGGGGAGATATCTCTGAAAAGGCTTGGGAAGAAGACGGCGCACATATTAATTCAGATTTTATGAACGGAATGAACAAAGAAGACGGAATGCGTTCGGCTATTGATTATGCCGAAAAGCATGGTTTCGGGCGTTCTAAGGTTAACTTTAAATTGCGGGATTGGGTGTTCTCTCGTCAACGTTACTGGGGTGAGCCTATTCCGATGGTTTATTGTGAAAAATGCGGATGGCAGCCGATACCTGAATCAGAACTTCCGCTGACATTGCCGGAAGTTCCGGATTATCATCCGAATGATGAAGGAGAATCTCCTCTTTCCAAAGCCGGGGATTGGTTGAATGCCAAATGCCCAAAATGCGGTGGACATGCAAGGCGTGAAACCGATACGATGCCAAACTGGGCCGGTTCTTCTTGGTATTTTCTGCGTTATTGCGACCCGCATAATGATAAGGAATTTGCTTCCAAAGAGGCTTTGGACTACTGGATGAATGTTGATTGGTACAATGGAGGTATGGAGCATACGACTTTACACCTGTTGTATTCTCGTTTTTGGCATAAATTCCTTTATGATTGCGGTTTGGTTCCGACTAAAGAACCATATAACAAGAGAACTTCTCATGGTATGATTTTGGCTGAAAACGGAGAAAAAATGTCAAAATCACGCGGTAACGTCATTAATCCCGATGATATTATTGATGCTTACGGTGCAGATACGTTCCGTTTGTATGAAATGTTTATCGGTCCGTTTGATCAAGTCGCTATGTGGTCTGATGACAGTTTGATGGGCGTTTATCGTTTTGTCAGCAAAGTTTATGCTTTGTTTAAAAAAGTTTATAAACTTGAACCTTCAACGCAAGATTTACGTGCAATGCATAAATGTATTCTTGAGGTTACCGAACGTATTGATCAGATGCGTTTTAATACTGCGGTTTCTTCTTTGATGACGTATGTCAATTATCTGTCATCATTAGAGAAAATTCCTGCAGAATTATACATGACGCTGTTGAAATTATTGTCTCCGTTTACACCTCACTTGGCAGAAGAAATGTGGGCGAGAATCGGTAAAAATACATTGATTGTTGCTGAAAGTTGGCCACAAGGCGACGCTAAATTGGCTCAAGATGATGAAGTAACCATAGCTGTTCAAATATGCGGGAAAATGCGCGGAACAATTGTTATGCCTAAAGATGCTTCTAATGCAGATGTTGAGGCTACGGCTTTGGCTTTGGATAATGTTAAACGCCAACTTGAAGGCAAAGAAATTAAAAAGATTATCGTTGTTCCAAACAAAATCTGCAATATTGTTGCTTGATTAAGGATTGACAAAGGAGTTCGTTTTATGAGTAGAAAACTGTTGTCGGTAATGCTGTTATTGGCAAGCGGATTTGTTTCTGCTTGTGGTTTTGAGCCTTTATATGTGCAAAATAAACATAGCAGTGCATGGTATTACGGCAGCGAGTTTGATACTTCTATATCAGATGAAATGGCTCAAATTAAGGTTGGAGTTATTGCTGATCGTTTCGGACAGCAGATTCGTAATAATTTATTAGATTTGTTAACACCTAAAGGAACTCCTAAAAAAGCAAAATATCGTCTTGAGGTTAAACTTATTAGTAAAGAAGTTACTCAACAAGCCTTGCGTCGGGATATTACCGCGACCAGTGAAAGGGTTGTTTATCGAGTAGGCTATAAGTTGTTGGAAGGTTCTGAAGTTTTGGTTTCAGGAGACAGCGTTGCATATGTCAGCTATGATATTTTAGCGAATCCGTATTCGACAACAACCGCTCAAAAGAAAACCGAAACAGATGCTGCAAAAATTATAGCCGATGATATTGCTTTGAGGTTAGGGGCATATTTTCATTCCAAGCATTCTTATAAAAAAGTGATGCAAGATGATATATAAGCAGGCTCAAATAGATAAATATTTGAAAAAACCGGAGAACACTATAAAGGCTTTTGTTATTTATGGAAATAATGACGGCTTGGTGGCGGAATATGTTAAAAATTTGATTCAAACGGTTAGTAAAGATTTGTATGATCCTTTTCAAGTCGTTTATTTTAACGGTTCAGATGTTTCTGCCGAGCCGGCGAATTTATTTGCCGAATATACAGCTCAATCATTAATGGGTGGGCGGCGTGTGATTGTGGTGAAAGATGCTGACAATAACCTGACAAAGCATTTGAAAGTTTTGTTTGACGGTACACCTTCTGATACATTGATTTTATTGTCTTCGGCAACATTAAATAAAAAATCGTCATTGGTTACGCTTGCTGAAACGCGTGATGATATGGCGGTTATTGCTTGTTATGATGACAGAGATGAAGATATTTTTACTACAGCTCGGAAAATGATGATTGATAATGATTTGACAATCTCTAATGAAGCGTTGCAGTTGTTATGTTCCCGATTATCTAATGACAGACGTACAAATATAGGTGAAATAGATAAATTAATAACCTATATGGGCGATAAAAAGAATATTGCTGTTGAAGATATAAAAGAAGTTATTGCCGATCAATCAGCCTCAAGTTCTGATGATTTATGTTATTATACAGCTTGTGGTTATAGCGAAAAATCACAAAAAGCATTACAGAAACTTTTGAATGAGGGAGAAGAACCTGTTTCGATTATTCGTGGTATGGTGTATCATTTTTATAAAATACTTAATTGTTTAGCTAATATGGAAAAAGGGGATACACCGGAAAAAGCAATGCAAAAATTGGTGCCAAAAATTATATATTTCAGAGAATCTTCTTTTCGAAAGCAATTGGCAATTTGGAATAAAGAAATGGTGTTTTCCGTAATGGATTTGCTTTATAAATGTGAGCGAGATTGCAAAACAACGAATATGCCGGTTCAAGAAATTGTCAGTTATACTCTGATGCAGATATCTTCTAAAGCCGGCAGAATTTCTAAACAAATGTAGTGAATAAATAGGCGGGACAAAATCCCGCCTATTTATTTTGTCCTCCGGCTAAAATTGATTGTTGACTCATTGTGATAAATGGGGTATATTAAAAGAGTAACATGTAACGGAAACAAAGTCTAAAACCGCATATTACACTGGACTTTCTGTTATTTTCGGCGCCACCGAAAGTCTCCTGTTGCATGTTACCTCTGTTTATTATTGAGGAGGACGGTC
>CALXTS010000032.1 GCA_944391465.1 uncultured Alphaproteobacteria bacterium
TACAGAATGTTGCTCGGCGGCATAAGTTTATTAGGTTTGGCAAATGTAGTCCAAGCACAATGTGTTACACCGCCGACATGTAGCGAGCTTGGCTATACCAAAACGGCTTCGGAGTGTTCGGGACATACGTTTCTTAAATGCCCTTTTGATACTTCCGTCGGATACTGCGATTTGGGAACATCGTCAACGCCGGTTGTTAATGTTTGTGGAACACCTGAGGTCGGAGATATTTTGTATTCAGATATGAGTTGCACATCTGTTTCTAATATTGATAAAAATAAAAAAGCTATCGGTGTAATTTTTGATCCAATAAACCGTCTGGCACTTGCTTTAACTTCACAAGATAACTATTGGTCATATGGTAATTTTGATACTACTTTACCGAATATTGGCGATACATCTAACGCTTATAATGATTATTATGGAAAAAGCAATACCAAAACCATTATTGAATATTGTAAAACTAACAACAAAAGTTGCCCTGCTGCGATTTATGCAAACAATTATACAACCCAAGGAACATCTGCCGGAGACTGGTTTTTGCCTAGTATGGGACAATTAAAAACCATATACGATAAAAAATCTATACTAAATGAAACACTTTCAGTTTTAGGGGGTAATTTATCGGATAATTATTACTGGTCATCTACTGAACATAGTGCTTCAGAGGCTTGGGTTTTAAATTTTGGTAACGGTGGAGCATACTACTATGGTAAAAAAAGCTCTTATAAATATTACATTCAACCTATTTTAGCATTTTAAATAAAATCATACATCTTTAATAAGCCTCATTTTACCAGAGGCTTATTAAAGTTCAATTCCGCGTGCAATCAACATCTTAAACTGCCCTGCAAAATTCACTAACGGATTACCATTACAACGCAACTTAATTCCGGCAGGAACATTCTCTAAATTCTTAATCTGATTATTTTCACAATCCAGCTCTTCCAAATCTTTCGGAAGATTGCCCAATCCCTTCAATTGATTATTATCACAACGCAAAACCCTTAAAGAATTCGGAAGATTTTCAAGACATTCAAGCTCATTCCATGAACAATCCAAAATTCTCAGACCTTCAGGCAAAGAATCAATTTGTTTAATGTGATTATTTCCGACCTCTAAACGTCTTAATCCTTGAGCTTGTATTGATAACTTCTCCAAACGATTTCCCCCGCAAAAAACTTCTTTGATTTGCTCAGAAAACACAGGTAATTCACTCAATAAATTATTCTGGCAAAACACAACTTCAACACCTTCAGGCAATGAACTTATTTCGCGAATATGATTATTTCCGCATAAAAGTCTTTTAGCTCTCTTTGGCAATCCATTTAAGTCTTCCAAACAATTAGAAGAACAATCAAAATCCCCCATCACTGAAACATTTGATAAATCAGGTAATTTCTTAAGTTTCATATCCGATAAATCCAAATCACCGTAAATCATAAAAATTTCATCTTTAGGCAAATCAAATAAATTATAATATTTTCCGTTCTTCTTTATTAAGCCGACATTTTTCATATCACTAATGATTTCATAACCGTTTTGCTCAACAAAAGATTGAATATAAGAAATATATTTTGAGTTTACCGTAAAATTTCCGCGCCCTTTGCACTGACGCAGTTTACCGTTTTTAATCTTAATTGTAGCATGAGGAAGATTATATTCATCACGCAAAGAAAAAATCTCTATTCGACCATTTAATACGTCGGCATCATAACCTCCGCGACCGACGCAATGTCCCATACAATCACTTTCAAAATCAAGAGCTTCAGCCGTAAGCAATTTAACAATGGACATTCCATCATTAAAAGATAAAACATTCTGCGTTCCTTCTAATGCCTTCAAACGTTGGTTTTGCTTTGGATTTAACTGTTTTTTGGCAGAGCGTTCTCGTAGCATCTCATGCCATTTATCACTTAAAAACTTAACCTTTTCAAAACAATTATATTCATTGGTCGTTTTCAGATAATCTATCCTCAAACGCAAATCATATTTTTCTTTACTTCCTTTTGCTTTTCCAATCTGTTTACGCACATAAGCATCAGCCATGGCATAAAGAAAATCGCAAACTTCTTGTAAATTTCCTCTAAAACCGTCCGAAACATTTTCAGCCTGAAAACGCCATACTTTTTTATTTTCATGCAACGTTTTTTTCACCCATACGGGATATCCTTCAGCTTTTTCAACCTCTGATAAAAAAGATTTTGGATTTTCATCAACATAAGAACGCAACCGATGCTTTGCCCATTGAAAAACCATTGACTTTACAATTTCATCTTTATTTTGAATCACATAATCAATACTTTTGAAATTTCCTGCCGTATAAACATCAGCCTTTTCACCGCGGTAAACCACGTCGCAAATATAGTCGTTAAAATCTTTTTCATTAACCAAATTAATCGGCATAAAACACTCCTTCGCAACAGCATTAAGAATAACACAAATTCATTGCTTAATCCATAAAAATTTGTAAGCCTTAAATACTTATTTTTATTGCTATTTCAAAAGGATTTAACTATATTAATCCGGCAAGGAGAAAGACAATGAGTAATGAATATATAGACATCAAAGGTGCTAATGAACATAATCTTAAACACATCGACGTCAAAATTCCCAAAAATCAACTAACAGTCATTACCGGCATGTCAGGTTCTGGAAAATCATCTCTTGCCTTTGACACAATTTATGCCGAAGGCCAACGCCGTTATGTTGAAAGCCTTTCTTCCTACGCTCGCCAATTTCTTGATTTAATGAAAAAACCGGAAGTTGATTCGATTGAAGGACTTTCTCCGGCTATTTCGATTGAACAAAAAACCACGTCACACAACCCACGTTCAACCGTCGGAACCGTAACGGAAATATACGATTATATGCGCCTATTGTGGGCTCGTGCCGGCACCCCCTATTCTCCGGTAACCGGATTACCGATTGAATCTCAAACCGTATCTCAAATGGTCGATCGTATTCTTGAAATGCCGATGGGTACAAAATTAATGCTGGAAGCCCCGATTGCCCGCGGAAAAAAAGGAGAATTCAAAAAAGAAATAGAAAGTCTGCAACGCCAAGGATACCAGCGCATTAAAATTGACGGACAACTCTTTGAAATAGAAGAAGTCCCTGCCTTAAACAAAAATCAAAAACACGATATTGAGGTTGTTGTTGACCGTATCATTGTCAAACCGGAAATTGCCGAACGTTTGGCTCAATCTGTTGAGACAGCCCTTAAACTTAGTGACGGATTGCTATTTGTCGAAGATGTAAGCAGTAAAGAAAGAAAAATATTTTCCTCCAAATTTGCTTGCCCTGTTTCAGGCTTTACGATTGAAGAAATAGAGCCTCGCCTATTTTCTTTTAACAACCCATACGGAGCTTGCCCTTATTGCGACGGCATTGGCGCAAAATTATACATGGATCCTGATTTAATCGTTCCAAACCCCAATCTGTCATTAGCTCAAGGAGCTATTGAACCATGGACTTTCGGCAGAAGCTCTTTTCATACGCAAACCATAGCTTCTTTGTGTGATTTTTTAAATATTTCAGATAAAACTCCATGGAAAGACTTACCGGAAAAAGCTCGTAACTTAATTCTTTTCGGTTCGGGAAATGTCTGCGTCCCGATGTATTATTCAACCTTCGTTTCAGATAAACCTTTTGAAGGAGTCGTCGCTAATATGGAACGACGCTTTTTAGAAACGGATTCAGCTTGGGTCAGAGAAGAGTTTTCCAAATATCAATCAGCAGCCACCTGTGAACATTGCCACGGCAAAAGATTAAAATCGGAAGCTCTTGCCGTAAAAATCGCAGGGCTGGATATTATGGATGTTTCAGAAATGTCCATAAAAAAGGCTCTAACATGGTTTAGCGGTGTCGGAGCAACTCTTTCACCCAAAAAACAAGAAATCGCCTCAAAAATTCTCAAAGAAATTATTGAACGTCTGCAATTTTTAAATAATGTCGGGCTTGACTACCTGAATTTATCGCGCCAATCAGGAACCTTATCGGGAGGAGAAGCCCAACGCATCAGACTGGCCAGTCAAATAGGTTCTGGCTTAACCGGCGTTCTTTATGTTCTTGATGAACCTTCGATTGGACTCCACCAACGAGACAATGATAGATTATTATCAACTCTGACCAGATTAAGAGATATCGGAAACACCGTAATCGTCGTTGAACATGATGAAGATGCTATTCGCTCTGCCGACTATCTGATAGACATGGGACCGGAGGCAGGAAGCCGCGGCGGAGAAGTCATCGCCCAAGGGACCGTTAAAGAGGTACTAAAGAACCAACGCAGTATTACCGCCAAATACCTGAAAGGTGAGAAAAAAATAGAAGTTCCTTCTCAACGACGCAAAGGAAACGGAAAATTTATCGGCGTTGAAGGAGCTAAAACCAATAACCTTAAAAACGTAACCGTGAAGATACCTCTGGGAACCATGACCTGCGTTACCGGAGTTTCCGGCGGCGGAAAATCCTCTCTGATACTGGAAACTCTGTGCAAAGCCATCAACAAAGAACTCAACGGCTCAAGAGAACACACGGGAATTTACAGCAAACTAATCGGCTTGGAAAATATTGATAAAATCATTAATATAGACCAGTCCCCGATAGGAAGAACCCCGCGTTCAAACCCTGCTACTTATACAGGCTTATTTACCTATATTCGTGATTGGTATGCAGGATTACCGGAATCAAAAGCAAGAGGTTATACATCCGGACGTTTTTCATTCAATGTTGCCGGAGGCCGATGCGAAGCCTGCAAAGGAGATGGCGTAACCAAAATTGAAATGCACTTCTTACCGGATGTTTATGTTGCTTGCGATGTATGCAAAGGAAAACGTTTTAATCGAGAAACTCTGGAAATAAAATATAAAGGACAATCCATTGCCGATGTTTTGGATATGACCGTAGATGAGGCTTATACATTTTTTGAGGCAATTCCCTCTATTAAAAATCGCCTTAAACTTTTACAACAAGTTGGTTTGGGATATATTAAACTCGGCCAATCGGCAACCACACTTTCGGGAGGAGAAGCCCAACGCATCAAACTTTCCAAAGAGCTTTCCAAACGCGCAACCGGCAAGACACTTTATATTTTAGACGAACCGACAACCGGATTACATTTTGAGGACATCAACAAACTGCTTAAAGTCTTGCAAGCACTCGTTGATCAAGGAAATTCAATTATTGTAATTGAGCATAATCTTGATGTAATAAAAACGGCAGACTATATCATAGATATCGGTCCTGAAGGCGGCGACGGCGGTGGAGAGATTATCGCTCAGGGAACACCGGAAGAAGTCGCAAAATGCCAACACAGTTATACTGCAAAATATTTAAGAGATAAACTAGTGTAAATCCCTGTCATCTGAGTTTTGGAGTAACGAGGTGGGATAAGTGTATTTAAGACCGCCGTGTTGAGCATTATTCAAAATCTTAAAAAAGAAACTACATTTTGTACAACGGCGATTAAGCATCGCGTTAATATCATGAAATTTATCTTGATCCCGCTCCTTAAACTCACTTAACACAGCGGTTTGAACACTTTCATTAGAAACCTCTTCTTCTCTTTTTTTCAGAGAATCATAGCGTTGAACCACCGCAGATTTAATTTTAGTTTTTTCTTCTTTGTAGAGAGTATCAAAATTTTCACGTCCGATATCGGCATCTTCAATAAACTTTCTATACAACATACTGATATAGACGGCACGTTTTGCCGTTTGCTCCAACGGCTTCTGCTTAGGCTCTTTGGCGTACCAAGCATTCAAATCTCTAATTTCTTTTTCTTGTTTAAAATCATAAGCATCGACTAACTTATTAGCCAATTTGCTTAAATTTTCCTCAACCGAATAAGATACCCAAGATTGACTTTTAATCTGTTTTGCCAAACGTTTAACTTCATCTCGACTAAAAGAATTTTTAACAACAACGGCAACCAACATATTCGAAAATTTTTGCAAAAAATGAGAACTGACATTTTCTGTTTTCTGGGCCTTGTACAACAATTTTCCATAAAGAGAAGCCGTCATAGCAACCAAATCTTTATCAACCGTATTGGGTTGACGAGGCGTCTCATCAAACAAATTAATCTGAACGGGAGCACCTTGTATTTTGGTTCTGCGTTGCAACATTGTATAAAGAGCACTAAAATGAACCAAATTTTCATCAGTGTCTTTATCAGCCAAAAGCTCCAAAAATTCTTTTGTATTATTTGAAAACGTCTGAAGAGTAAAATCATCAGAGTTTCGATAATAATCTTTGATTTGTCGTAATCTTGTTCGTGTTGACGGAATAATTTTTTCTTCTTCACCGACACGCTGTAAAAAATCTTGCATTCTGGGCGGTAAAGGCAAGTCATATTTATTTATGTAACCGAGTGCCGCTCTTTTATTTTCATTATCAATTTTCATTTTTGGCAAAATATCATTCAAAACACCGACAATTTTATCTCGTCGTCCGAATTTATTTTCCTCTGTTGCTTTTCTGACAGAGTTAATCATTCGCCACATTACTCGATGACAAATTCTTCCAAAATCTTTATGATTATGAAACTGATGAATCTCCTCAAAATCCCTGCGTAATTTTTCAGGTTCCGCCGCATACATATCAGCATCAAGTTTGGCAAATTTCAATCTGAGAGTCTGGGAAGGAGAAAGCATCATCGTTTCCTTTTTTGTGTCCACTTTTTGTCATTATACACATTTTTGAGTAAATAACAACAAAAAAAAACCGGTTTGCTTAAACAAACCGGTTTTATCATAAATAAAAAATTAGAATTTATAATTCAAAGACAATCCGAACAATTTAACGGAATTGCTATAGCGAGCAGAAACCGGAGAACCGCTTGCCGCATTTTCGGTCAAAGACATATCAACGGTTGCCTTTTTAGCTTTGATATAAGTATAAGCCATATCAAAAGACAAATTCTCGCTATATTGATAATTCAAACCGGCAGAGAACCAAATACGGTCAGAATCCGGAATACGAGGTGTTCTGTCACTAATCGTAACGGCAGCTTGGTCAAAAGCAACACCAAAACGCCCTTTCCACTGGTGATCAATTTGGTAGCTGGCACCAACGGCATAAAAATCAGTATCTCGCCAATTTTCTTTAGTTGAGCTAATCATACCAGTAGAATCACCGACAATATCCAAAGACTTAAAGGAACTCCAGAAAACTCTTTGATACTCAGCCATCAACGCCCATTTTTCATTGAGCTGATAAAAACCACCCACAGAAAGCATCGCCGGCGTATCTAATTTTGCACTGATATCTTGATTTAACATACCGGCCATAGCTCCGCTCATAAATGAATTAGCTTCGTTAGATTCAATATCACCTTTGAGTTTATGATTAATTTCGCTACGATAACCGATACCGATACGAGCATCTTCATTAAACTCATACATTGCACCGAGTTGATAACCGACATCAACGGTATCACCTTGCAAAGAAACATCACTAATATCTCTATTAGCGGCGGAATTACTCAATTTAGCCTTAACATATTGAATAGGCAAACCGGCACCGATAGACAAATGCTCATTAACTTTATAAGCCGCCATCGGTGTAATTGTAGTACTGACAACTTTAGAGGTATTTCCATGATCAGATCCCACCCAACGGCTATCATATTTAGTAATCATACCAAAAGGAACATTTAATGATACACCGACGGTTGTTTTATCATCTACCTGATGAGAAAAAGTACCATTCGGCGCCCAAGCGGCATGAACAATATTATCAATATCAATATCTTCACTACCTGCGGCCCCCTGAATATTACTGGCCTTAGCTCGCGGAGCAATATAAGTTACACCGGCATTTACCTGATTACCTTTATGTCTGGTTAAACCTGCAACGTTAAAATAGGCATAAGAATTGTTTTCCGCACCGGCGGTAGCACCGGCAAAAGCATTTCCTTGAGCGGCAGCAGATTGTTCTCTAAGATGAAAACCGGCAGCCATAGCTTCCGAGGCCATAAGAATAGTGCCCAAAGCCGTAAGAGTAAGAATTTTTTTCATAGAAAGTTCCTCTGTTTATTAAAAAAACAAAGTCAGCTTATCTTTTAAAAATGCAGATTGTCAATCAATTGATTGAATTAAATGATTTTTTGTGTATTACTTATGGCTATCAATAAGAAAATCCACCTGTTTTATCATATAATCAAACAGTTTTTCTACCTCAGGTTCTCCATAATGTTTCCACTCCATAAACTGACAAATAGTCTCTTTCCGCGAGGCAAAGACAAACATCTGTGAAAACAAAGGAAAAGCATAAAAGCATCCGTCCTTAAGACTAATACGTCCGGAACTTGCCAAATTTAACAAATTGGCAACCATATTATGATACGGAAGAATTAAACCATCATACAAAATACCAAATTCCTCCGTCGGTCGAGAATATTCACTAAAAAACACCATTTTCATATCATCGGAAATTTTTTCACCGCACAACAAATACAAAAATTTTTGAGCGACTTCTTTAATAAGGTCTCTTGCCGCCATACAATCCTTACTTTTTATCACGGCATCATATTTAATTTGCAAATCAGCCGTCATATTTTTAACGACATCTACGATATTTTCAAGAGCCGCAGTATATATCCCCTTTTTCCCGCCAAAATAATATAAGATAGAAGAAATATTAATATTGGCATTAGCGGCAATATCTCGAGTTGTAGCACCTGAAAACCCGTTTTTAGCAAATTCGCTGTATGCACTGTAAAGCAGTTTAGTTCTTGAACTGTTGTTGTTCATATATTTCTCTCCACTCAAGTTTAGAGCGATTATAATAATAGGTACCAAAATAACAACTGAGATTTATCCCCGCTGGGAAAACTTCGTCTTTTATAATAAATTCAACAAGTTATATCAGGCTATATCAGCATAAGCTGATGAGTTTTGATTTTGCGCTTTACAAAAAGGTTAAAATTAGGTTAAAAATATTTATTATTGAACTACTCGGAGAATTATCTTGAGAGATTTTATCAGATTTTGCCTGAGAACTGTATTTAAGTTTTTTAAAGTCAGGTGCAATATTTTATTCGATGAAAACACCCTTCCGACCAAAGCTGTCTATGTTTCCAACCACGTTTCCTATCTGGACCCGATAATCCTGTTCGCCTTTCTTCCCGGAGATCCTGTTTTTGCGCTGAACGGACATTTATATCGTAACAAATGGATACGTTTTATTATGAAAACGGCGGATATCATGCCTTTTAATCCGATTGACCCCGGTGATTTGAAAGAGTTGATAGCTAAAATAGACAGTGGACGCCGTTGTGTTATGTTTGCCGAAGGGCGAATTACGGAAAACGGCGGATTAATGAAAATCTATGAAGCCCCCGGCTTGGCTGCAGATAAATCAAAAGCTCCGATAATTCCGGTCTGGATTAGCGGCCTGCAATACGGGTATTTTTCCAAAACCAAAGGAAAACTTCCTCACAGACCTCTGCCCCGAGTTTTAATTACCGTCAAAAATCCCGTCAAATTTCGCTTAAAAGATGAATTACGTCGCCAACGTGACCACATCAGTAATGAAGTCTATATGCTGATGAGGGAGATGAGTTTTGAGGCCGTTTATAATGACAACATATCTCTTTTTGCCCAATTAATGAAAACGGCAAAAGTTCATTCCAAAAAGGGGCTTTTGCGTCGTCCCCGCTTTGTAGAAGATATTAATCGTGTTCCCAATTCTTATAAAGACATCATTATAAAATCATACGTTTTGGGAAAATACTTCAAAAAACAAACCCAGCCGGAAGAACATGTTGCTTTATTATTACCAAACTCCATTGCTACACTATGCACGTTTTTTGGTCTTTCGGCCTATGAACGAATTCCGGTTATGTTAAATTTCTCTGTCGGAGCCAAAAATATTGTATCAATGTGCAAAACGGCAGTTGTAAAAAAGGTCATCACTTCACACCTTTTTATTCGCAACGCCAAAATGGAACCCGTTGTAGAAGAGTTAAAGAACAATGGCTTTGAGGTTATATATCTTGAAGATTTGCGTCATAAGATTGGTTTATGGTCTAAAATCAATGCCTTTCTGCGTTATAAAATAAAGAGAGTTCCGCACCGCGAAGGCGGAAACAAAAAAGCGGTTATTTTATTTACCTCCGGCTCAGAAGGTGCTCCTAAAGCTGTTGTTTTGAGCCACGCTAATATCATATCAAACATAAAACAAATGTCTTCCATAGAGACAATTAATGTTACAGATACCGTATTCAATGCGTTGCCGATGTTTCACAGCTTTGGTCTGACAGTAGGAACGCTATTTCCGCTGTTTGAAGGCGCAAAGCTGTTTTTATATCCATCTCCCTTACACTATCGTATCATTTCAGAGATAGTTTATGAGATTGGTGCGAGTGTAATGTTCGGAACCGATACATTTTTCAGAGGTTACGCCAAGATTGCGCACCCGATTGATTTCCACAACATTCGTTTTATGTTTGGCGGAGCGGAGGCCATAAAGCCTGATACACGGAACATGTGGGTTGAACGCTTTGGTGTCAGAGTTATGGAGGCGTATGGCTCAACAGAATGTTCTCCTGTTGTAACAGCCAACAATCGCATTTTCAACCGTTTTGGTTCAATCGGAAAATTATTACCTAAAATTCAATACAAAATCGTACCTGTTGATGGTATTGAAAAAGGAGGAGAATTATGGGTAAAAGGGCCAAACGTCATGATGGGTTACATTATGCCGGACAACCCCGGAGTATTAGTTCCGTTAAAAGATGGATGGTATCATACGGGAGATGTTGTTGAAATTGACGAGATTGGTTTTGTTTACATCAAAGACAGAATCAAACGTTTTGCCAAAATCGGCGGAGAAATGGTATCACTCAACGCGGTTGATGAAATGGTTCGCAAAGCATGTGAGAAACATGGAACGGATTATGCATACGGAGTTGTGGCTGTTCCGCATGAAAGCAAGGGAGAACAAATTGTTCTGGTCACCAACAATAAAAACATTACTCAAGAATGCTTACACAACTACATCCGTAACAATGGCATGTCTGAGCTTTATTTACCAAGAATTATATTGTATCACGAGAGCTTACCTGTTTTTGCTACCGGAAAAGCAGATAACGTGACTCTAAAGAAACAAGTTATGGAAGAACTTGGTCTAAACAAATAATCAATAAGCCCCTCATTTGAGGGGCTTATACATTAAAGGGACAATAAACGAAGTATGATATACAATGTTTATTGTCCCTAATTGTTTGTGAGGATG
>CALXTS010000033.1 GCA_944391465.1 uncultured Alphaproteobacteria bacterium
TATGGTTCTTGTATTTGTTTGAGCAAGTTTAAATATGATGCTTCGAATTGTAGTAATCCGGAGGGGATAAGTTGTGATGGTAAATATGAGAGTTGTTGTACGGCCAATTGTGAGAATTATCCGCATAAGAGTATTCCGGAAGGATATGCGGAGAGCGGACGCTGTACGGACTGCGGAGGCAAGGTTTGGTATTCCATCAAACCGAAAGACTGTGGTTCAGGGTATCAGCTTTGCGATAACGGTCCGGAGGCAGGCGCAAGCAGCTGTAAGAGCGGAGAGTTGATTTATTACAGTGAATGTAAGCCCGATACGATAACTGGTGGATCATATAGTTGTGAAATGGCTCGTGTTGGCGATATTTTATACTCAGATATGACTTGTTCTTCAACGAGGGTTAATGGAAAGAGACCTATTGGTGTTGTTTTTTCTACAACACGCTACTTGGCAATTGCTTTGGATGCAACGACTAGAGAATGGTCAGGTAGGTATTTTGATATTCCCGATTTAAATAATTATTCCTCCAGTATTAAGGCGGAAACGGATTTTGGCGGAAAAGATAATACCCGCATTATTATGGAATATTGCAAGAGTAATGGCGAAAGCTGTCCTGCCGTAGAGTATGTTTATAGTTATACGACATCTGGAACTTCTGCCGGAGATTGGCATTTGCCGAGTTTTGGAGAATTAAAAGCTATATATAATAATAAGGATATATTGAATACAAAACTTGCGATGCTTGGAGCTAATAAATTGCAGAGTTTGAATACGTATTGGTCTTCTTCTCGGAAAGATTTAAGTTATGCATGGAGTTTGTTTTTTGAGGATAAGAGCTATCGTGCTTTTGATTCTCCTAGGCATATGGATTATTACGTTATTCCGGTTTTGGCATTTTAGTTTTTTAATTGAAAAATCCCCTCAAAAAGGGGATTTTCTTTTAGTTCATTTTATGACTTACGGCTTCTTTTAGCGAGCATGTCGGTACAAAAATCATCGCAACGGCCGATAATCCTACTAAAATGTAAGTAATTCGGCTCATGATTGTAAACGGACCAAATAAGAAGGTTACCAAATCAAAATCAAAGGCACCGACGAATCCCCAGTTTAATCCTCCGATAATCGTCAGAACCAATGCTATGTTTCTCCATATCATTTTTTCTCTCCTTATAAATGTATTTTCTTTTTGAGAGTTTTTTACTCTCAAGTATTTTTAGTTTTCTTTTGGTAGTCTTTTATGATATATAGTTGTTTAATGTTTTTTCAACTTGGGTTGGCGAGAAATATGTATAGCGAAAAGTTTCAGATTTTTATTGATATGTGGCGCAAGGAATTTGCAATTGAAAAAACCATAGATGAAAAAGTTTGTGTCGATAAGGAGGGAAACCCGTTGCCGTGGTACACCTATCCCGCAATTGAATATCTTGCTCAATTTGATTATTCTCAAAAAAAAATTTTTGAATTTGGCTGTGGCTATTCTTCTTTGTTTTGGGCAAACAGAGCCGCACAAGTTGTGAGTATTGAGGATAATCCAAAATGGTTTGAAAAATGGCGGCACGAGTTTAAGGCTCAAAATTTGGATATTCGTTGGCGTGATGAAGGTGAAATTTATGAAAAAGCAATTTTTGAAGATGATTCACTGTATGATGTGATTGTGGTTGACGGAAAAAGACGTGAAAAATGCTGTGAAACCGCTGTTCAAAAATTATCTGCCGGTGGGATGATTATTCTTGATGATAGTGATCGGATTAACACAAGTTTGGAATATGTAAAATCCGTAGATGTTTTGAAAAGTGCTGATTTGATTCAGGTTGATTTTTACGGCTTTTGTCCGATGAATAATTATACCAAGACAACCAGTTTATTCTTAAAGCGTGACTTTAATTTCCAATCGCTTTATAAAGTTCAGCCAATTAACGGGTGGGGAAATCTCTGGTCTATGGGAAGAAAAGGGCGAAAAGAATTTTATAAAAAGAATTGTTAGTTTTTGTTTCCGGTAAATTTCTGTCCTCGGATAATGTAAAATAACAATACTAACCCCGGAATAGCCATTAATACCGTAATGATAAAAAAGGTTTGCCAGCTGACTGCTGCCGCCATAAAGCCTGATGTTGCCGCAAAAATATCTCTTGCTAAACTCATGAATGATGATAATAAAGCATATTGAGTTGCGGTATAGGCAATATTGCATAATGATGATAGATAAGCAACAAAAGCGGCTGTTCCCATGCCTCCGGCTATATTATCTATAGAGATGGTAAGCATGAGCATTGAAGGACTGTGTCCGACATGTGCCAATGCTACAAAAGCTAAATTTGACACCCCTTGAAAAATTCCGCAAAAAATCAAAGAACGAATTATTCCAAATCGGCTTACAATGATTCCTCCAACAAGAGTTCCGGCAATGGTTGCCAGCGTGCCATATATTTTTGAAATAGAGGCAATTTCTATTTTGGAAAAACCTAAGTCGTCATAAAAAGGATAAGCCATGGGCGCCATATATGAGTCACTCATCCGATAAAGAAAAATGAAAAGTAATATCAAAATCCATTGCGGGCGTTTCATAAAATCCGAAAAAGGATTAATAACGGCTTTTTTTATAAAATTAAGCACACGTTCGGAAAAATTTTTTGCCGAGTTTGTTTCATGGTAATTTTGAGCTTTTATTGGTTCTTCTGAAAAAAGAATCGCTAACATGCCGATAAAAGCTCCAAGTGCCATAATTTTATAGACATCTTCCCAACTGATAATTGCTGCTAAAAATAAGGCGCCGGCTCCTGAAAAAATTGTTCCGAGACGGTATCCTAAAACAAAAACAGCAATGCCGGCTCCTTGTTCGCGACTGGAAAAACTCTCGATGCGGTATGCATCCAATACAATGTCTTGCGTGGCAGAGGCTATTGTTAAAATAAAGGCAAAAGCGGCCAAAGTCAGTGGAGATAGCGAGGGATCTGTTAATGACATTGCCCAGATGGCTAATATTAAGAATATTTGTGAAAATAATGCCCAACCGCGGCGACGTCCGAGGCGACAAAAAAGTGGTAGCCGAATCCTGTCAACTATCGGTGACCATAGCCATTTTAAGCTATAAGGGGTTTTGGCAAGGGAAAATAAACCGATTGCGGCAAGTGATACGCCGGCATCTTTTAACCATAAATTGAGAGTTCCGAAAACTAAAAGGTACGGAAAACCACTTGAGAATCCTAACGCGATCATTGTTAGCATCCTTCGGTCAAAATAAATTCCAAGAGATTGACGCCACTTGTTTATCATGATGATTGTTTTCCGTTAAATTTGTTTCTGAATAATTTTTAGCATAAGAGTTTTAATAAAAGGATAATCAGCAAAAAAAAGGCTCTCATTTGAGAGCCTTTTTTTATCTTTTCAAAGATTATTCGGCAGAATAAGCTTTAGCTTGCTTTTTGGCATCATCTTCAGTTCTTGCGATGTTTACAAGAATTGTTTGAGATACTTCAGGGTGCAAGTTTAATTTTACTTGATAAACGCCTAAATCTTTAATTGCCTTATCAAGGAAAACCTGACGGCGTTCAACACCGAATCCGGCTTCTTTGATGGCTGCAGCGATATCACGAATTGTAACAGAACCGTATAATTGTCCGGTTTCTGCAGCTTGACGAATCAAAACAGCAGAGAAACCTTTCAAAGATTCTGCTAATTTTTCAGCTTCTGCCAAAAGTTTTTGGTTGTGCGCTTCCAATTCGGCTTTTTGTTTTTCATAAACAGCCAAATTAGCTTCGGTTGCGCGCAATGCTTTTTTGGAAGGTAAAAGGTAGTTACGGGCATAACCGTTTTTAACGTTTACTTTGTCGCCCATTTTACCTAATTTATCTACATGTTCAAGAAGAATAAGCTCCATGATATATTCCTCCCAATTACATTGCTACATACGGCAATAAACCGAGGTAACGGGCACGTTTGATTGCGCGAGCCAATTCTCTCTGTTTTTTTGCTGAAACTGAAGTGATACGACTAGGAATAATTTTTCCTTTCTCTGAAATATAACGAGAAAGAAGTTTTACATCCTTATAGTCAATTTTTAATCCGTCTTCTCCGGAAAACGGACAACTTTTTCTTCTTCTAAAGAATACTTGTTTAGCCATTATGCCGTCTCCTATTCTTCTACTACAGTTTCTGTGCTTTCAGAAGCTGATTCTGTAGCAAATTCATCAACTTTTACAGTCATGTAACGAATAACGTCTTCGTTTACTCTTAACAATCTCTCATATTCGGCAATTGCAGATGCCGGAGCAGAAATGTTTAAGATAACATAATGACCTTTGCGGTTTTTCTTAATGCGATAAGCAAGGTTTTTCAATCCCCAGTTATCTACGCGGACAACTTCTCCGCCTTCTTTGGCGATGACATTGCTCATGTCTGATACCAAAGCAGAAACTTGAGAAGCTCCCAAATCCTGACGTGCAATCAGCACGCTCTCGTATTTAGTCATATAAAATCTCCTTATGGATTTCTCAACAAATGGCTCTTGCGAGCCGGTTCTTTTGTATAGCCGAGCATCTAAGCACGGCAAGGGACAAGCCGGAATATACTACAAAACTTTAGAAATGCAAGATATTTTGTGCGGAAAATTTATATAATTTTAATCTTTTACGGTTATTTTGGCTTTATATATTTCCTGTAAATGAGGATTTTTATGAAAATAAGATTTTTTTTCGGTTTGGTTGGTGCTTTTTTTATTGTTTCGCTTACGGCAGAGCCCACACTTGCGAAATGCGATATTTGTAATTGGCGTGCTTTGTTTGAACGGAAACCGGAGCCTCAAAAACCTAAAAAGTTTAAGCAATATGCCAATGATGAAAAAAGTATAGGTTTGCAAAACTTAAATAATCGGGCTGTCGTACGTTGCTATGATTCTGAAGTACACAGTGCAGAAGAATGTGCTCAATTTTTTGAAAGCAAAGGATATGTTCGTTTTAAGAATATTCCTTATAAAACAGCTAATTTTGATTTTTTGAAAGTTGATTCTTATCCAACAAGACGTTGGCGTCCCGATGAGTTAACTTCTCGTTGGTAAGGTTTGGTGATGGCTATTTGTATTAATACCATTACTTTTAATGGTTTGGAAGTTTTAGAGGTTAATTTACAGGTGCAAATTTCTTCCGGTTTGCCCAATTTTATTATTGTCGGTTTACCCGATAAAGCAATCGCCGAAAGTAAAGAAAGGGTACGCGCCGCTTTGCAGTCTATGGGGCTATCTTTGCCTGCAAAAAGAATCGTTATTAATTTGGCTCCCGCAGATTTATTAAAAGAAGGCTCACATTTTGATTTGCCGATTGCTGTCGGGTTGTTGGCAGCAATGGGAATAATTCCATGCGAGGATTTAGAAAATTATTTGATATTGGGAGAGTTAAGTCTTGATGGCGGTGTTCTTCCCGTCAACGGAATTTTACCGGTAGCAATAAAGGCAAATCAGTGTGGAAAAGGTATTATCTGCCCGCAGTCTCAAGGTTCGGAAGCCGTTTGGTCCGGAATTGAAAATATTGTTGCGGCTCCAAGTTTATTGGCGCTGATTAATCACTTAAAAGGAGTTCAATTCTTAAAAAAGCCTCAAACGGTTAAACTTGAACCGAATTCTTTTAAGGTGGATATGTCTGAAGTTAAAGGACAGGAAAGTGCTAAAAAGGCTTTGGAAGTTGCTGCTGCCGGCGGACATAATTTGTTGATGGTTGGACCTCCGGGAGCTGGAAAATCAATGTTGGCAGCACGTTTGCCTTCAATTTTACCGCCTCTTAGTGTGGAGGAGGCTTTGGAAACAAGTATGATATATTCTATTGCCGGAGAACTTAAAGACGGCAAAATTTGTTTTGAACGTCCCTTCAGAGATCCACACCACAGCGCATCAACGCCGGCTTTGGTCGGTGGTGGTCGAAAAGCAACTCCGGGGGAAATTTCTTTGGCGCATAACGGGGTTTTGTTTTTAGATGAGTTGCCTGAGTTTAATCGCGCTACTTTAGAGGCCTTACGGCAACCGCTTGAAAATGGTTTCGTAAGTGTTTCTCGGGTTAATGCTCATACAACCTATCCGGCAAATTTTCAATTGATTGCTGCAATGAACCCTTGTCGTTGCGGAAATTTCGGTAGCGGTATGCATGAATGTAAACGTGCGCCTTTATGTGCAGAAGAGTATCAAGCTAAAATATCAGGTCCGTTGCTTGATCGTATAGACATTCATATAGAAGTTCCCGCGGTCAGCCCTTGGGAGTTGTCTGATGTTAAAAAAGGAGAAACTTCGGCTCAAATTCGAGAACGAGTTGTTCGAGCAAGGGATATTCAGTCGGAAAGGTTTTTGCGTCTTGGTGAGCCAAATTTGAAAACTAATTCACAGCTAAAAGGAAAATTATTGGAAGAAGTTGTTGCTTTAGATAATGATGCAAAAGAACTGTTGGCGCGCTTTGCAGAACAGTATAATCTTTCTGCAAGAGCTTTTCATCGAACAATGCGGTTAGCAAGAACAATTGCAGACTTGCAAAGTGAATTAAAAGTCAATAAAATGCACATTGCGGAGGCTCTGACTTATCGGAGAAAAGTTCCGTTTCATCGTTGATAGGAGAAGATTATGTGCAAAAAATTATCCTTGAAAATCTTGCTGACGGTAATGATGCTGTCAACTTCGGCATGCAGTAAGGAAAGTCCTGAATTGGTTCCTTGTATGTGTGACGGCTCCGAATCAACTTTGGGGTTGTTTGATTGTATGTGCGAGCCGATGAAAAAACGTCCGGTTAAGCGCCTTTCTTATATCAGAAATGAAGCACGCCCGCAAACTTTGTACATTGATCGTGAAAAAAGAGATGCTTACTATTACTTGCATCAACGTCGTGAGAATTTTGCTCCGATTGCTCTTGACCATGTGGATTTCAGAATTAAAAAAGGGCGTAAGTATGAGCAATATGATACAAAACTCGGTAATTATCGTTTCCGTATTTTTGGTTGCAGGAGAGAAAATAAAAACGTCTTTTTAAACAAAGGACGGGCAATGCAAAAAGATATGCATTTCTTTGATATCTTCTATGAACAGATGAACGAGTATTATCCGGTTGTGGTTGATCGGGGTAGTCCGTATTATATGGAATCTGAACGTTTGGAATATCCGGAGTATTTGGTTAGCGCAGAAATTACAGATTATTTTATGAATATTTGTGATGAATTTGACTGGAATAACGTAAAACAGAAAAAATTGCGCAGCGGTACTTCTGAAATTACGGTTACCTGGAGAGTTATGGATTTAACGAAAGATGAAGTTTTCTGCAAAGGAACGACGACAGGTTATGGGCAGATTTCAGAAGGAGAACCTAATGGTGAAACGCTTTTGGTTGAAAGAGCTTTTGAAGATGCTTTGAATAAATTGCCGGAAATTGATTGTTTTAACAGTACGGTAGCTCAGCGTATTCATCCTGATGATTTGCAAAGTCAGATTAATGAACTTAAGGAAATGGAACGACGTAATGCATCTATTCGCAATCAGTATGCTCGTGAGCTTAAAGGTATAGATGTTCTGCAAAACTGCGTAAGCGGTATTCCAACAAATATTGAAGATATTAAAGATGAATTTTTTGAAACCGGCGATAGTTGTGATTCCGCAAATTTGGTTAAAGGAACATATGTTAACGGCGTTTTTGTTGAGGATGAAGACGGAATGGTCGGTGGACATTATGTTGACGGTAAGTTTATTGAAGATTGTACAGAGCCTTGTCCACCATTGGTTCGCGGACGTTATGAAAATGGTAAATTTGTGGAAGATGATAAAGGAACCGTTTTTGGGCGTTTTGTTGATGGAAAATTTGCCGAAGAAAAAATTCTTTCCGGTAATGTTGTTCGCGGGTATTATACGTTGGACGGACGTTTTGTAGAATCTAAAGATGGCACCATTTATGGATATTATGCCGATAATGGTAAGTTTATTGAAGAGTTGGATAACGATGAATGTGATTATTTGTTTGGGCGTCCAGGAATTGATGAACGCTCGGGCTTTAGTGAATCTTATTCTCAAATAGATGGAACTTCAGGTGTTACGGGATCTGGATTTGATAATATTACGCCTTTACCGACGACAGTTATGACTGAAGAAGAATGTGCAGGTGTGGCTGTTCCGGAGTTTTTTACCGGTGTAGAATGTGAGGCAGGTACAGCATCAGGTGCGGAGGAAATTGTTATTGAAACAACAGAGACTTGTTATACACCATGCAGTGAGCCTGTTGCTCCGTGTCCGGATGTTATCCGCGGGCGTTATGATGAAAACGGTAACTTTGTTGAAGACGAAAAAGGTGAAGTTTTCGGGCGTTATATTAACGGAAAGTTCAAAGAAGAAAAAATTCTTAAAGGAGAGATCGTTCGCGGAAGTTATACTCCGGATGGTCGCTTTGTGGAAGATCCTGATGGTGGCGTATATGGACGCTATATTGAAGGGCGTTTTGTTGAAGAAATTTCTAATATAGAGTGTCCAGAAATTCAAGAAGCTGGCGGCGTGCTTGGGGGCGGTTCCTATAGTAATTTCTCTTATATTGATGCTAATGGAGAATGTCGTTCTGCCGGCGTGATTATTGATGAACGCGGAGATATTGTTTCCGGAGCAGCGGCTTGTGAAGGAAAAGGTGTTTTTGAAGAACGCAAATTGCCTTGCGTGGTTAAGGCTCCATGCAAAGTTAAGAAAAAACCGTGTCGTGTTAAAGCTCCTTGTTTGACTTCTGAGCAAAAAGATGATTGTACCGAATCTGAACTGGAGTTTGCAAACGCTGTTGTAGAAGCCGGTGGGGCGGCAGGAAAGACTTTAACGGCTGAAGATTGTGCTGCATATCTAGAGAAAAAAGGTATCTCTTTAAATTATGGCTTGAATTCAACAACTTTTGTTGAAAAAACAAAGATGATTGAAGAATGTCGCAAAGTTTTAGGTACAAAAGCGAGTGCTGAATTCAATTCTGCGCTTGATGGCACAGATAAGGCTTTAGATAAGGCAATTGCAACAGAAGAATGCATGATTTATCGGAATCAATATGCTGATAGTTTTGCTTCTGATTCTAATACATTAATTGAAAAAGCGAAGGTTCTTGATGCTTGTCGAAGATATGCTTCAGATAAGGCGTATCTTACGGGATGTAAAGCTCTTATGATTGCTGAAGAGCGCGGAGGTTTAAGCTCTTCAGGCGCAGATGATAAAACAAAGCCGCAGATGACGCCTATAGTCAGACAAGAACCAGAAGTATTGCTTGATAGTGAATGTCGCGCTTTAGAAATTAAAGATAATAACAGTACGGTTATTGAGTCTGTTGGCGAAAAAACAGCCGTTACCGGAGATTATTTACTTGAGGTTCCTGTAAATGCTAAGGATCAAGAGATTATTGAAAATGCAAACATAAGTGCAAATAATCTGTTCTGTATTCAAAATAATCCACCATATGACAATTTAAATCCGCAGAATATGTATAAAGTCAGGGCTTCAGTTGTTTCTGTTGAGAATGTTAACGGAAAGAAAGGTGCCGGTTTGATTATCGCAGATAATCTGATTTTGACCTCGGCGGATTTGATGGTTAAGGATAACAATAACTTTGATATTCGGACAATTAATAATCGTCGTTATAAAGCAACGGCATTTAGAATTAATCCGAATAAAAACGTTGCTGTTTTGATGCTGACGCAAAAGGTTAAATATACACCTTTACCGATGTCTTTAGAGCTTCCTGAGGTTGAAAAAGATATTTTATTGACGCTTGGTTTGCTTGATTTGGATACTGAGGGTGAAGGGTATCTGGATAATAAGGGCAAAGTTGTCGGGTATCGTTGGAGTGCTGATAAAACTGCCGAGATTATTGTTGATACTTATGTTCAGTCCGTAACCGTTGGCGGAGCGTTGATTGATGCAAACGGAAATGTTGTCGGCATAGCTCACGAAAGCCGAAAATTGGATGATTCTAAAGATATCTTTATTCCGATTGAAACGGCTTTGAAGGCTCTTGATTTGGAAATTTGCGGACATCAAACGGGTGGGCGCAAGCCGGTAACGTTCAAAATTAAACAGACCCCATTGGCGGATGCGATTGATGCCTCTAAAGGTAGTAAAGCTCCGAAAGTTATGAAGTCTAAAGAACGGAAATAGATTATATAACTAAAAACATCTCTCTTGAAAAAGGGAGATGTTTTTTATGTAATATATAAAAATTTTTGTCCTCGGTGTAAAATTATTTATTGACTCTGTGTTTTTGATGGGATATACTGAAGGAGTAATATGCGGGCGGATATTTTTAATGTTTAAGGATATTCGCATACTATGAACATATAAATAACTCTGATAACATAAATATATTTTGGCGCCACCGAAATATAAATCTCCGTCCGTATATTACCTCAGTTTATTATTGAGGAGAACGGAC
>CALXTS010000034.1 GCA_944391465.1 uncultured Alphaproteobacteria bacterium
AGGTAACATGCAACAGGAGACTTTCGGTGGCGCCGAAAATAACAGAAAGTCTGGTGTAATATGCGGTTTTAGACTTTATTTCCGTTACATGTTACTCTTTTAATATACCCTATCTATCGCAAAGAGTCAATCTATAATTTTATTGGGAGGACAAAATGTTTTAATTCCCATCATTTCTTATGGCTAAAGGTTAGCTCTCTATGAAGGTAAAAAATGAAAATTGTTGATAATATCGTGTATATCAACTGAGATATAATCTCTCCTAACCCTATTTGTTCAACCATTGCCCACAAACAAACATAGTTAAACAACAGCATTAACAAATAGACACCCCACGCCTTGATATATTCATAAAGCAGAACTCCTTGCCCCCTGAATACCAAGCTCCTCATGCTGAATATTGATAGGTTTACACTGATAAAATACACAACACTCAAAATTATTCCGTATCCATATTCAAAATACATAACACCTAGCGTGTAAAGCATAAAGGAAAACAGCGTATTGAAACCGCCAACCATCAGAAACCTGATTTTTTGATTTATTTTAAACCATAATTCAAACATCTGCTTTACTTCATTTCATACAATTTAAATACCTTGTTCTCAAAAATTAATTCTCTTGGTTTGTTTTGAATACTCTGCAGCAGTTCTTTTGCTTTGAGCGAGCTTTTGCGCAATAAAAATATATCTCCTTGCTTAGGACCTTCCGATATTTCAAATGGATAGTAGTGTTCAGTATCCTTTTTTATATGCGCTATATCCATTACGGCATCATTGGGATTCACGTTTCCTGAAAACGTTATTCTCCTATTTGGAAAATAATATTTTAATGCGCTGTTGAAGCTCTTTATTCTCCAAAATGTTTTTTCCGTTTCTGCCGGAATATAAATGTTTATTTTTCTATCTTTTTGCGTAAGACTCCCAATATACTCGGCTGTTTGGGCATAATATTTTCCTTCAAGATTTTTGGCTATGTAAATATTTTCAAACCCGAAAAATATCAGTAACAATCCTCCTAACCAAAAATAATGTTTTGAATCCTTTATCGTATAAAAAATATAAACTAACCCAAAAACAACCGCTAGAATTAAATAATGTGCATGTGTTTGAATATGAGGATAGCTCCCTACTCTCATGTATCCGATTGTAAATAAACTCATCAACACAACAGCAACACCCGTTGCGTTCAGAAATCCCTCCTTAACTTGCTTCTTTATCAAAATCCAAAGAATAATTACCGATATGATGATTTCTGTTTTATATATTCCAAACGGTATTTTTTCTTGATTTCCTCCTAATATGTACGGATTATCCTTTATAAAAGATGTAACAAAAATCAGGAAAAAAAGGCTGAAACTTAACAGACTTACCAAAATCAAACTCTCGACGGGCAGTTTTCTGAAACCCTTTAACGGATGTATGAAACTTCTTATTGTTATTTTTTCAAACCATATATCATGCAAAATCAAATATCCTAATATTCCACCATAAAACAGCGCTACATTTTCTTTGCAAAAAATCGCCAAATTCATAAATAGTGTAAAAAGCCATAAATTTTTTGCATCTTCTTTTCGGATGAAATTTTTCAAAAATATCATACTTGCTATGATATAAATCAGCATCATCCTTTCAGGATACGCCGGATTATTGATCCAAAACACCTGCGGAGAAATCATGATTATTGTAATTAAAAAAAGGCGTTTTCCTGCAGACATAAAATCCAAAAAACGATACAACAACCAAATTATTATTCCGCATTGAATCAGAAGATAAATATTAACAACTGCAAAATTATGTGTAACGGCATATATGATATTCATATCCCAAAAACCGGTTGGGGAAAGCCTGCCTCCGACACCGAACATCGGCAAAACACCATATTTGAAAATATACAGCGTATTAACCGCCATGGTGTCATAATTATTAAATAGGGATACTTCCGTCCCGTAAAGCATTAAACAAACACAGCTCAGCAGAAATACCTCGCATATTATACCAAACCAGTCGCTTTTATTTTTTTTATCAAATCCTTTTTCTTTCTGCGGGAACATCTTTTTATAATTATATGATGAATTTTGAAGCGTCAGAAATTTTACAAATCCCCAGAATATTCCCAATACTAACGTATAATATATTATCCAATCTTTATAACCGAGATAATATTGTAAATTGCGCCAGATGCTCTTTAATATATCCGTTTCAAAAAAAGGTTCCGCAAACATTTTATCTCCACATTAGATATTTCCAACGGAGTTTATGAAACATGACTTTCCAATACGGATAATTATAACTCTCCGGCAGGTGCAAATGTTTTTTTATTTTTGATTTCACTTTATAATCTGCCTCATCCATTTCTTTTTTTCTTACCAAAGATAAGTTATTGCCATGTAAATTATATTTTAACAAAACCTCCGGCAGATTTGCCAATCTTAACCCGTTTATCAGCATATCCGTCCACAAACCGAAATCTTCCGCCGGTGAAAACTCCGGATTATAACGGAGCCCATATTTTTCCAAATCTTTTTTGCGAATCATTGACGATGGATGCATAATCGGGCAGCCTTGTATTGCTGTTTGCAGTGTCGGAATCGGGTATTGTTTCCAAACCCAACCTAAATTGATAAACCAACGGATTATTTTTGCCCCTAACCCTTTGCCTTTATTTCCGCAGAAAAGTTCCGTCGCTGTTCCCACCGCGCTGACATCCGGATTAGCATCAAGAAAAGCAACCTGTTTTTCCAAACGTTGCGGCAATGAGATATCATCGTGATCCAAAATAGCCAGATATTCTCCCTGCGAAAGCTCTATTAATTTGTTTCGGCTGTTTGATATTCCTAAATTATAATCGTTTTCAAAATATTTGATTCTATCATCTTTTATTTCTTTAACAATTTGTGCCGTATTATCTGTTGAAGCATCGTTTAGCAAAAGCAGTTCAAAATCCTTAAACGTCTGATTTAAAATGCTCATAACCGTATCTCTGATGTATTCCTGAGAATTATACAGCGGAATTAGTACGGATATTTTTGGTTTTCTGTTTGTTGACATCGGCTTTACAATTATTTAACTATTATTGTATTGATATTATATCATCATTGTTATTTGTCCAGATTTTATGTTGGAAAACCATGCTTTATAAACACCCTTTAAATTTTAATAATAAAAATGACAGCGCCGTTATTTTGTTTGATTTTGTTAAAGAAAATTCAACCGTTCTTGATGTGGGTTGCGCTTGCGGAAATTTGGGCGAGAAACTCCATAAACTCAAAAAATGCACCTTATTTGGAATTGAATACAACCCTCAAAGCGCTGCAAAGGCTTTGGCTAAAAATGTTTATGAACAAGTGAATATTTTGGACTTAAACTCTTTGGATGATGTTTGGTCGATAAAACATTTTCAACATTTTGACTATATTATCTTGGGTGATGTTTTGGAACATCTGCTCTCTCCCGTAGATGTGTTAAATAAACTTAAGCCTTGCCTTAAAGAGAACGGTGAGTTTTTAATTTCTCTTCCTAATGCCGCTCATGCCAGTATCAAGGCAAATCTCTTGCTTAATCATTTTGATTATACGGAGATTGGGATTTTAGATAAAACGCATCTTCGGTTTTATACGGCTTTTTCTATTGCTCAAATGCTTTCTGAAAATAATTTATCCGTTATTGAACTTAAAACAACATTGCTTCCGCCTGACGGGTATCAACAACTTACTTTAAAAAATCTCCCATCGGAAATTGCTTCTTTCATTCTTGCTGACCCGCAATCTCATATCATGCAATTTGTTTTTCGATGCAAAAACAATCCTAAACCTGTAAAAAAATTGTTCAAAGATAACATTAAATACTTTAAATTTACACAGAATATCGGACAATGCTCTCAGCAAGGAGTTATATTCAAACTTAAGCGCTTGATTATAACACGTTTTCCCAAATTGCTGAAACTCATTGAAACTATTCGATAAAAGGAGAGAGTATGAGCAAAAAACTTCCCAAATTAGTGGTTATCCTGCCTTGTTATAATGAGGAAGAAATTTTACCGACTACCATTAAAACCATGAAATCTTTACTCTCTTCTTTGATTAAAGATAAAAAAATAAGCCCTAACAGCCAGATCTGTATGGTCAATGACGGGAGTTTGGATACAACTTGGGAAATTATTCAAAAAACATGCAAAAAAGACAAACTCTTTGCAGGAATTAAACTTTCTCGCAACTTTGGGCATCAAAGTACTATCATTGCCGGAATGTATTCCATAGAGGCTGATTTATATGTTACAATTGATGCTGATTTGCAGGATAATCCGGATTGCATTACTGAGATGCTTAATGAAATCAACAATGGTGCCGATATTGTTTATGGCATCAGAAAATCTCGCAAAACAGACAGTTTCTTTAAACGGGGCACCGCTCACCTTTATTATAAACTGCTTAAGTTATTCGGCGTAAATATTTTATATAATCATGCCGATTATCGAATGATGAGTAAACGCGCTGTTGAAACATTAAAGCAATTTCCGGAAAGAAATTTATTCTTGCGAGCTACCGTCCCTCTTTTGGGTTTTAAAACAGCTAATGTGTATTATGACAGAACGCCGCGTACCGCCGGTGAAACGAAGTATCCTTTGAATAAGATGTTGGCTCTGGCTTGGAACGGGGTTTCAAGTTTTTCCATTGTTCCTTTACGAATTGTTACCTTTCTCGGGATTTTCATCTGCTTTTTAAGTGTATTGTTTTTAATTTATTTATACTATCGTTGGTCTTATCGCGGGACCGTTGTCGGTTGGGCTTCTCTGGTTACGATTATTACCATTTTCAGCGGTGTGCAGCTTTTGTCTTTGGGAATTATCGGAGAATATATTGCCAAAATCTTTGTAGAAGCTAAAAAACGTCCACTTTTTATCGTTGATGAAAAAATTAACATTCAAAGAGATAAAAATGACGAAAGTAATTCTATTTAGGGCAAAATCTTGAATATCTGAAAGGCCTCATTTTCATAAACCATGAGGCTTTTTTTATGCGCTATGGCATCTAAATCTTTTCTCCAAAAATAATTTTTCTTTAAAACGTAATAATCTCCCACAGACGGCTCTTCTTCATGCAAAAGCGGATGAAATATAAAATCATTTCGCTTGTACGCCTTTTCACTCTCTTTTTCAATCAAAGGACTTTTTATAACTATTTTATATTGCGGAAAATAATAGCGAAGTGCCGAAGACCAAGCCTCCACCGTCCATAAGTTATACTCAATATGCTTTGCCAAAAAGATGTTTAATGTTTTTTCTTCTTGCGCATTGGAAACAAGGTATTCAATTGCTTCTCTGTACCATCCGCCCTGCTCGCGGCTAAAGTTATCAACATTTGTCCAGCCGGAAACCATTAATAATAATATTCCGCCCAGAAAAATTTCTTTCTTCACCGATATGTTAATTAACAGATATACACTTAAAAAAATTGCCGCAATTACCAAATAATAACTCTTAAAATAGACATGAGTTGAAATCGGAAGCAATCTGAAATAAAAGACTATTCCCCCAATCACAAATAATGCTCCGAACATCAGACCATCATTAAACATCGGGTTTGTCTTAATTCTCTTTTGCACTGTCCTGACAATAAAAACTATCATCGCCATTATTGCCAATGACAATTCTATTTTGTAAAGAGCCAATAATTCTGAAATATTTGATTGCCCCATTAAAACATATCTGTTTTGGTCTGCTTTTTCGGTGATTGCCATATAAAAAGTTGAAAAAAACAACATTGATAAAAACATCAGAAATTCTAACGGCATTTGTTTGATGCTTTTAAATGGATGCAAGAAACTTGATAAATTTATTTTTTCAATAAATACATTGTACAGTAATGATGTTACAAATATACCACCGTAAAATAAAATTGCACTTTCTTTACTGTAAATAGCCAAATTCATAAAGAAAACAAACCATGCCAGATATCGTTTTTTTCCCGTCAAACTAAACTTCTTAATTGCCATCAGACTTGTAATCATAAATATCAGCATATTCTGTTCCGGAAAAATAATATTATTTATCCAGAACAAGGCTGGCAAAAACAAAATAATACCAATACCGAACAACCTTTTACCGACAGAAATAAAATCAAGAAATCTGTACAATAAAAACGCTATCAAAATCTGTTTTGCCAACATCCACACATTAATTAAATTATAATTATGCGTGATTGCATAAACCAAATTATTATCCCAAAAGGCAAGCGGCGTAAATCTATCTTTATCATATGCCGAAATTTGACCATTCAAAAATATTAATGTGGTATTATAACTCATCAAATCATGATTATTAAAAAGCGAGTTTTCCAGAAGATACATAACCGCCGTATAGATCAACAAAACAAAAAAACAAAAATAAAGCCCAATTCGATGATTTTTGTCTTTAATATCAAACTTAAAAACTTCCGTCGGAAACAGTCCCGCATAGGATACCTGATTTTTTCGCATTAAAGCCCAAAAGCTCACTCCAAAAAATATTAATAAAAATGCAGCATAGAACACCCAATCTTTCTCAAAAAAGAAAAATTTAAAATTACGAATCAGCGCATCTGTTATATCAGGCTGAAACAAAGGCTCTTTTATCATTGCAGTATCCCAAAAATTATATTAATATCCGCATTATACGGCACAAATACGGAATTTTCTCGTTCTTTTGAGCTTTTCTTAACAATTTATTGAACTTCTTATGGTAATGGTCATAAAAAGTTTAAAATTCATAAGGATAAAAATATGACTTATTCATCAAAAATTACAGATGCGCTGATACCTATGGTTATTGAGCAGACATCAAAAGGAGAACGCTCTTTTGACATATATTCACGTTTGCTGAAAGAACGGATTATTTTTCTGACCGGAGAAGTTAATGATGAGGTTTCCTCTTTGGTTTGCGCTCAACTGTTGTTTTTGGAATCTGAAGACCCTAAAAAAGATGTATTCTTTTATATCAACTCTCCCGGCGGTTCGGTTACTGCCGGTATGGCAATGTTTGATACCATGAATTACATCAGTTGCGATGTGAACACTCTTTGTATCGGTCAGGCTTGCTCAATGGGTTCTTTATTACTGACAGCAGGAACTCCGGGAAAACGTTTTTCTTTGCCAAACTCTCAGATTATGATTCATCAACCTTCCGGTGGTTTCCAAGGACAAGCTACAGATATGGAAATTCGCACTCGTTTGATTTTGGATATGAAAAAACGTTTGAATAAAATTTATGCAGAACGGACGGGACAAAAATTATCCGTTATTGAAAAAGCCATGGAAAGAGATAATTTTATGACTCCTGAAGAGGCTAAAAAATTCGGCTTGATTGATCATATCGTCGCTTCTCGTCAAGATGTTTTGAAATAAGGTGAAAAAATGACTGACAATAAAGACAACAACGAAATTTTACATTGTTCCTTTTGCGGCAAAAGCCAAAATGAGGTTAAAAAACTTATTGCCGGACGCGGCGTTTATATTTGTGATGAATGTATTGAAGTCTGTATCAATATCGTTTCGGAAGAATTGGCCGAAAGCAAATCTTCCGCCATTGCCGGCTCCACAGGAGAATCGCTTCCCTCTCCTTCTAAAATCAAAGAATTTTTAGACCAATACGTTATCGGTCAAGAACATGCAAAAAAAGTTCTTTCCGTTGCCGTTTACAATCACTATAAACGTCTTAACAGTCAGAAACAAAACAGCGATGTTGAAATTGCAAAATCAAACGTTATTCTTATCGGCTCTACGGGTAGCGGTAAGACTTTGTTAGCTCAAACATTAGCTAAAATTCTTGATGTACCTTTTGCTATTTCTGATGCCACAACTTTGACTGAAGCCGGATACGTTGGTGAAGATGTTGAAAATATCATTCTCAAATTGGTACAAAATGCCAATTATGATATTGAAAAAGCTCAGCGCGGTATTGTTTATATTGATGAAATTGATAAAATTACCCGTAAAACCGATGGTCCTTCCATTACCAGAGATGTTTCAGGAGAAGGTGTTCAGCAGGCTTTACTCAAAATTATTGAAGGAACTGTTGCAAATGTTCCCCCTCAGGGTGGTCGTAAGCATCCTCAACAAGAATTTTTGCATGTTGATACCAGCAATATTCTGTTTATTTGTGGTGGCGCTTTTGCCGGACTTGAAAAAATTGTCAGCAGAAGAGGAAAAGAAACTTCTATCGGATTTGGCGCAAAAGTTGCCAGTAAAGAAGAGCGAAATATCGGAGAAATTATTAAAGATGTTCAACCGGAAGATTTGCTTAAGTATGGTTTAATTCCGGAATTCATCGGGCGTCTGCCGGTTATTGCTACTCTTGATGATTTAGATGAAAAAGCTCTGGTTAAAGTCCTAACCGAGCCTAAAAATGCTTTAGCTAAACAATATGCCTCCATGTTTGAGATGGAAAATGTTAAACTTACACTCACTGATGATGCTCTTGAGGCTATTGCTAAAAAAGCTATTGAAAGGAAAACAGGTGCTCGCGGTTTACGCGCTATTATGGAAGATACGTTGCTTGAACTTATGTATGATATTCCTGATAAAAAGGATATTGAAGAAATCGTTATTGATGCGAAAGTCATTAATAAAGAAAAAGAACCTAAGTTTATTATGCGTAAAAAAGACGGAAAAAAGACAGATGCTGCAAAGGCTGTCTAAGATATAGACCTTATAATGTTTATTGAATAAAAAATCCTCTTTGGTTATTAATCAAAGAGGATTTTTTATTCTTTTATTATTTATTATAGTAGTTTTTCATCCAATCGTCACGGAAATTACTTGGAACTCCACCGCAATAATTAAGGTCTGGATTTCCTGTATAAGTTTCACATTGATCTCCGATGCGTGACTCACAGGTCTCAACCCTTTGCAACCACTCTTCGCACTCTGCTTTGGATGAAGCTCCAAAAAGGCTTAATGAATCAAAGGAGCTATGTCCACTTATGCATTTTCCACCCCCGGAATTGATACAACATAATACCATTCTTTTAGTCCCGTTCCATAGAGAACCATCTTGAGTACATTTTCCAGAGATATATGTATAATTTTCACTCTCTCCGGTTGCATAATAGGTGCATTGATAACAAATGGGGTTGTTACCCTTAGGACCTCGCCAAATTTCAATGGTGTTGGAAGGACATGGTTCTGAAATCATTGTATCCGTCAATTCTTCACATGTTTTGTCTCTACAGCTATAGCAGGTTTCTCCGCAATCTGTTGTTGCGACAGCATATTTTAACTGATTTTTTGAACAAGAAACGGATAATGAACCCTTAGAGCAAACGCTGGAGCAACTTTTAATACAGCTTCCGTTATCCCAGTAATAACCGCTTTGACACGTACATTTTTGATATTTTCCGCCACAAGAACTACCATCTCCGCCGCTCGCATTACTGATACTACTGCAATCATATTTATAACTGCTGTCACAATTCGTACAACTGTAACAAGTTAATCTCGTCCGTGGTGTTTTCTCCGTACAGGATTTTGTTGTATCTTTTGATGCTAAATATCCATAGTCCGAACAAGTCTTAGAAATACATTTTCCGCCAGACCATTTATAATTTGATGTACAATTGCATGATTGATACTTTCCACCGCAAGATGTTCCTTTTCCTCCGGAATATCCGGTTCCCCGACAGCTATATTTATAGGATGATGCACATTTATTATCCCTTACTCCATAGGATGATTGATATCTTGGTAAAAATTGAATGGCGGCCTGAACGTAAGAAAAATAAAATATTACCGCTGTTGCCACGGATAGATAAATTAAAACACGCTTCTGCATGCCTGTTCTCCTCATATTAGCTAAGAATAGCGCAATATGCGAACAAATAGAATATCTCGGTGGCGCCGAAATATATTTTTATATAATCCAATTTGTAGTATGCGAATATCTTTAGGCTATAAAAATATTCGCCCGCATATTACTCTTTCAGAATAACTCATTTACACAAATTAGTCAATCTATAATTTTATTGGGAGGACAAAAAAAAGCAACGATATTAGAAGTCAAGCATAAAAATCACGCAGACGAGCATTTAAT
>CALXTS010000035.1 GCA_944391465.1 uncultured Alphaproteobacteria bacterium
ATATTGCCATGAATATGAGGCATGAGCTTGCCTTTAATAGACATCATACCATAATAAAAAGGATTTCTTAAAATGTTAAGAATGGTGTTACGATTGAGAAAACCATTCTTTTTGTAGTTATTTGATTCTTTATGATAATTTGGTTGTTTGGAAGCCGTAGTCTCACAAAAGCCAACCTCATGAAAAAGCATGATATTTTCTTCTGGGCGTGCGGTTTTTGCCGAACTCTGAAACACACCCAACTGTCTCAGATGTTACAAAAGGGCATTTCCCGACATTTGAAGGCTTTTTCTAAAGAAAAAAGCCATTGAAAATCAATGGCTTCTCATTTTGTTTGGCTGCCCAAACTTTATGACCTTAGGAAAAAATATGAGCAAGAATTAGCTGAAATATATCTGATTATTGAGAGTATGGACGATGATTTATTAAAGAAGATAACGCAAGAAAGAATTAGTTGATACTATTAATATTTTATGGTAAATGCTAATTGTAATTTATAATAGAGGCGAGTATGGTAAATGTAAATTCACAAAGAAAATATGACGCTATTTTTGCAGATGATAAGCTCAATATCAAATCGTTTGTTATTGATTTTGCACATTTAATTGAGCAAGATACATATATTGAGAATGGAGTTTCAAAAGTTTATTCAATATCTGCAGATTTTGGTATTGGAAAGACATTTTTTTGTGAGAAATTAAAGAGTGTATTAGAAAAAGATAATGTTCAAAGCGTAAAAATGAACATTTGGGAAATGGACTTTTATGAAAATCCATTAATACCAATATTGGCAAAGTTAAATGAAGCTTATAAAAAAGATGGTAGAAGCTTACCCGTAAAAATTATTAATTCAACTTTAGATTTGACTAAAAAATCCTTAGCAGCACTATGTGAAACAGTAATTAAATCTGCCTCTAATCGAGTCCTTGATGTAGATATTACTGAGGTATTCAAAAATAATTTTATGTCGGAAAATATTTATGATGACTTCCAAAATTATCAAGGGGCATTATTAGAACTTAAAAGTTATTTAGTTAGCTGGGCAAAAGAGCATGACAGACCTATAGTAGTAATTATTGATGAATTGGACAGATGCCGTCCAGATTATGCTGTAAAAACTTTAGAAGTACTGAAGCACTTTTTTGATATATCTGGGTTTGTGTTTGTATTGGCATTAGATGAAAATCAATTGGCGAATTCAGTTAAATGTTTGTTTGGTGCAAATAACTTTGATGGATATAAACGAAAATTTATTAATAATACATTTTTACTACCTGCTCCAGATAGAAAAGCCTTTACTGAATTTTTGTATAATAAATCAGGTATAGCATCTCTGATAGAAAAAATAGAGAACGATAAGAGAGATTTAGTATTTAAAATAAGAATTGATAATTATAAAGAAGTAATAAATCAGCAATTTATGGGAATAAATAATCAAAAAGATATTGAGAAACAAAGAAAATTTAATGATTGGCAAACATCTGAATTTATTATTAAAAGGTATTTTTCTTCATACAGTAATTGGTTCCAATTTTCTTTGCGACAAATGGAACAAATTTTTGATAGATTAGTTCTTTTTACAAAAGCAATAGCAGCAAGTCATGAATTATATTCTCCAGATTTAGCTGTATTATTGGTATGTTTACATGAATTCAATATTAAAATTTATAATCATCTTCGCAATTATAAAGGAAAAGTAATCGAAGGAATTTGTGAGCAAATATCCCAAAATAAAAATGCTATAACCGAAACAACACTAATATTGGATCGAACTTATATTCCTAAAACCCCACATGTTTTGGAATACTCTGTAGAGAGTATCCCCTCAAGTAGTAGCATTCGAGTAGTTATTGAAGATAATGTAGATCGCTTTTTTACTATAGAATCTGTGCAAGAAAATCCTCTAAAATGGATTGCTGAGATTGATGAGTATAATATTGGGCAGAATGCAATTTTAAATAATCAGAGAATTGCTTTAATAACATATTCCCCGAAAAATTATCAATGGGAAGAAGCAAAACCAGATATACGAACAATAGATAAATTTGACTTAATTAAATTTAAGAAGTCATATTTTGCAAAAATGGACTTTATTTCTCATTTTGAAGAATTTTAGTATGGGCCTTTATAATTCATTAAACCACTTTTCATCGATTTCAATCTGTTCTACAATTTGAACTCCTAAATTGAATTCTTTAAGTTTATTGGCTAAATCATATCCATCAATTAAATCAATAATCAGAGCTCCATCTCGTCTAGCTTCATCTTTTGCTTCTTTAGAAAAAACACCAGTTGTAATAATTAACCCTTTATCTGCACGTCCCATTATAGCACCACGAAAGTCACGTATAACAGATGAAGGTACTGTACCTTCATAGCGTTTGCACTGAAAGTAAATATTAAAAGAGATAAATCCGGCAATTTTAAATACACCCTTGCCATCAATACCTCCATCGCCCGATTTTTTTGTAACTTCAACATTATCAAAACCTGCTTCGCGTAGCAATCTTTGCGCTAGTCTTTCAAATGCAAAAGGATCCATTTTCTTTAATGTTGCAATTAATTTATCTTCCCATTTTAATTCTTGCGTCGTTTTTGTAATGAAGTTGCAAATATTATTTTTTTCACACGGAGCTGATGAACCAGATGTTTCTTCTATATTTGTATTATGTTCGTAACTTTTTACATATCTTTTTACTTCGTTTGCATTAACCTTGTCTATTTTTAGTCCTTTAGAAGTTAAAGCCCAAACTCCTCTTGTAGAATTAGATAATACACCATATACTTTGAGGTATGACTTAGCCCAAGCTACACGATAATCTAAAACGGAACGATTTCCATTATTATATAATTCAGAAGCTTCTTCGTCAGTAAGTTTCAATATCTTCGTGATTTCAGAAAGAATTTCATCGTTTTTTGCAGATCCACCTAAGTTCTTAATGGCTTCAATGACTGGATTAAATAGCTTATCGTATGTAGGTATTGGCATTTGAAAACTCCAATGAATTAAGAATGCCATCAGTATATTTTATTGGATTCAGAAATTCAATATAATAAATTCTAGCAAGCTCAAATTTCACTATTTTTATTATATAATCAATGGCTAAAGGAAAAGGAAATAAGAAAAAATGATTAAAGACTTTTATATTTGTCTGGACAATACGGCATTAAATTATGCACTGAAACATTTCAGTAATCCGTTTACACGGATAATGCGTTGTTATACTGGTCTGGAAGTTGAAATGATTGTCAAGACAATGGAAGCAAACAAAAGCAGAAATTTTTATACGCTCCGGGCAATGCAAAATAAGATATTAAAAGGCACTATTAAAAATCTTGAAGTCTTGGGTACTATTTTTGAAAGGGCGGATAAAGAAGTTGATGCATTTAAAAAATAAATATTTGTTACTTTACTAATATTTATTTTTGACAAATTATATTTAAATAAATAATCTAAAATAAAAGCTTTATTAAGGATATATAAAATGAAAAAAATAACGTCGTTAGAAGTAAAAAAACTATTTGGACGATATGATTATCGTATTGACGATATAAATATGCAAGATTTGCGGATATTATTTGGTGCGAATGGTTGTGGTAAAACTACGTTGTTAAAAATTTTGGATGATGCTGCAAAATTAAAAATTTCAGATATTTTTGAAATTAATTTTGAAAATTTAAAAATTTCGTACGATGACAGCAGTTATTTAGAATTTATAAAAGATAAAGACAAAACTCTTTTTAATATAAAATTAGCTAGGAAAAAAATAAAGAGTTTTGATATTTCAGATCAAGATAAGGCGTTTGTAGATTATATAAGAAAAAGTTCAGGCCGTAGATATCATGAATATATACACATTCCATCGTCAGGTGTGGTACGGCGTAGATTCATGGAAGAAAAACCTATTCATTATATCCTTTATAGTCCTGAAAATGATATAGAATATTTTGAAAAGATTTTTGCTGATGATCCAAATAATAAGGCGATGGAATTTTTAAATTTGCTTAAAGAATTTAAAGCATCGTGTAAATTTATTTCTGCGGATCGTTTAATATCTTTAAAAAACAATAAGCATCATAGTGATAATGAGCAGTCCATTATTTCAGGACTTGAAAATATTATTAAACAAATTGATAAGGAAATTTCAGATGCTGCTGAGCGATATAGTCAACTCTCTCAGGAAAAAGATAGCTCATATGTTAAACGCTTAATCAGAAATTACGGTGATAAGGATAAGGAAAAAGAGCTTGTTTTTAAGAAAATTGAAGAATTGAAAAAAAGGATTGATAAATTAGTTTCGTTAGGGATATCTACAGATAATTTTAATGAGGATTACTCTACATCCAAAATCAATAAAGGAATTTTACATGCTTTAGATATATATTGTGATGATACAAATGAAAAATTGAATGTTTATAAAGAGTTGGAAACAAAACTTTCAAGCTTTTTCGAACTAATGAATTTAATTTTTGATGAAACGCAAAAGAAAATAAGGGTTAATAACAATAAAATAGAAATTTACGATAATATACGTAAATGTAAATTAGATGTAAATATGCTTTCGTCTGGAGAGAAACACCAAATTATTTTACTTGGTGATATAATATTTAGCAGTGCACATTCAAATTTAATTATTATTGATGAACCAGAAATATCTTTACATGTAAAATGGCAAGAAAGTTTTATTGATAATATAATTGATATTTTGAGACGAAATAAAGTAAATTTAATAATAGCTACACATTCTCCCTTTATTATTAATAAATATTGGGATTATACACAGAGATTAGGAAGCATAGAGGAGTAGAATGCTAAAATACATATCTGAGGAATCTTTGCAAAATATTCCTAAAATGCTTGATAGTCTTGTTATTTATGTGGAAGGTAACTTTGATAAAAAATTATATTCCAAATATTTTAATAACATATTTATAGTCTCTAATGATAACGAACACGGTGCAAAAGATAAAATAATTAAATTAGCTCATGATAATTTAAATATTATAGGAATCGTTGATGCAGATTTTGATAAAATAGAAAATACTTGTAGTAGTTGCCCTAGAATTTTTTATACAGATTTATGTGATGCTGAATCTATGGTATTTTTTTCACCTTCTGTATTAACAGCGATGAAAGAGTTATATGGTATTGAAGAAACTCAATTTGAAAATATTTTGGATGAATATAAAGCTGTTACAGCAGTTAGAATTTTGGATAAAAGGTATAATTTAGGAATATCTTTTAAGACTTTTTCTCAAATGTTTAAAAACATAGGAACTGATTTTAATAAGAGTTTAGCTATAGCTCTTAGCAATGTTCCAGATGAAAATTTAAAACAATATTGTAATGAATGCCTGAAAATTTTATCTGAAATTAATTTAGTACAATTAAAGATATGTAGATGGCATGATATTGAATATAAAATCATATCCAAAATATATAAAGTGAAAAATAGTAACGTAAAAACATCTTTTGAATATGTTATATTAACGGAATATAAAAATTTTTTTGAAACGAATTTATATAATAATATTTGTTGTTTTTTGAGAGATAATAATGTCTCTGATCTTATAAAAATTGGTAGTTAGATTTTTCTAAACCATCTCTACAATTTTCTTCTGTGCATCGGTGTTGTATTCAATATAGCGTTGGGTGGTGGCAAGGGTGGAATGTCCGGCCAGCATGCGGATATCATTTAAGGTTCCGCCGGCAAGACTGATATTTTTCGCAGCGGTGGTAATGAATGTTCTGCGGTCGCTATGCGAAGAGCAGCCCTCAAAGCCAATTTCTTTATATAAGTTATAAAAGAAATTGACGATTGTCTGCGGACTGGTTTTGTTGTCGCGTTCTGTCGTAATAATCCGATTCGTCAAAACAAAATGCTCGTTCCTCTGTTGCTTGCTTAGTAATTCTGCCAATAAAACCGCCAACTCTTTATGCAAAGGAATAATCCTGCCGGATTGCTTACCCTTGGATGCTTTATTAATAAGGTTAATTTCTCGGCTCAAGTTTCCTTCCGAGTCGCAAACCATCAACCAGCTTAGATTCGCTATTTCCTTTGCCCGTAATCCGGCTTTATAGCTAAACATAAAAATAATTTTATTGCGGAGCGGATATCTCGTCCGTTCCAAATAGCTTAATGCCAGTTCCTGCTGTTTCGGTGTAAGAATTTTTGCCTGTTTGTTAAGTGCCATTTTTATTTAAAACTAATTATACTATTGAATCTATGTAATAAATTATAATGAGTATAAAATAAAAGTCCAAGCTTAAAGTCTTGTAACACTTGAAAAATAAGGACTCATTATAAAACTTAGATTATATAATGAGTCTATCCGCCGCAGACTTTGCAAGGTCTGGCACCTTGTGATTTTGCCTTGTCTTTGGTGGTTTTTATACAGTTTTTTGTACAGCGTTTTGCCCATTTGCAGGTGGGGCTATGATAAATATAAGTCTTGGTATTCATAACTACGGCTGAGTTGTCAGCAGCCAAAACAGGTGCGGATAAAAGCAGGAAAATTAATAAACATACGGTTCTTTTCATCTTTCACTCCAGACTTTATTATAAATTTTTCCCCAACCTTCGTTATGGCTTGCTCCGTTGACTTCGACAATCAAATCATCGTTACCGATAAATTCCCGCACCAACACCGATGGCATGACTTCATCGTTACTGCCGACATAGTGGATTTGCGGAATTTTGGCGAACTGTTTACGGTAGCTTTCCAAATTCATTGATTCATTAAGTGGCGGCAAGTTGTGATATTGTGTCCACGCCAAGTGGTCGAGATTTCCGGCAATGGTTATAATTTTTTTGACATTCAGCCCCGGTTTGGCAGTTGCCACCAGTCCGGCAACCTGTGCACCGCCGGAAAATCCGATTAAAATAACCGGATTGTTGCCGACAATATTTTTAATTGCCTCATATTCAGCATTAATAACTTCCGGTGCGAAACGAGCGGTTGTCCAATGTCTTTTTGAACAAATCGGACTTTTAATATATTGGCATGGTCTGGCAAGGTAAATCACATTCGGGCTGTCGTCACCAAAAGCCAGTTCACGAACTAAAGTTCCGCGAGGTGTCGGGTCTTGGGTTGCTTTGCCTCGGGCATTAAAGGCATAACCGTCGCCTTCTATATATATTTTATAAGGAGCCGCCGGATTTATGAGCTTTTGCCAACTGGCAAGGATAAAATTCCGGGTTTCAATCTCTTTATACACAAAATTAGTCGGTACCTTGATTGCTGTGCATCCGGTCAGAAACAGTAATGTTACTAATACTTTTATCATGCGTTAAGCTCCTTATAAAAGGACTATATTGGCTTATTTATAAAAATTCCAGAGGGTTTTTGACTTTTAGCTTGATTGTCTTCAAAAGGCTTTATAATATAAATTCAGGTTCAGAATTTTTCTGAGCTTAGTACCTTTAGTGGTACGGGGCTTTCATCGGCTCTACGTCATTCGGTGTTAGGATATAACATCGTCATATTGTCAGCTACTCATCATAGCCGACAGTAAATATATCCCCGATACATAGCAATATGGTCGGGGAGCTTTTAGCGAATGTTCAGGAACCATATTGCTATCTCTGAAAGAATATGGTTCTAAAGGTTAAGAGAATCATGTAATGACGTATGATTGATGAACTCTCCGACCACCTCTAACACAGGTGGTTTTCTTTTAATTGCAATTAAAGAAGAAGGAAGTCTAATCATATGAGAAAATCTTTATTAATGACAACGGCATTGGTGGCACTTTCAGTGTCCGGCAATGCGTATGCTGATGTAACTATCAATTCAGACACAGTTCTAGAAAGTGAATATACCGACAATGTAATAATTTCCGGTGGCAATGTTACAACCAAAGACAGTTCTACCGTTAGCCTGAATTATCCTGACGGAAAAAATTTAACAGTTAACGGCGGAAACTTATCTTTAAACGATTCCACCATTTACACTTTTAACGGCAATACGGAAATCAGCGGAGATGCTGTTCTTAATTTAAACAATGACAGCGATATCGACACCAACAAATTAACCATCAGCGGAGGAACAATCAACCTTAATAAGGGGGAACTTCGCCAGAATAATAGTTTTACCATGACCGGCGGTACTATTAACGCAAACGGCCAAACGCAAATAGGTTCTGTCGGAAGAGATACCGAAAAGGTTAAAGGAACGGTAACGAGCTATACTGGAGGAACAACGGATATCAGCGGCGGCGTGATAAATGTTAAAGGCGGTGTAGGTCTTGGCAGTTCGGCAAATGACAT
>CALXTS010000036.1 GCA_944391465.1 uncultured Alphaproteobacteria bacterium
AACTCAACCGAAGACCGTCATGTTTTTGGTGATATCTATGAACAGATTTTAAAAGATTTGCAATCTGCAGGTAATGCTGGAGAATTTTACACCCCTCGCGCCGTAACAACTTTTATGGCGGAAATGACTAATCCTCGGTTGGGAGAAAAGGTTTTAGACCCAGCTTGCGGAACTGGTGGCTTTTTAGCTTGTGCAGTTAACCATTTACGTCAACAAGTCAAAACCCCTGATGATGAACAAAAATTACAAAAAGGTATTATCGGTTGGGAGAAAAAACAACTTCCATATATCCTTTGCACAACAAATATGATTTTGCATGGTTTAGATGTGCCAAATATTCAACATCTTTTGGCGGGTAGTCTTGCCAAACCCTTAAATAGTTATGAAAAAAAAGATAAAGTTGATGTGATTTTGACCAATCCTCCTTTTGGTGGAATGGAAGAAGATGGTATTGAAAATAACTTTCCAGCCGATGTTCGCACCAAAGAAACAGCAGATTTGTTTTTAGTTTTGATTATGAAACTTTTGAAAGATGGTGGTCGCTGTACAATGGTGTTGCCGGATGGGGCTTTATTTGGAGAAGGTGTTAAAACACGTATCAAAGAAAAACTTTTAACTGAATGCAATTTACATACAATTATCAGGTTGCCAAAATCTGTTTTTGCACCTTACACTTCAATCAATACAAATTTATTGTTTTTTACCAAAGGTTCTCCCACTCAAGAAACTTGGTTTTATCGTTTAGATATGCCCGAAGGGGTTAAGGCTTTTAACAAGACCAACCCGATGAAAATTGAAAACTTTGCAGAGGTTAAAGAATGGTGGAACAATCGTCAAGAAATTGAAGTCGATGGCTTCCCAAAGTCTAAAAAATATAGCCTCAAAGAGCTGCAAGACCGCAATTATAATCTTGATTTGTGTGGATACCCCACAATTGAAGAAGAAATTTTAGAACCGGAACAACTTATTTCGCAATATCAAGCCAAAAGAGCTGAGTTAAATGCCAATATTGATAATATTTTGGCAGACATTAACAAATTACTGGGAATAGAATAATGAACATAGATATTGCGAATATCATCAGTGAACAAATAAAAACCACAGATTGGTTTGAACATATAATGACGTTTATTGCGGTCTTTTTGGGTGCCTCATTAGCTTATCGTTCCAATATTAAGGTAGAAATGCGCAAAGCCAATCGTCAGATGAGAGGGGATTTTTGCGCATTATCTACGCAACTTCATTTGAACCTTGAGGATATGTTAACTTATAAGAAAAATATATTAGATAAAATAAAAACGTCTTATGAGAATAATCAAATAGAGGCTATATCAACCATCGTTCGTGGTCCAATGGTTTCTTTTTCTTTTGATATGGATAAGTATATATTTCTAAACGACTGCAATCGTTGCTTTATTCCAGAGATGAAAATAATACAATCTACTTTTGATACTCTAAGTTGTTTATGGAGAAATTATACAGAACAATTGTTTTCAGCAAAGCCTCTATATCAACAAGGTAATAAAAATATTTTTGATGATATGAGTAAAACTTTTTTGTTTAATTATGAGCTCTATAATAAATTATGTATTAGGCTGTATTATTTAGAACAGCATTTTAATGAATGTTATAAACGTTTCTTTAATATTTATTATTATGATGATAAAGAAGACGAAGGTACAATTAAAATAGAAGAGTATATCCCAGATGCTCTGCATGATAAGGAATTTATTGCAATTGCTGAATTTTTTGATAAATATTGGCATCCAGATTCTACTTTGGTAGAGACGCTGCGCTTCCAATATCGAAAATTAAAACATCACATTAAATGTTTAAAAATTTATTTTTTGGGAAGAGAAGGCCAAAAAAAATCAAATACACAAGGTAAAAAATAAGATGAAGGCGCAAGATTTAAAAAATTCCATATTGCAATATGCAATTCAAGGGAAACTGGTTGCTCAAAATGAAAATGATGAACCGGCTGAAGTCTTGTATGCCAAAATTCAGGCTGAAAAACAAAAACTCATTAAAGAAGGTAAAATCAAAAAAGATAAACCGCTCCCACCAATCACCGAAGACGAAATTCCATTCCCCATTCCTCCAACTTGGAAATGGGTACGATTTGGAGAGATAGCAAATATAAATGGAGGATATGCATTTAAAAGTACCTTGTATAAAGATAGAGGGATAAGGGTTATACGTATTTCTGATTTTGATGAACAAGGATTCAAAAATGATAAAATCGTTAGGTATGAGTATTCATCAGAATTAGAACAATATCTTATAGAAAATAACAATATAATTATGGCTATGACTGGTGGAACAGTCGGAAAAAGCTACTATGTGCAAGAAATACCAGAGAGATTGGTGAGCAATCAGCGTGTAGCAACAATAAAGATTACCTGTAATATTAATCCTCGTTATATTAACTATGTCGTGCTGTCCTCTATTATTCAAGCAGATATTCAATCCTCTAAGAATTCTACAAATGATAACATATCTATGGATTTAATTAAAAATTTTCGAATTCCCCTCCCGCCATTAGAGGAACAAAAACGGATTGTGGTTAAAATTGAAGAGTTGGAGCCATTAATTAATCAATATAACCAAGCGGAACAAGAACTTTCAACCTTGAATGATAAATTCTCCGAACAACTTAAAAAATCAATTTTGCAATATGCAATTCAAGGAAAACTGGTTGCTCAAGATGAAAATGACGAACCGGCTGAAGTCTTGTATGCCAAAATTCAGGCTGAAAAACAAAAACTCATTAAAGAAGGTAAAATCAAAAAAGATAAACCGCTCCCACCAATCACCGAAGACGAAATTCCATTCCCCATTCCTCCAACTTGGAAATGGGTACGACTTGGAGAGATTGGATATACTCAAACAGGAACGACACCGTCTACATCAAATCCTAAATATTTTGGAAAAGATATTCCATTCATCAAACCTGCAGATATATTTCTAACAAGAATCAATTATAACAATGAAGGTTTGTCAATTTTAGGAAGTCAAAAATCGCGAATTATTGAAAAAAATTCAATTTTAATGGTTTGTATTGGCGGGTCTATTGGTAAATGTTTCAAAAATACACAAAGAGTTTGTTGCAATCAGCAGATTAATACAATTACTCCTTATATTGTATCTAAAGACTATTTATTATATACTTTGCAATCAGATTATTTTTACAAATCTGTTTGGTCAAAAGCAACAGGAACAGCTACATCAATTGTAAATAAAAATAGCTGGGAATGTATCTGTATTCCACTCCCACCATTAGCGGAACAACATCGCATCGTCGCTAAAGTCAATGAGTTATTGAAATATTGTGAGAAGTTGAAGCGTTAGTCCAATGTCAGCATAGTAATGGAATATTTTTTATTTATTATCATATTTTGCTCATATAAAGGACTAGATATTCGGTGGGATAACCAAAAATCACAATCTCTTTCTATCGTTTCTTGAATTTCGTGATTTTGAGTAAATTCAAGTTTTATGGGCAATTTATTTTTAGGTCGGATGCTTAGATATGGAAAATCTTCAGAACATACAAAAAACTTTATAATTTGATTCTCGGCAAAAATAAAAGCCATTGGCTCATTGCAACAATTAACAAGAGCTCTAATAAAGGCTTCATAACTCACAAAAAATTTTTTACGCAAATTACATACATCTTCTAAATCAAAGTATTTTATTTTTTTTAATTCTTCTTTTAAAAAGTACTGAGGAACTAATATATTAGAAGCAAAACAATTAGCCTCTTGTTCTTTATTGATAAAGGTTTTTCTATTTTCATAAGATATACTTGAAGAGATGCAAGTAATATTATGAGAGTGAGTAGGAATCAAAAAATGACCTAATTCATGAGCAATTGTAAATCTTTTTCGCTCATCATTCGCCTTTGCATTACAGGCAATTATACCTTGAGTTTTTCCTGCATTTGCAAGAAGCGCTCCTTCAAATTCGATATTAGAAAGGAAATTAATTTCTTTTATACCAACAACTTTTGCTATTTCTTCTATAGGTATAGGTAATATAAGGTCTTTATTTCCTTTGATTATCTCTTCTGCAATTAGCTTGGGATTTCCAATATCTGCTAATTCCATCAAATCAATTTGTATCATTGTTATCTTGTTTTTGTTCTAATTTTGCAGCCAATGTTTTTAATATCTCTAAAGATTCATCTGATAAGTTTTCAAATTCTCTTCCATATGCATGAATAGAAGGAGCATTATTATCGACTAAAGAATCTATAGATACCTTAAAATGTTGAGCTAAACTCATTAATGTTTCTAAAGATGGGTTTTGGCTATTGTTTCGCTCCAACTCCCAAAGATGTGCTTTTGAAATTCCTATAGCATCAGCAAGTTCTTGTAAACTTTCATTTTTGCTAATCCTAAGTTCTTTTATTTTTTCGCCTAATGTCATATTATCCTCCATTTCGTAATGATATATCTATACAAGTATAAAATCAACCTTTATTTTAAAGTTGACTCTTCTTAAAGGATTTTGTATAGATATATATGTACAAATATTTTTTTGCACATATGTTTTAATAATTGAAGGATAAAAAAATGGTAAAAACAAATTTTTCTTGGGGAAGCCCAAAAACTCTAATAACTTATGACCTGTCTAACAATCAAGTATCAGCCGCAGATATCGCAGATGCCAGTAATGGGGTTCTGCATATTTATGTTGATATAAACAATGATAGCCACAGATATTCTCTTCCCAACACCACTTTGTGGTATGCTGGTTCAAGAGAGCAAGCAAAATCGGCTTTTATAGCTGCATTTAATAAAGCGAAGCCGGCGTATTCATCTTGCGTGATAAATAGGCTGCTTATCACGGAAGTTAGTGGAAAATTAGCATATATTGAAGATTAAAATATTGGGACAATCAAAAAGCAGGAAGGAGGTGATACAGATGGCGACCAATCCACCCTCAGGTGATGGACATAGAAATGGAGCTGTGAGAGACCGTTCTCAAGTTCACAATCCACAAAACGACCGTTGGGTTAAGCGTGATACCAATACTGGCAAATTTATCGACCAAAAGTCAGATAAAGAACCCTTTAAAGGTGTCCGTAAAGAAAAATAAGGCATTAGCTAGTCCCTAATGCCTTACACGCTTAAAATATCGCTCCGATGTTTTTATTCGGAGCTTTATTTTTTAATTGCATAATATTTTATAAAAGTCAATAGCCATAAGATTTTAATCCTATAAACTATCATTTCTTAATATCGATAGCTATAGCAGTTTGTATCTACGCAGTAAAACACTTAATACAGGCCACAAATGATAATTTTTAGGAAATGATTTATAAATATTTCTTTCACAAAACATCTAAAACATTAGGGTATTTGTGAAGGAATTTTTGGAAGAGCAGGGTTGCTTCTTTGTTATCTAAAGTTTTGGGAAGTTTAAGCGTGATGCTATCGGTATTAACCTGTTTACCGGAAGTATCAATAATGCAATATTTGTTATTTACGGCAACAAAAGCTTGCCCATTATAAAATTGTCCGATCTTATCAAAAATTATCGGAATGATGATTTTTCCGGTATTGTCCATATATCCCCAGTGATTATGTTGTGAAGTCGGTTTAAGCTCTTCTTGGTTGCTTGCCTTTGTAGAAATATTAATACTTTTATCGGGAAGACCTTTAACTCGGTATTTACCATTTTCATCTCTGAATATGACTTTTTCATTGGGCGTTATATCTTCGACCGACTTATTGGCAAAATTGATTATTTCTTTGCCTTGATAGTCAATAATCGTTTGCCATGAATAGGCTTTGCCTAAATATTCAAAACTCCTTTTTATGCACCAATATTTACCGTTAGACCAATAATCATCGATATTTTCCAGATTAAAATTATATTGGTTTTGTAAGTGTTTTATTCGACATTCTCTTAAATTTAACAGTTTGTTTTTGGCATAATCGACGATATTGGTGTTATCGACTGTTAAATTTGCCCAATTTTCTACAGGAGCATCTCTTCTAATTATGGCATTATAGAAGTTATCAAACAGCTTTTTATTAAATGTATGTTTCAGGCAAAAGTCTTCAAAGCCACGCTGATTTACATATTCTTTCATATCTTCCGGAACAAATGCGGCAAGATTATACATATAATTAAGCAAGTTGTATTTCTTATGTTTAAGCAGAACGGAGATATATTCAGGAGAGTGAGGCTTGTTTCTGGGTAAAAGCTTCAAAATTCGTGAAATAGCAGCTTTGGAAAGCAGGTTACTTTCACGTTCTAATTTGTTTTTGCTGAAAGTTAGACGCATTGGCTTTGCAAGGGTAAATTTTACATAATAAAAAAAGGGCAAAGCAAATTCCAGATAGCAACAACAATCGCCGTTTTCCTGTTTTTGACGGTAAACTTTTATCCATTTGCGGGTATATAAATCCTTATATAAATGTTTTTTAGTCATCGGTGCCTCTTAGGTTTATTATTTAATATAGCAACACTCTACGACAAAATATGACGCATTTCAGTTCATATCATTTCAATTATTTTTTTATGAGCTTCGGTATTATACTCAATATATCGTTGTGTTGTGGCTAGGCTTGAGTGTCCGGCAAGCTGTCTGACATCATTTATTGTGCCTCCGGCTTGACTAATCATTTTTGCAGCTTGGGTAATAAAAGTTCTTCTGCCGCTATGAGATGAGCATCCATCCATATTCAGCCCTTTATACAGTAAATAAAAGAAATTAACGATTGCCTGAGCAGACATTTTCTTATCTCTTTCGGTGGTGATGATATATGAAGACAGACTTGTATTTTCTTGTTTTAGGTTTGTCAGCAACTTTTTTAAGTCTTTATGTATCGGTATAATCCGACCTGAATATTTACCTTTTGAAGCGTTATTCGGTAAATTAATGCTGTCTGATATATAGCCTTCGCCATCACATACCATTGACCATGTGAGTTGGGATATTTCCTTAGCTCTTAAACCGGCTTTGAAGCTCAGTAAAAACATTATTTTGTTTCTGAGCGGATATCTGGTATTTTCCAAATAGGCTAAGACCATGGTTTGTTGCTTAGCGTTTAATATTTTTGCTTGTTTTCCTATACCCATAATGCTCTCCAAGTTATTATAATTACACAATATTTTATGTAAATTATAATGGCTTTATTTTAACCATCAACGGATTTGTTGTTAAAGGTCTTGCAAAATAAGGACTCATTATGAAATATAAAATTTCTAATAAGTTATTTTAAGAATAAAATTTTATGTTCTATTGACGTTTATAAAAGGTTGTGATAATTGTATAAGACATATCATTAAGGTTATTTGTCAATCTGATATGTTTTTATATGAGGACAAATCTTATATAAAAAAGAGTGGCTTTGAAGCACAGAAAATCGGTGAGCTGCGAAGCATGACGTATTCATGTGCCGATGATGAGAAGCACCGTCCATCCAAAGCCACTTTATTTCTTATAGAATTTTCTATGTTATTGATGGATTGAGATGATTTCTTGGACCTCATAGGTGCCGTCGTATTCGGCGGCAAAGCCTTCTTGAAGTTTGCCGAGTTCTTTTACTTTCAACCGTGCCTGAAGGGGTTGATATTTGGCGATTTGTGGCTTTATGGTCTCGTTATATGCTTTTGTCAGATTTCCTGTTTTATCTATAACCC
>CALXTS010000037.1 GCA_944391465.1 uncultured Alphaproteobacteria bacterium
TGGCGGGAGTGACGAGGCTCGAACTCGCGACCTCCTGCGTGACAGGCAGGCGCTCTAACCAACTGAGCTACACCCCCTCGGTGTTGTCGTCTAACCTTATACATAACAAAATTTTTATTTGCAAGAACTTTTTTGCATATTTTTATATTTTTTTTAATATTTTGTTTTATACTCTTGATATTAGGCGATAAATACTCTGAGCTTTTTACTTATGCACATATACAACCATAAACTACTTTCTTATTCGGTAATATGTTTGTATATTTTCCAAGATTAGGTTTTATGGCTCGGGCTATTTTGGGCTGCTATAGTATTAACAACATGTTAGTTAAAAAAATGAATTGGAATTTTAAATGGGATGTTAAACGCAAGACAACGCATAAGATAATCAATGTCGGCTATGCCCTCGCTATTGTCTTTGCTTTTGTATTGTCTTTAACAAACAATAATTACGTTAAAGCCTCTACCTCTAAAAATGAGCGCATTGACTATCTTATGTTAGAAAATAACATTGCTAAAAATATTGAAGCTCACGAAACTATCTATCCTGACGCTTCTTTTGATAACATTAAATCTCTCTATGATAAGGTTATTGCTCTTTCTCAGGAAAAAAGCGAAATCAAAACAATTACCGTAGAACGCGGAGATAATTTAATCTCTATTCTCAATAATCTTGGACTAAACCGTGAACAAGCAAATGATATTTTTTATGATTTGAAAAAATATTATGACCCCAGAGATTTAAAAGCAGGACAAAAATTAGTCGCTAATGTCTTGACTAACCCACAAACTCAAGAAATTACTTTGCTTAAAAGTCTTACAATTGAAAAAGAAGCCGGAAAAAGAATCGTTATCAGTCGGAATGACATTAATGAATTTGTTATTGCAGAACAGGTTGATGAGCTTCTTGAAGAAGTTAACAGCGCAACCGGCGTTATCAGCGGAACTTTATTAAAAAGCATGCAGAATAAAGGCGTTCCGGCGCGCGTGGTTAATAACTTTATTCAAATATTCTCTTATTCCGTTGATTTCAGAAGAGATGTTCATAAAGGTGATAAGTTTGAAATTATTTATGAAAATAAAATCAATCCTGAAGGAAAAGTTATTAAATCAGGAAAAATCCTTTATGCCGGACTAATCCTTCGTAAAGATAAAATTTCTTTATATCGCTTTAAAGATAGCAAAGGCAATGTTGATTATTACAATGAAAAAGGTCTTCCTATGAAAAAGACCTTACATAAAAAACCTTTAGCTTTCCAAAATGCTCGGATTTCTTCCCCTTTTGGTAAAAGATATCACCCTATTTTGAAAAAATACAAAATTCATTGGGGGGTTGATTATGCGGCTCCTCGCGGTACTGCTATTTTTGCCGGAGGCGATGGCGTTGTTCAAGTTGCTAAATACAATGGTTCTTATGGTAATTATATAAAAATTCGCCATAATTCCGAGTTTTCAACCGCTTACGGACATATGCAAAAATTTGCTAAGGGTATCAGACCGGGGGTTCGAGTTAAGCAAGGCCAAGTTATCGGATATGTCGGTAGCACCGGTCGTTCTACCGGACCGCACCTCCACTATGAGGTTGTTCAAAATGGAAGACGTGTTAACCCCAGAACGATTAAAGCCTCTACCGGAGAGAAGCTTTCTGGAGAAAATTTAAAACAGTTTAAACGCTCAGTAGCGGATATCCAAAACTCTTACAAAAGCATGTTCGCTCAGAATGAGCCTGTTAAAACTGCTAAAAAATAACTTGTAAAAGAAAAGCTCCTTTGAGGAGCTTTTCTTTTATCCGCAAATTATCTATTTTTTATATAAATAAATCTTGCATTTTTTATCAGATTATGTATGTTATTCTCCAGTTGCCGGTTTAGCTCAGTTGGTAGAGCAACGCATTCGTAATGCGTGGGTCGGTAGTTCGAGTCTACTAACCGGCACCATTGTAAAAAAACGCTCTTTTTTGAGCGTTTTTTTATGTAATAACCTGACAAAAGACCCCGACTTTAATCGGGGTCTTTTAATAAATCTAAGAAATAAAGCTATTTTAGACTTTCAACAATCTTTATAAAATGTTCTCCTCTTTCCATAAAATTTTTATAATAGCCAAAACTCGGAGCTGTCGGAGAAAAAAGCACCAAACTTCCTTTTACTTTCTTGATTTCTTCATATGCTCTTTTTACGGCCTCCTCCAGATTTTCGGCCTCTATTAAAACAAAATCCTTTCGTGTAACATATTGCCTAATAGAATCGGCTATCTGCTTTCCGCACTGAAACAATGTAACCGCAACTTTTACCTTTGGATTGGCTTGAATATATTGCGCATATTCCGTATAATCTTGTTGATTTTCTATTCCTCCCGATATTATAGCCATGCGCTCATCAAAACTTTTCATTCCACCAATGGCTGCTTCAGGAGCCGTTGATATGCTATCATTAATAAATAAAACATCATTGATTGTTGCTACTTTTTGCAAGCGATGCGGCAATGGTTCAAAGCTCTTTAATGAATTTATGGCCAAACGAACATCCAGTCCCAAATGTTTTACAATACTCAAAATTCCGGAAAGATTATCTAAGTTGTGATTTCCACAAAACTTAAAATCTTTAATATTGGCCAGAACATCTTTTTTATAAAAAATTTCTCTTCCTTCTGCATGAAAACCTTCTGCTACATTGTAAAAATCATACTTACGAAGGATTTTAGCATAGTGTTTTAACTGTTCATTTCTATCATTAATCAAGCAAATATCTTCCGGATTTTGGTAGGCTGCCAAATGAAGTTTATCCAGACAATAATTTTCATGCCCCATATGCCAATCCGTATGAACAGAAAATAAATTGGTAAACATTACTATTTGCGGAGAGGCTGTCAAATCACTTGCCTGATAACTTGAAAATTCGGCAACCACATAGCAATTATCCTCATCTAATAAATCTATAAGCGGCTTACCGATATTTCCTCCCAGCGCAACCTTACAACCCAAAGATTTTAATATGTGATAAAGCATGCTGACGCTTGTGCTTTTGCCTTTAGAGCCGCTTATTCCTATAACAATCGTACCGGGGTGATTCGTGCGCATTTCATTTAAAAATAAATCTGAGCTGCTGGTTATTTTAATCCCCTTTTCTTTTGCTTCTTTAATTTCATCTTTATATATGCTCACTCCGGGAGAACGAATAATAACATCGACTTTTTTTAAAAGTTCATGATATTTTTTTAAGCCATCGCTATCATTATATTCAAAAATATCTTCCGTAATTTTATGCTTTTCAAGATATGACTTTACAGATTGTCCTTCTGCACCCATTCCCCAAATAGCAATCTTTTTATTATACAAATCATTTATCAGCATTTTTATTACTCTTCTTTTTATGTGCATAGAACTGTTCTTGTGTTTCTTGTCCGACTTCACTACCGCGGTGAATAACCATTTGTGCAAACGGTATTTCTATGCCTTCCTCTGCAAAACGTTTATTTATTTCAAACCGTAATTCACTTGGAATTGCCCAGCCTTCCCAAATATTGCTTGAATATCCTCTTAATTCAAAATCAAGACTGCTTGAACCAAAATCCTGGAACAAAACATATGGTTCCGGTTTCTTTAAAACCTTTTTGTTATTTGTTGCGCACTCCAATAATATTTCTTTTACTCTTTGCGTGTCAGAGCCATAGGCAACACCAACTTTTACTTTGAAGCGCATCCAATTATTTCCGTGCGTCAAATTTGTTACCGAAGTTGATAATAATGTTGCGTTCGGAATAATTACGCTGGCTCGGTTAAATGTTTCAACCTCCGTCGAACGGATGTTGATTTGTTTAATTTTACCTTCTTCTCCGTTAATAAGCACCCAGTCCCCGACTTTTACCGGACGCTCAAAAAGCAAAATAATTCCTGATACAAAGTTATTAACGATATTCTGCAAACCTAAACCGATACCAACTGATAATGCACCGGCAACCAATGCGAAGTTACTTAAATCACCGCCCATTATCATAATTGCTACAAGAGCCGCTATAACGTAGCCGACAAAACTTATTCCCGCTATCAATGAATGTTTGATTCCATCATCCATATCTAATTTTGAGAACACGTTTTCTGCTAAACGACGGCGCAAAGCTCTGAATAAACCTGTTACAACAAAATATGCCGCAATTCCCATTACGATGGCGATTAAAGAGATTTCAACTCCACCTACTTTAAATCCCGTTAAAAGTCTGTATATAAGTCCGCTTAATATATCTGTCGGAATCCCCCAGACGCTCAATATTGAAAATATTCCCAATATTACTAATAGCGGATCAATTACAATTCCTGACCAAAAGTCAAGTTTACGAATTACGCGGCGGCGAACTCTGAATGTTTTAATCCAGAATCTTAAAAGCAATAAACGATGAATTCCGTCATAAAACGTTTTTCTTAATGCCAAAAATACGCCAATAATTAAAATTGATAAAATGAAACGATTAAAAATAAATGATGCTAAATACGGATATCCAAAGACAGCTGCTCCGAATGTGGCAACAGAGAACAATGAAAGAAGTATTGTCAAACGTACTGCATTATTTACTTTACTTTCTGTTTCTGCCGTATTCTCATCTGCAGAAACATAGGCTGCTATATCATCATCTTCATCATCATTATCATCGGTTGTATCATCCCAGAAAAGGCTTTTAGATATTAAAATAATACTAAAGGCTTTGACACCTGAAGATATAAGGGTTAAGAATGATATCAAATCGCCAGAATACCCACCTTGTGTTGCTACGGTTACCAAAAACGCAGCTATTCCTATCATGGTTACGCAGAAATAAAGCGTTCTGGTTATTCTTAAGGCTTTTTCATTATCAACATTTACCAAGCGCCATTTTTCATTATACGGCGTAAAAATAACTCGTGATGTTGCTCGAGCCAAAATGACCAACAAGGCATAGTAAAGAAAACTCATCAATGTTATGCCCAAAAATCCGGTTAATAAGATTTTTGAAGCAAATATCCATGCCATAAATGCTCCGATAATAAATGACGGAATCACCCCATAGGCAATTGCTGTTGCAATTGCAGCGCCTACCTTACGTCCATAGCGCAAATGATCAACATCATCTTTGTATCCGAAATATCTCATTATCAGTTTTCTGAGATACCAACCCAGCAATGTTGCCAAAACAACTAAAACCATAACCGGAATTATTTTTGCTTTGACCATACCTTGAGATTCTTCATTAAGAGATTCATACCATTTTATCGGAGAGGTTACTATATCCCATAAAAAGCTGGCGGCTAATCTGGTATCCTTAAAAAAGACTGACGGATAGATTATCGGTTCGGTTTGAATAATGATATCATCAAGAAGTTCATTATTTCTAAAATTAATTATTGCCAAATCAACTTCATCCAGCTTTGTCAATAAGATATCAACCTCTGCGATTTTGGCTTTTTCTCTGGATAGTTCATTATTAAATTCCTTACGCTTTTGCGCTATCAAAGGAATTTCTTTACTGCCGTCTTTAGGTTCTTCTCCCAGAGCTTCTATTCTTTTTTCTATAAATTTAAGATTTTTTTCCAAATCTTTTCTGGTTTCAAGAAGTTTGGTTCTGGTTTCACTGATATATTGAGAATCTGCTTTAATATCTTCCGGTTTGGGGGTTGATTTCAAAAGACTGGTGGAAATTTTTGTAAGTTTCTTACTAATGGACGAGTAGTTTAACTCAGCCGTGATATTTCCTTCCGCAGAGCTTTGCGCCAACACCTGTGTTCCGCAAACCAAAGGCAGAATAAATATTAAAACAGATAGCAGTTTTCTCATTTAATCCGTCTCCTTATTTTGTGGTCTTTACCAAAAGTTTTGCCACTGCCAATGCATTTTTAGCGGCGCCGGCTCTAAAATTATCAGCCACACTCCAAAAACTGATACCGTTTTCGACTGATGTATCTTGGCGCAAGCGACTGATATAAATATCATTCTCACCTTGGACATCATTTATGGTTACATAGCCTCCGTCAACATGCTTATCAAATACAACTATACCATTGACTTTTTTGATTAAGTTGCGCGCATCTTCAACATCTATATCTTTTGCGCATTCTATATTTACATACTGCCCGCAACCAATAAATGCGGGAACAACCGCACAGTTGGCATGAACTTTTACATTTCCGCCCAAAATCTGTTTGCTTTCGGCATTAAAAGCCCATTCTGCTGCTGTTTCATCTCCGATAAATTCGCCGACTTGCGGAATGACATTGAAGGCTATTTGTTTTTTGAAAACTTGCTCATCATCAACCAATGTATCGTTCATAAAGATTTTGCGGGTTTGGTTGAAGAGTTCATCCATACCTTCTTTACCGTAAACAGAGGTTGCCGTATAGCTGGAAACAACAATTCTGGTTATTTCATATTCTTTGTGAATATAAAGCAGCGGTAACAACAGTTGAGTAACATCGGCTCCGGGAATTGAAACTATCCCTTTTACCGCTTGAGATATATTTTCATCATTAAAGCCTTTTATAATCATCGGGACATCAGGATTACCGAAAGTTGCTCCCGAACAGTCCACGACTTTGGCTCCTTTGGCTGACGCTTGAGGAATATATTTTTTAGAAACTTCTTTTGTGGTGGCAAAAATAACAACATCTGCCTTGGCAAAGTCAAATTGATCAAGCCCCAAGACATCAAGCTCATCATCCTCGCCATAAGACACCATGTTTCCCAGAGCTGACTTTGGCTCTAAAGCATAAACATCTGAACTTTTTATTCCTTCTTCCGCAAGGCAAGAAAGAATCTCACGACCAGTGCTTTCTTGTACACCGGCGACTGCATATTTTGTCATTTTAACCTCTATATAAAAACTTGTTCGAACATTGCCTTGATAATAGCATTTACTTCAAAGAAAAGACAAGAACCTTATTCAAATAAGCCACAGAATTAGTTAAGCATTCTTTTGCAGTCTGCCGATGTTATACTTCATTATGTTTTTAAAATTGAGTATTTAATCAGTTCTGTTGTGGACTGTATCCATAACATATTGCTAAATAATAATGACGGTATGCCTCACCGCAATACGCTGGAAAATTATCTACTGTTATTTTGTCTGTACTATTGCATACTTTATCTCCACTATATCCCCTAGGGCAATAGATTTCACAAGTTCTACCTGTACTGTTTATTAACTTTTGAGTGGTTGATGAATTTGGTGGGCAAGGTTTTTCGGAGCATGAGAATTTTTTAGGGTCTGTCGGGCAAGCCGTGCATATCCAACCATCTCCTTTGGGTG
>CALXTS010000038.1 GCA_944391465.1 uncultured Alphaproteobacteria bacterium
TTTAAAACTTTTATAATTGCTAAATTTAAAACTTATCAGCATATAAACACCATTCTTTGCAAATTTTCAACATAGATATAAAGTTAATATATATAATATATATAAATAAGTCAAGTTATTGTCACTCATATTGTTTTTTATCTTATCTGATTTAAAGAGATGTAATAGATTATTTATATTGAATAGCATAAACTTATAGGTTGTTTTTTTCTGCTGGACACTTCTGCTATATTAAATATAATTAGTGCATTGTTTTGAATTTTGAGAGACTATTAATGTTTGATAAAATTGAGTGTATTGAAGAAATTGGGCTTTTTAAAAATTATAAGGCAAAGGGTGATGTAAGTTTAAAGAAAATGAATTTAATTTATGGAGAAAATGGTACAGGTAAAACCACTTTGAGCCATATTTTTAGATCTTTAACAACAGGAAACTCTAAATATATAAACATAAAAAAAGAAAAGAATGCTGGTCATATAGAATTAAGGAAAGTAGATGATACTAAAAAAATAGTTTTTAATAAAGATTCTTGGTCTGAAACTATACCAAATATAGAAATCTTTGATAGTACCTTTATTGAGGATAATATCCATTCTGGCTATGCAGTTACAAATAATCATAAGAAAAAGATGGTTAATCTAATATTAGGAGAAGATGCTGTCTCAAAAAATAATGAATTTAATGCATATAAAAAGCAACAAGATGAATATGAGCAAGAATTAAAAACAAAATTTGCAGAAATAAAAGCAGATAAAGATTTTATGGCTTCACAAAAAGATCCTTATAACTTTTTTATAAGTAAGAAAGCAATACCATCAAACATAGATGAAATTATAGAAAAGCAGATAATAAAGATTAAAAATCTTGAAATGAGAGATTCTATTTTAAAATATCAGAACTTAAGTGAAATTACTAAACCTGGAGGAGATGTCTTAAAATTAAAAGAAGTTTTAATGAAGACTATAGATGGAATAACATCCAATGTGGAACAATTAGTTAAAAGCCACATATCACAGTTTAGCAATTTAGATGAAACTTGGATTGAGAAAGGTTTGGGGGTTATTACAGAAAATAAAGATAGATGTCCTTTCTGTGGTAGTGATATTAAAGAACTATCACTTATAAAAACTTATAGTATGTACTTTAATAAAGAGTATCTATTGTTAAAAGAAAAGATAATGTCATACAAGACATTGTCTACATTTATTAAGAGTAATTATACTAAAAGAGCTGAGATGTTGGAATCAAATAAAAAAATTTGGGATAGCTTATGGAAAGAGCTTATAAAAGAAGAATTTGAATATCATGATTTCAAGGATATTGATACTCTTACTAAGAGTTTAGATGATTTAGTTGCAAGAAAAGAAAAAAGTTTATTGGAAGCAATAAATGAAAATGATGTAGACTTTTTTATTGAATTATACAATGAGTTAATGAACTTTTATGAAAAGACAAATAATTATATCAAAGATATGAATCTTAAAATAAAAAATTTTAAAAATAATCTAGGTGAGGGAAATCTTGTAAAAGAAAAGCAACATCTGATTGACTTGCAAATTACAGCATATCAGAGGTCCTTATTAGAAGATATAAAATGGAAAAGATGTGTGGAATTATGCAATAATATTGTAAAATTAAAACAAAATACTATTCCCAAATGTAAAAAAGAATTAGATGCTCTAATTGAGAATAATTGTGAAACTCACCAAAAAAACATAAACTCCTTATTAAAAAGAATGAATGCAAAATTTAGTCTGGAAATGGATAAGAAACTTTCTTATATTACAAAAGAAGCAAATTATAACTATTATATTAAGATTGATGACAGAAGAATTCCTATTAAAAGTGATGATAATGACAGTTTTGCTAGCCCATGTTTGGGGAATTGTTTAAGTGAGGGAGATAAAACATCTCTTGCATTTGCTTTTTTCTTATCTAAACTTGACTTGTGTTCTGATCTTGCAGAAAAGATTATTATTTTTGATGATCCTATATCAAGTCTTGATGAGCATAGAAGAATCCAAACCATAAGTTTTATTGTCAGATATGCTGCTAAAGCATTATCATGTTTTGTTTTTTCTCATGATGCCTATTTTCTAAAAAAATTATACAAAACCAAAACTCTAAAATCCAATGAAGTCAAAATGTTAGAAATATGCTACACCATAGCAGAGGGCAGTGTTATTTCAGAATGTGATATATATGAAAAAACTAAAAGCCAGTTTGTAAAAGATTTTGAATGTCTTAAAAATTATAAAGGAGGTACAGATTTAAAAGCAGCAAGAGCAATTAGAACTTATCTTGAGGGGTTGTTAAGGAGAATAGCACCAGATGAATTTAAAGAAGGAAAATGGTTGGGTGATTATATTGAGTTAATTAGAAATAATTCTTCACATTATCTTTATAAGTTATTACAGGAAATTTCAGATATAAATGATTATGCAAAGGAATTCCATCATGATACTTGTACAGATGAAGTTTGTTCAGTAGTAAATGAACAACAACTTAAAGGCTTTATTGATAGAGCTATTGGATTAAGAAAATCAATATTTAATTGAATAGTAAGCAAATGTGTTTATTTTTTTTGTGTGTGTTCACATAATATTCACATAATAATTTTTGGTTGTATAATAGATTGAAAAATAATAATAAAAAGTTCTTACCAATTCTCTAAACGTTAATTGGTTGGAAGTTTTTTTGAAAAAAGGTGGCAAATATGCTACCTTTTTTTGTTTTAAAATACATTCATAGTTTGAAACAGAAAAATTTCTGAGAGTTGCCTTTTAAGTAAAATGTTTTATAATTTTTTACATTGAACTAAGAAGGAGAATTTATTATGAGAAAAATAATTTTAACGTTAATATTTGCTGCCTTGGGTTATACTGCATATGCTAATGCTGGTTTTATAAGCGGATTTAACAGAGCCGATACCATTCCAGCCAGCGCAACCAGAGCTTTTGCATCTCAAATAGAAGATATGGACGACGATAGTCGCGTGGTTTTGCAAGGTTATATTGTGGCGAATTTAGGAGGAGAAGAATATTTATTTAAAGATAAGAGCGGAACCGTTAGAGTAGAAATAGATGAAGATATTCTGCAGGGGATAAGTATTACTCCCAATGACATGGTGGAAATAGAAGGTGAGGTTGATACGCATTTGTATAAACCGACGGATATTGAGGTAAAAAGTATTAAATTTATAGAGCAACAAGCAGAAGAACAAAAGCAATAAATTCATTATCAAAGAGGAATAAATGAAGAAGAAAATTATTTTGGGGTTTGCTATAATAAGTCTCAGTTCTTGTTCGGGGTGGAATAGTTACCCCATAAACGTGACGGCGGTAGCTCTGCCGGATAATCAGCTTAGCAAGTATAAAAAATGTAGTTTAAAGGCTGATCATGGTATTGATAGTGACTCTATTTTGTATAAAGAATATGTATCTTATGCAAAATTGGCGCTAAAAGATAACGGTATAAGTATAGTTCCTGATTCACAGGCTTCATGCAGAATTTTTTTGAGCTATGGAGTGTCAGAACCTAAAGAGCAGATTAGTACGGAATACGTTGCTGCCGATTCGTATCAGGCACGTCGTGCGGGGATTCGTTTAGTAAGTCCGGCTGATAGTTTGTACAAAAATGATTATGTTCCTGTAACAGCCACTAAGGTTACCTATGAGAGGTGGTTGAAACTTGATGCGCGCCGCAAATCATCATCGGGAAGAGGAGAGCAGTTGTGGGAAGTCTCTGCGAACAGTGAGGGGGAAGGTAATAATCTCCGAACGGTATATCCATATATGTTAGCGGCGCTAGATGGTGTTATTCAGCATGATGTTGCGCCAATGACGGTTTATGTCAGCGGAGAAGATGCCACCGTAAAATATTATCAGAGTCAGTTAGGAATTTTACAAGATTAAAATTGTCAACTTTTGTCTAGACATGTACCACAGTTTATGTTATTTGTAAAAACATAAATAAATATCATTATGCCTATTATAACGTGTTTATTTCGGCATAAATTGTTTAATCTTAAAAATTTATATATCATGAAACAAAGAAATATCATGGCGCTGATATCAGCATTCATGTTTTTAAGTTCATGTTCTGTTTACAGACTTTCAAACGGAGCGGCGGTATTTGCTCGCAATGAGCAAGAGGCGAGAGAAATCTATGCCGGACAAAATATTGTGAATAGAAAATTTCAAGGCGGAAGAGCGGCTTATTCCACCCGCACCAGTTATGTTTATTTTATCAATTGGGGAACCATGAGTGTTCAAACAGACGGAGATTACATTATTGTAAATCATGGCGGAAGAAGCGAACGTTTCTCAAAATGGATAAAAGGAAAAAGGCGTTATCAAAGCGGCAGTCGTGTTGTTTATATCAACACATCGCCAAGTTTTGCCGAGGCAAAGGTTTATGAAATAAGCCCCAAAACCGGCGGAGAAATTTTTAAAAATTCCATAACCATAGACAAGAAGACGCGGACTTTTTAAAAGTCTGCGTTTTCTTTTTATTAAGTTTCTGTAGTTATAATAAAACACAAGTTTACACAAAGATTCGGAATAAAAAATGCAGAGCAAAGAGTTTGATATAAATCTGGCGGAAGATGTTTGTCTTGCTACGGATATAAAACTTGGTAATAAGATTTATGCCAAAGGCTATGCTTTAACCAAAGAAGATATCTTAATATTCAAAATGCACGGGCTTAACAGTATTTTTGGCGTTTTGATGGAAGAGGGTGATATCAGTTATCAAACGGCATTGGGAATAGTCAGTGCTAAACTTTGCGGAGCTAATACAGCATATGCGTTAGATGAAAAAGGAATATGCCAGATAATTTCTACGGTAGATGGTATTTTTGTAAACAGCGAGGATAGAGTATCAAAATTTAATCGTCTTAATCCGCATGTTGTATTAAATACGGTTGAGCCCTACAGTAGCGTAAGTGAAGGAGAGGTTGTTGCTCGTTTAGAAATAACGCTTCCGGCGCTTCCGCAAACAGAAGTAGATGACATTATATTTAAGTTATCAGGCAATAGCGAGTTGCTTTCAATAGCGCCGTTGCGTCCGCACAGCGTATGTCTTTTATACGCCAAACAGCAAGATAATTCTGCTGAGACCAAGCATTTTACGTCAGTAGTAAAAAAAGTCGTCAAAGATTTTAAATCTTTGCAATTTGACTTTGCGCATGAGGTTAATGCGGAATACAATGTAGAATCTGTTGCCGATGGTATTCAAACGGCATTGCGTTATAGTAATGATGTTATTTTGATATTAGGTTCAGTAAGAACATCTGGTATGACAGATGTTATTCCGACGGCATTAAGTAAAGTTGTCGATAACATAGTCAGTATCCGAATGCCGCAAGTAGGCGGAACAGATTTAATTATTGCCGAAAAGAATAATCAGAAGATTATAATTTTACCGTATGATTATGATAAGATAGATACGGAAATTATTAATCGGCTGATAAAGCAAACTGTATTTTCAGATAAAATAAATCAATTTGACTTTGAGCGACACCGCATACCGGAGCTTGCATTAGGACAAGCACTGCCGGAATATTGTCGTTCGGGATTAATTACTTCAAACAACGCCACGGGAGATATTTCACAAGCGAACATAGGCGCAGTTGTTCTAGCTGCAGGGATAGGCAGCCGCAGTGGAAGAGATAAACTTTTGGCAGAAATTGAAGAAGGTGTTCCTCTGTTTTTGAAGGCGGTAAAGGCGGCAATTTCTTCCAATGCCAGTCCGGTTTTTGTTATCACGGGCTATCGCCATGAGGAGCTTGAAGAATATTTGGAGAATGTAGACGTAAATATCATTTATAATCCGGCATACAGATCAGGGATTAAGACATCTATTTCATTGGGGTTAAAATCCATGCCGAGTTTTTGTGAGGGAGCGTTGATATTGCCGGCAGATATGCCGAATATTAATGCAGAGGATATTAATAGATTAATCAAGAGCTTCAAAAGAGGAGCGGAAAAGCAGTTATGTATGTTTACGCATAACGGAATAAAATCCAATCCGGTAATATGGAGTTCATCGCTATATGATAAAGCAGATGTTGTTCCTGAGGAGTCGCAGTATCGTCCGATATTTATGGAGCATTCTGATTATACAAATTATGTAGAAATAGCCGATGATGATAAATTTTTAGATGTAACGTTCCCTGCAGATATTGAACAACTTCAAAAGAAGATGTCCAAAGAATAAAAAGATAAGCCCCTCAAAGAAGGGGCTTTATTTTATGGGTAATTTATAAAAAACAAATATCCGAAGGAATAAATTTTGTCCTCCCAATAAAATTATAGATTGACTCTTTGCGATAGATAGGGTATATTAAAAGAGTAACATGTAACGGAAACAAAGTCTAAAACCGCATATTACACCGGACTTTCTGTTATTTTCG
>CALXTS010000039.1 GCA_944391465.1 uncultured Alphaproteobacteria bacterium
CATCCTCACAAACAATTAGGGACAATAAACATTGTATATCATACTTCGTTTATTGTCCCTTTAATGTATAAGCCCCGCATTTTGCAGGGCTTTCATTTTCAAATTCAGCTTACGCAGACTTTTTAGTTGTCTTTTTTGCTGTTTTTTCTTCAGACTGTTCAGCTTTATTTTCTTTTGTTTCCTTTTTAGATGATTTTTTTGCCGGTTTGGCTTCATCGTCAAAGTTATACAAATCCTCTACACTTACAGTCTTTTCGGTAACTTTTGCCTTGCTGATAATATAATCAACAATTTTTTCCTCAAAAATCGGAGCTTTAAGACCTTCTACAGCCGATTTGTTTTTGAGGTAATAATCAAGAACCATTTGTTCCTGTCCGGGATATTTCTTAGCTTCTCTCATAATAGCCTCGTTAATATCTTCCGGTTTAATGCTGATTTCAGCTTCTTGTCCAATCTGAGAGAGAACCAATCCGAGTTTGACACGGCGAACGGCTATTTCTTTATATTCAGCTTTCAGTTCATCTTCTGATTTGGATTTTTCATTCTCGTCCAACTGATTATATTTTTTAGCTTGTTCATATTGATCCATAATTCCTTTGAACTCTGCTTCAACCAAAGATTCTGGAACTTCAATTTTGTATTCCTTATCCAATGTATCAAGCAACTGGCGTTTAATCTTCATACGAGAAGCTGCTTCATAGTCCCCTTTAATACGAGAAGAAATAGTTGCTTTTAACTTATCCAGACTTTCTTCTCCCATAGATTTAGCAAAGTCATCATTAATCTCTACTGTTTTTTGCTCGCGGACTTCTTTAACATCCGTTACAAAAACGGCATCCTTCCCTGCTAAATCTTTTGCATGATAGGTGTCAGGGAATTTGACCTTAACCTCAACCTTGTCTCCGGCTTTTGCTCCAATCAGTTGATCTTCAAATCCGGGAATAAAGGCATTTGAACCGAGCTCTAACGGATAGTTATTGCCTTTGCCGCCCTTAAACTCAACACCATCTATTGAACCGACAAAGTCAATCATTACAACATCTGATTTTTGAGCTGCACGCTCTACCGGTGCTGTTTCTTTGCGAGCTTGAGCCAAGTAGTTAAGCGCTTTTTCAACTTCTTCTGCCGGAACTTCAGCCATGTATTTATCTAAAGCTATGTCTGAAAAATCTTTAACTTTTATCTCCGGAAGATTTTCTAATGAAACTTCAAATTCAATATCTTTACCTTCGGCAAAAGATGTTACTTTTACATCCGGTTGTGTTGCCGGACGAAGTTTTTTATCTTTTACAAGGTTTGAAACCTCTGTGCGAACAACATCATCCAGAGCCTCTCCCATAACGGAATCTTTATACTTTTTCTTAAGCATTGCAAAGGGCGCTTTACCGGCACGGAATCCCGGAAGTTTTGCCGTTTTGGCAATTTGTTTGATTTTATCATCTACCTTCTTCTCAAAATCAGCCGAAGAGACAGACACCTTGAATTCTTTTTTCAAGCCTTCAGACTTTAACTCAGTTACACTCATTAATACACTCTTTTCTTTTTCAGATTGATAACCACCATAAAACAATATCTTTGTATTTTGGTGGTGCGGGTGAAGAGACTCGAACTCTTAAACCTTGCGGCACCAGATCCTAAGTCTGGCGTGTCTACCAATTTCACCACACCCGCAATTGTTAAAACAGGGTTAATTTCTAATAATTTCCTTGCATACTACATAATATTTTAAAGAAATCAAGAACAAATTCACATAGCAAACAAAATTATTGTAATCTATATCAATCTTTTATATTATGGGCTGAGGATAATAAAGTTTTTTGTTAAAGATGAGGAGTAATCTCTTGAAATCTGCCAATATTTTTAGAAAAACGCTGTTGGGCTGCACTGTCCTGTTGGCGCTTAATGCCTGTGCCGTTATTGATAAGAAAGATACTGACGATGAATCTAACTGGTTTGTCAGAATGTTTGAAAAAGATGGAAATGAAGAAGCATCTCAGGCGACGGTGGCTTATTCTCGCGGTGCTTTCAAAAAAGCTGAAGAGTTGGTTCATGAATCTCTCAAAGCAAATCCTCGTAACCAACAAGCTCTTCTTGTCGGAGCCTTAACCGCAGAAAAAACAGGGCGGCTGAATCGGGCGCGCCAGTACTATGAAGACCTTATCATTATCGGCGGAGATGAAACAACCATCCTAGGAACAACAAGCTCTACTCCCGAAAAAATTGCAGATATTGCAAAACGCCAATTGAGAATGCTTGAAGTAAAACAAAGCGAACTGGTTATTGAAAATAAAAACGGCGTAAAATCCTTCAATATCTCCAAAGAAGCCGGTGCTCAGCAGAGCTCAACCGCCATCAAAAATGCTTGGAAACGTAAACCTGCCGCAGCTAAGAAAAAAGCTGATATCGGTTCACTATTTACTCCTCAAGAACAAAATATAATTTCTCGTTTCTTGGCATTGAAAGAATTGGCTGAAAAAGACTTAATTACTCAAGAAGAATTTTTAACCAGAAGACAAGCAAACATCGGCGGTTTACTGCCCTTAACTCATACACCGGGCGGTATCGGTATTGATGAACCAGTTCCTTCTCCTGATTTGATTATTGAGAGAATTGAAGTTCTGAAAGATGCTGTTGAAAATCGGGCTATTACTCCAAATGAATTTTCTGCAGAGCGCGATACTATTATTGTTGCTTTGCTTAATCCTAATCCTCGGGCTCGTCTTAAACCCAAAGCTCCTTCTCGGGATATTTTTGGAGCGGCTAAGGATTTGCGCAAGCTGGAAGCTCTTTATGATTTGAATTTGATTACCTCTAAAGAAAAAGAAAGAGAAAAAGCTGCTATTGAGAAATATTTGGGAATTAACAAATCAAAGCCTGTAACAAAATCTCAGGTCAAAGCTGTTTCTAAAACAACAACCCCTGCTGTCGTTCAACCTCAGCCCGCTCCGGTTGCCGTGACTGAGGTTAAAGAAGTCAGTGTTGTCGAGACGCAAGAAAAACAATCATCTTCAGAACCCGTAAATTTATTGGTTCAACCACAGAAGCTGACAAATACTGTTGAAAAAGTTGAAGTTGTTGAGACGGTTCCCGTTTCTCCGGTTAAGGAGACTGAACGTTACAGGATAGACGGAACGGTATCTATTACTCCGGAAAAAGCTGCTTCGATACCTTCAGCTTCTCCTAACGTCACATCCCCATTTTAGTTTCTGCTTTACCCTTTTTAAGCCGCACTCTTGTTAAAGATTTGCGGCTTGACTTTGCTTTATATTTAAGCTAAACAATCGGTAACTTATTCATATTTACATTTTTTGAGAAAACAATGGCTGAAAACACACACAATATTCGCAAAACTTTTGCAATTATTTCGCACCCTGATGCCGGTAAAACAACGTTGACCGAGAAATTACTTCTCTTTGGCGGAGCCATTCAACAAGCCGGTGCCGTAAAAGCAAGAGGCGAAAATCGCAGAGCTCATTCCGACTGGATGAAAGTGGAACAAGAAAGAGGAATTTCTGTTGCCTCTTCTGTTATGACCTTTGAATATAAAGGTATTACTTTTAATTTGTTGGATACTCCCGGACACGAAGATTTCTCGGAAGATACTTACCGTGTCTTAACTGCCGTAGATTCTGCTATCATGGTTCTTGATTCTGCAAAAGGTATTGAAAGCCAAACTAAAAAACTTTTTGAAGTTTGCCGTCTGCGTGATGTCCCGATTTTAACTTTTATCAATAAACTTGACCGCGAAGGACAAGATCCTTTTGCTCTGCTTGATGAAATTGAAAAAACATTGGCTCTTGATGTAACCCCGGCAAGCTGGCCTATCGGTATGGGAAAAGACTTTTTAGGTTGTTATGACTTGATTAATGACCAATTAATCTTGATGAATAAAACCGGAGATAAATCCTCCATTAATGCGACTATTGAAACTTGTAAAGGTCTTGATGATGAAAAACTTGACCAACTTCTTCCAGCACACATGGTTTCAAAATTGCGTGAAGATATTGAAATGATTAAAGAGCTTTGCCCTAAATTCGACTTACAGTCTTATTTAGACGGAACGCTTACTCCCGTATTCTTCGGTAGTGCTATCAACAACTTTGGTGTCAGAGAGGTTTTGGAAGGTTTGCATCGTATGGCACCATCTCCGCGCCCACAGAAATCAATTAGCAGAGAAGTCCTTCCCGAAGAAAATAAAGTTACAGGTTTTATCTTCAAAATACAGGCAAATATGGATCCCAAGCACCGAGACAGAATTGCTTTTATGCGTATTTGTTCAGGACATTTTAAACGTGGAATGAAGTTGATTCAGGTCAGAACCGATAAAGAAATTAAAATTCCGACACCGGTTATGTTTTTGGCTCAAGAACGTGAACTTGCAGAAGACGCTTTTCCCGGAGATATTATTGGTATTCCCAACCACGGACAACTGAGAATCGGAGATACATTAACCGAAGGAGAAAAGATCAGTTTTACAGGAATTCCAAGTTTTGCACCTGAGTTGTTAAAATCTGCGCGTGCGCTTGACCCTTTAAAATCTAAGCACTTGGGTAATGCACTCCAACAGATTGCCGAAGAAGGCGGTGCAAGCATTTTTAAACCGATTATTGGTGCAGAATGGATTGTCGGGGTGGTCGGTGCTTTGCAATTTGAGGTTATGGCTGACCGTATTAAAACGGAGTTTAATCTTCCGGTAATGTTTGAGCCAACTCAATATTACACAGCTCGTTGGATTTCTTGCGATGATAAAGAAGAAATGAAACGCTTCCAAGATGCTAATCGAATGAATATTGCCGAAGACCATGATGGTGAATTGGTCTTTTTGGCCAGAAATTCTTGGCATCTAAATAAAACTCAAGAAGATTTTCCCAAAGTTAAATTCAGCAAAACAAGAGAACAGGTTTTGAAGTAAAAAAATCCCCCTTTGAAAGGGGGATTTTTTTATGTTTTCATTCTTATATTTAGAATGGTCTTCTCATCGGTGAACAGTATGAACCGAACGGTGGTGTTGTAATATTACTGGTTACATCAACCGACCCGTTGCTGGTTGCTTTTCTGCAATTATTACCGATTTGCATTATTGATCCGGTACTATATATAATTTTACCTTTATATTTGTCTGAAGCTGAAACTTTAGCCACATTCAGAATTCCTGTTGGGTGGATAGTTACAGGACCATTTACAAAGTTTAAAGTAGTAGAGTTTAACGTTCCTTCAACTTGGATGGACATGTCTGTATGCTTATCCTTTCCTCCTTGATAGTTGTTTCCTGTACTTGATGTTAAATTTAACACTGCTCCTTTTTCAACATATAAAAGTCCTAAATAACTTTCGATGCTGGGGGCTGTTACATTGGCTCCGGACTTAATTATCGTTTTTCCACCATCAGATTTACTACCTGATCCTCCGGTTGCTGTATAACAATGTGAACCTATAGCCGTTGTATTAACCTTACCATATATTTCAATCGTTGAACCAAAGCATGTATTAATACCATTTTCAGCATTTATTGTTGCATTGGTGATTTTACTTACACTTCCTTTATACGGATACCATGAAGCAGGCGTATAGGTGGTACAACATGCTGAACTACTAGGATCAGTACAATTGTTTCCGCTATAATTCCAATATTGCATGCATTGGCTATATTTTTCTAAATCATAGTATTGATTATACTGTTCCCTACAATATTCATAATCATACAAACATTCTTGATTTACATTTCCCGTACCAACAAATTTAATATCTACGCCATTAATTTCAGATCCTGATGAAATGGATTGAGTTACGGTAATGGTCGGATTGGGCAACTCTTTACATTTAGCATAATCAACCGTGCTTGGCCCTCTTAGCTTACTTCCTAAATAGGTAGTGGTATAACTATTCAATGTAACACCTGAAATTTTATTTTCTGAAATATATTCAGCACAAGTTAAATCTTTAGTTTGGCAAGCATAGCACGTTGATCCGGCGGCAGTGGTTGTCGTTCCAGTTTGGATTTGATTTTCAGCACATGCTGTTTTGCTGTATCCGCTCGCACAAGTATCATTTAAGCAATCTGTATGTCCGCTGTTTGCCACAGTTCCGCTAGAACATGATGTACATGAACCAGCTTTTGCTGCTGAATAAGTATTACCAGTACAACTTGAACAAGAAGATGATCCTGCCTTACTGTATTTTCCGGCTGCACAGTTAGTACA
>CALXTS010000040.1 GCA_944391465.1 uncultured Alphaproteobacteria bacterium
CCTAGCCCAAAACAATTATCGTGAGCACCTTGTAACATAACTGAGTCTAATATGCAAGCAAAAAAAGCATATTTTTTTATTTTTTTATCACCTTGAATCGCTTTGTCAGACTCTGTTTGAGTCTGGTTGACAAAATTTTCATCCATACGCTTCGACAACATATAATAGGTTATATATTAAAAAGAGTTATTATATATAACCATATATTTTTGATTGAAAAATTTATCAGAATTGTTTATCTTATCAGAAGAAGCTAATAATCATATTACAGAAATAGAAAGAAATGACAGAATTAAGTAGCAAAGTGATTACCATCCACCAACGCAAAACATCAATGCGTTTATGTAAAAACGAATGGGATGCCATAAAAGATATTTGCAAAAGAGAACAAATTAACCGAAAAAAACTTCTGGAAATGATTGAAAGCCACAAAGATCCCAAACTAGGTCTGACCTCATCAATTCGTCTTTTTTCTTTAGTATATCTCCACGAATTATCAAAACCCCTTTTAGAAAAGCAACACAAACCTGACAATCTAAAATCTTTGTCAGATATTTTAGATAAAATATCTTAACGAGAAACCTCATTCAATCTCTCAATTCCAAGTTTCACCGGCACACAAACTTTTATTGCAACGGGTTGCCAAGAAACAGAATTTATTTTTTTTCGATGCAATTTTCCTTCCCAAAAAGCAATTTTTTCCTGTGAAGTTAATTTTCTACAACGAGGCTTTCCATTAGCCTGTATAACATACCCATAAAGATCCCCTGCTTTTGTCAAAAAGACCTGAACATCATAATATATTTTTGCAATTTTTTTATCATTCATTGTCTTCTGCCTTCATCAAAAGCAAAGCGGCCTCCAAAATTTAGAGGCCGCCAAAATAATGCTTCTTTTAAGCATGTATTCGTAAAATTGGTTTTTTCTATTATTTTTCGCTTACACATTTTACATTCTGAATTTTTCTAAAAACACTTATAAGTTAACAGATTATTAACAGGAGTCAAGAATTGTTTAAATACAAAAAAAAATCCGGATTTTGCCGGATTTTCACTTCATTATGAACAACACTAAGAAAAAAAGCTCATAAAATCTGCCTTGTTTCCAAAATTTCGCTTTTCAAAGAAATACAGAGCCATATTCAAAAAATCAAACAACTCAATTTCCGTGTCATCAATCTTTTGAATACGTTTTTTCAAAGATTTCTTTCTCGTCCATTCATACCACCAAAGTTTATCATATCTATCACAAAGCGTTCTACGTCTATTAAACTCCTTGCATAAGACATCATACAAACTTTGTGCCTCAACAACATTCCCTGATACTCGCAAAGCTATCTCTGGAAGCTCTTGTTCGACTTTGGCCAAAATTTTTCGATAATTAAAATCGGCGACAACCTGACCTTCCCAAGGCTCTAAAGGAGCAACAAGCTGAGAATGCAACTTTTGAGCATAAAAATTAATCAAACTACATCGAACGGCATTTTTAACTGAAGTTTTATACCACTCGCTTTTCTGAACATTTTGCTCAGAAAACATAATCATACTTAACAAAACTTTTGGTGTATCCATAACACAAAAATAAAAATTAATAACTCTATATTTTTAATTCAAACGCCCGCGTTTTAACACACAGAATAAAAAAAATCAATACCCAAACTTAGCCCTTATCCGTAAAAAAAGAGGCTTCCCAAAAGGAAGCCTCTTTCAATTTTATTCTGGTCTATATCTCAGATTACTTCAAAATCTTTGATACAACACCGGCACCTACCGTACGACCACCTTCACGAATAGCAAAACGCAAACCTTCGTTCATTGCTACTGGGTGAATCAATTTTGCTGTCATACGAATGTTATCACCAGGCATTACCATCTCTGTACCTTCCGGCAACTCAATTGAACCGGTTACGTCTGTGGTACGGAAATAGAACTGCGGACGATAGTTGCTGAAGAACGGGGTATGACGTCCGCCTTCTTCCTTCGTCAAAATATAGCATTCGCAGTTGAAATCTGTATGCGGGGTAATAGAACCAGGAGCTGCCAATACTTGTCCGCGCTCTACTTCTTCTCTCTTTGTACCACGCAACAATACACCGATGTTATCGCCGGCTTCACCTTCATCCAACAACTTACGGAACATTTCAATACCGGTACATGTTGTCTTCTGGGTCGGCTTAATACCTACGATTTCAATTTCATCACCTACATGCAATACACCGCGCTCTACACGACCGGTTACTACAGTACCACGGCCAGAAATTGAGAATACGTCTTCAATCGGCATCAAGAACGGTTTATCTTTCGGACGATCCGGCTGCGGAATATAGCTGTCTACAGCCTTCATCAATTCAATAATGGAATCATGTCCAATCTTCGGATCTCCGTTCTCCAATACTGCCAAGGCTGAACCTTTAATAATCGGAATCTCATCTCCTGGGAAGTCATATGACTTCAACAAGTCTCTGATTTCCATTTCTACCAATTCCAACAATTCCGGATCATCTACTTGGTCTACTTTGTTCATGTAAACAACCAATGCCGGTACACCTACCTGACGAGCCAACAAAATGTGCTCACGTGTTTGCGGCATCGGACCATCTGCTGCTGATACTACCAAAATTGCTCCATCCATCTGAGCGGCACCGGTAATCATGTTCTTTACATAGTCAGCGTGCCCCGGGCAGTCTACGTGTGCATAGTGACGATTCGGGGTCTCATATTCTACGTGTGAAGTAGAAATGGTAATACCACGTGCCTTCTCTTCTGGTGCCTTATCAATTTGATCATAGGCTGTAAAGCTTGCTCCACCCTCTTCTGCCAATACTTTTGTAATGGCTGCTGTCAAAGTGGTCTTACCATGGTCTACGTGACCAATCGTTCCAATGTTGCAGTGCGGCTTTGTCCGCTCAAATTTTTCTTTTGCCATTTTAAATTTTCTCCAAATTTTATTTTATATTCACATTTTTGCCAAGACGACAGGAGTGAATCACTCCTGTCTCTTAACTAAAAAGACTAGCTGTTCTTAGCCTTAACGGTCTCAGCAATTTCCCGCGGAACTTCAGCATAATGGCTGAATACCATAGAGAACTGTGCGCGACCTTGAGACAAAGAACGCAAAGTGTTAACATAACCAAACATGTTAGACAGCGGAACTTTCGCATCAATAACACGAGCATTACCACGTTGGTCCATACCGTTAACTAAACCACGACGAGAGTTCAAGTCGCCGATAATATCACCCATATATTCCTCAGGAGTTACGACTTCAACCTTCATAATCGGTTCCAAGAGCTTTGCATTTGCCTGACGCATACCTTCACGGAAAGCAGCACGAGCAGCAATTTCAAAGCACATAACGTTAGAGTCAACTTCGTGATAAGCACCATCATAAAGAGTGCACTTAACACCGGTAACAGGATATCCGGCCAACACACCAGCTTCCATTGCAGAACGCAAACCTTTTTCAACACCGGGGATATATTCCTTCGGAACATTACCGCCGACAACGGTATTTTCAAATTCAAACCCATCGTAACCTTCAATCGGTTCAAATTTAATCTTAACCTTAGCGAACTGACCGGCACCACCGGATTGTTTCTTATGGGTGTATTCAATATCGGCAGGTTTGGTAATGGTTTCACGATAAGCAACTTGCGGATCACCAACGTTACATTCAACTTTGAATTCACGTTTCAAGCGGTCAACAATAATTTCCAAGTGAAGCTCGCCCATACCCTTAATAATGGTCTGACCTGAATCCGGATCAGAAGAAACCTTGAAAGAAGGATCTTCCATAGCCAATCTGGACAAAGCCAAACCCATTTTTTCAACGTCAGCTTTTGTCTTAGGTTCAACTGCCAATTCAATAACCGGCTCAGGGAATACCATGTTTTCCAAAACAATCGGTTTGGAAGCATCACAAAGCGTATCACCGGTCGTTGTATCTTTCAAACCAGCCAAAGCAATAATATCACCGGCATGAGCCTCTTTCAAATCCTCACGTTTGTTAGAATGCATCAACAACATACGACCGATACGTTCTTTCTTATCTTTAACAGAGTTATAGATATAAGAACCAGCGGTCATTGTACCAGAATAAATACGTGTAAAGGTTAAAGAACCAACAAACGGGTCATTCATAATCTTAAAGGCCAAAGCAGCCAAAGGCTCATTATCACCCGGATGTCTGATCTCAACGACATCTGTTCCCGGCTTAACACCTTCAATAGAAGGAATATCAAGCGGTGAAGGCAAATAATCAACAACGGCATCCAACAATGGCTGTACACCTTTGTTTTTGAAAGCAGTACCACACAAAACAGGAACAAAATCTCTTGCCAATGTACCCTTACGAATACATTTCTTCAAAGTCTCAAGAGAAACTTCTTTACCTTCAAGATAATCTTCCATTGCTTGTTCGTCTTGTTCAACAGCTGTTTCAACCAAAGCATGATGATATTCTTCAGCTTTGTCTTTCAAATCAGCCGGAATTTCTCTGATTTCAATCGGAGAGTCTGCTGTATCGCCGGTATAAACAATTGC
>CALXTS010000041.1 GCA_944391465.1 uncultured Alphaproteobacteria bacterium
ACATATTCTTTCAAATCTTCCGGAACAAATGCGGCAAGATTATACATATAATTAAGCAAGTCGTATTTCTTATGTTTAAGCAGAACGGAGATATATTCAGGAGAGTGAGGCTTGTTTCTGGGTAAAAGCCTTAAAATTCGCGAAATAGAAGCTTTGGACAGCAGGTTACTTTCACGCTCTAATTTGTTTTTACCAATAGTTATACGCATAGGCTTTACAAGGGTAATTTTTACATAATAAAAAAAGGGCAAAGCAAATTCCAGACAACAACAGTAATCGCCGCTTGCCTGTTTTTGATGGTAAATTTTTATCCATTTGCGGGTATATAAATCCTTATATAAATGTTTTTCAGTCATCGGTGCCTCTTAGGTTTATTATTTAATATAACAATACTCCACGACAAAATATGACGCATTTAAGTTCATATCATTTCAATTATTTTTTTATGAGCTTCGGTATTATATTCAATATATCGTTGTGTTGTGGCTAGGCTTGAGTGTCCGGCAAGCTGTCTGACGTCATTTATCGTTCCTCCGGCTTGGCTAATCATTTTTGCAGCTTGGGTAATAAAAGTTCTTCTGCCGCTATGAGATGAGCATCCATCCATATTCAGCCCTTTATACAGTAAATAAAAGAAATTAACGATTGCCTGAGCAGACATTTTCTTATCTCTTTCGGTGGTGATGATATATGAAGATAGGTTTGTGTTTTCTTGTTTTAAGTCTGTCAGCAACTTTTTTAAGTCTTTATGTATCGGGATAATCCGACCGGAATATTTACCTTTAGAAGCATTATTCGGTAAATTAATGCTGTCCGATATATAGCCTTCGCTATCACAAACCATTGACCATGTGAGTTGGGATATTTCCTTGGCCCTTAAACCGGCTTTGAAGCTCAGTAAAAACATTATTTTGTTTCTGAGTGGATATCTGGTATTTTCCAAATAGGCTAAGACCGTGGTTTGTTGTTTCGCGTTTAATATTTTTGCTTGTTTTCCTATACCCATAATGTTCTCCAAGTTATTATAATTACACAATATTTTATATAAATTATAATGACTTTATTTTAACCATCAACGGATTTGTTGTTAAAAGCCTTGAAAAATAAGGACTTATTATAAAATATAAAATTTCTAATAAGTTTTTTAAGAATAAAATTTTATGTTCTATTGACGTTTATAAATAGTTGTGATAACTATATAAAGCATACCATTAAGGTTATTTGTCGGCCGGATATGTTTTTATATAAGGACAAATCTTATATGAAAAGAGTGGCTTTGAAGAGCAGAAAATCGGTGCAACTGCAGAACACAACGTATTTGTGTTGTAATGATGGGAAACACCGTCCATCCAAAGCCACTTCATCTTTTTGAAAGGTTTTTTATGCAAAAGATTTCTATCCAAACAGCTTATGTTAAAGGCCAAAAGCTTAAAAGTAAATTTCCGGCTGCAGGAGCTGAGTTCATTCTTAAAAGCATAAAACCTTTGCTTATTGGTGAAAAGCTTGTGGCTGTTTTTAATTCAAAGTTTGATTTAGATATAGCAGATTTTAACGAAAGTGATGTTTTATCTCCCAATAATCGAAATATGTATAATTGGGAAAAGGCTTTTATTTTTGAAATTGGTAAAAATCTTTTATCTGTCGACTTTTCAGCTTATTATTGCTACAAAATAGGACTAAACAGTCATGATGCTTCGTCTTGTGTTGATATACAAAATTTAACAATAAAAGAAATTTCTAAGTATAAAGATGCTTATATGAATATATCTTTTTTATATAATGATATATTAGGCTGTAAAATTCAAAATATTTATCCTATATTATCTGAAGATAACGTATACCTGTCTGCGGTTGTTTTAGATTTGGATAATGGTTATAGTGTAGTCATTAGAAAAGATATAGATAACCCAAGAATGGAGGTTCTTCCTTCAAAATTTATTACTGATAAAAATTGGAGTGTTGATGAATAATACAAACCCTGAAATATTTCAGGGTTTGTATTATATATTTTTGCTTTAGAGTTTTATTCAATTTTTATTTTGTATATCCTGTCTTTACAAATATATGGTTCCCATTACGTATTTTTCCAATAACGGCTCTGTTAGCAGACGGACTTTCCAATTTTTGTAATGTCTTAAATCTGGTAGAAGAAATTTTACTGTTTTTATTGAATAGGGCATCAGAGATAGTATGAGCCGTGTCTTCAGGAGTGTATCCATATTCTACAACCCTTCTGTTATATATATGTTCGACTCTATCTTTAGGAATAGTAACTTTTCTTGATCCTATACTTTGCTCTCCTACATTTTGGCGAATGCTGTTAATTTCATCCAGTTTGTTTTTATCAATACGTCCCATAAAAATATCTTGAAAATCATCTCCACGGCGAAGTTGCTTTTCAAGGTTTTTAGCCCCTTTATAAATGCTATATTTATTGTATGCAGCCGGAACACCCTTCAATATTGCAGTTCCGGTTAATGCTGTTCCAGTGGCTTCGGTTGCTTTATTGGCAACTTTCAAGGCTTGTCCTAGACCAGCGTTATCTGCTGCTTTTTGTATGTCTTGTCTTCGGTTTTGCACTCCTAGGTCATATTTTTCATCAAGTTTACTGTAGCCACCCAAAGTTATTCCGTTCAGGAGAGATTCAGCACCACTTATTATACCTTGACCAAACCCTTTTAAACCTTCTAAAGCTATATCTCCTGCCGCAGAACGGTTTAAATTCGGAGTGTTATTTTCAAGCCTTTTAGGTGCAGATGGTGTTGTCATACTCATCCGTTCCAATAGATTATTAGATTGCTTTTTAGCCCAAGGTGTAGGTGTTTGCTTTGTATTATAAGAAGATAATGCACTCTCTAATAAATTTTGAGATTTTTTTTTAGAAGCTTCTATCTCTTCTCGAGGTGCAACAATAGATGAATATGTTGGTTTTTCCCAAGTTTTCTTTCTCATTTCTTTTTCAGGATCTTCCTGAATAATATATCTGATTAAATTGCTCATGGTTGTTTCTTTCTTTTTTTAATTGTTTAAACAAAAAAAATCCGAAGAACTTAATCTTCGGATTTTGGGGACACTTAACCTAAGTGATAAATTTTATATAACACAATTAAATATAAATTTCAAGTAGATAATCTGTATTATTAACAACTTTTAGGAATTTCTTCCTGTTTTTTAATATTCATCAGCAAGCATTATGGTTAATACTCGATAGGTGCATTCTTCATTTGCCGGATTGATACTATAAAACAAATACTCGGTATCATAATAATCAATTTTCCAATAAATTTGTTCTCCTTTATAATAAAAACTGCCAAAATCGTGTTCGTTATATGGATCGTTTGCTTTGGTGAAATTATTAAAACATCTAACTTGATTTAATATTTCAGTTAATTCACTTTGGCTTTTAGCTGATATTCCACAAGATAATGT
>CALXTS010000042.1 GCA_944391465.1 uncultured Alphaproteobacteria bacterium
AAATTTTTTCCAATAGAGAGTGATGATGAATGCATACCATAAGGAATCATTAAATTATAAATACATATACTAAATGAATTTATGATAATTTTAGAGTTATCGCGCAGTTCCCAACGGCAATTTCTAAACTCGCCTAATGGTTCATGCAATTCAACTAAGTTGTTATTTTCATGAAAAACAACTGTTAGGCCAGGAATTTGAGGATTCTCGACGACAGTTCCATTTTGCTTAATCAAAACAAATTTATTATTTTTTCCAAAGTCAAAAACACCAAAATTCTTTCCTTCAAGAGCTTCAACACGCCATTTAAGTTTTTGCAGTTGCCGATAGCCGGGAATAATGGCTGAAAATATTTTTTTGATAATACTCATATTTTATAATGCTGTTAGTTTCTGCTGTTAAAAATTTTATTGTAAATACACTCTTGGATGCATTGCAAATAGGTTAAAAAATCTTCAACAGTTTCATGTGTGTAAATTTGTAACTCTATATTCTCTAATATATTTTTTTCTGTTGCCTTAACATAGGATAAAGTATCAATTAATTTTCTAAGATCATAATCATTAATTCTTTTGATAATTTCTTCTTTTGTTTCATATTTCATAACCTCTCTCCTCTAAATCTCGTACTTATCATTATTAGCTCCGGGGATTTTGACCACGACATTGGTGGTATCATCTTCCAGGCATTCAAAGTCTGTTGCTTCGCCGGGTTCCATTACCACGATATCTCCTTTACCGTATTCTGTACCGTTCATCTTTACTCGTCCGGAAATAATGCAGGTATATTCGGTTGCAATTTTATGATAATGTTTGCCTTCATGGTCGCCTTTTTTATATTTTTTAACGGCAACTTCCACATCGTTGGTTTTAAGTAATGATGGATTAAAGTTCCCGATAAACCATCCTTTGACCATATCATCAAGCTTGGCGGTTTTCATCAGATGCTTTCCTTTTCTTCTTTCAGCTGCAACATATATTGAGCCAATTGCATTTCCGATTTCAGCGGATGAAATTTTGCATTGTCGATTTTATACATACCGACTTTTTTCTGTTTTAAGATCATTTCATTTATGGTCTGGCTCAGATAAAAGGCGTTGTTGACCGGATTGTCTTTACGAATGACGTCTTTGGCGCTGTTAACAAAATCAGAGCCTTTTTTGAAGTAATAAAAACTGGCCAGTGCGTTTTTGCTTATCGGGCGCTTTTCAGCCAGTTCGGAAACCATGCCGTTGTTGTCCACTTTTGCAAACGAATAGCGGGGATGCACCGAGGTGAAAGAAACGACGCCGGCATCACAGTTCTGTTCCTTGAAATAATCCAATATTTTTTTACCGCTGTCGTCAATAAAGTCATCAATGGCCATAACAATCAATTCTTCACCGTTGTCTATATGTTCTGCTGCCAACAAAGCGGAACAGACAGCTCCTTGCGTTTTGTTGTTGATGGTAATGCAGGTTGAATTAGGAACTGCCTGCCGGATAACGTCATCAACATGAAAATCTTTAACATCCTCGGATTTTACGCAAAAAAGCACCTGAGAAGGTTTGAGCTCGGATAAGTATTCCGTTTGTTTCTCCAACACCAGTTTTTCATTGATTTCAGCCATATACAGCGGATATTTTCCGTCTTTGTGTTCAACCTTTTCTCCGCCCATTAAAAACAAAACTTTCATTACGCCGCTTTCTCCATACTATTTGTGCCGTCTATGTCTTTAATGCGGTTGGTGATGTTTTCATAGTTAACTTCATCAACAGATTTAACCGCCAGCAAATGAGCGCCGGATGCAAGAGCCGCCCGAATGCCGTTTTCATTGTCTTCAACAATCAGACATTCCTCGGGCTTAAGTCCCAGCCGCTGAATTGCCTTCAAATAAATTTCAGGATTAGGCTTGGGTTGGCTGACGTCTTGATTGCTGAGCGTAAAATCCAGATATTGCTGCAGGTTGGCTTTTTCCATCATCACGTCAATCGTGTTACGGATGGAGTTGGATCCGACGGCCAGTTTATAGCCCTCGGCTTTAAGCCGGGAGAGGGCATATTCATGATTGAAACGCGGCCGGCAGTAGGTATGAATCATATTCATGGTATATTGCTGTTTCATCTCATTGATGAAAGAATGCAGATATTCCGGCAGCCCTTTTTCCATTGTCAGTCTCTTGAGTTTGGTCTTGGTCGGCAGACCGTCATAAGATGTCAGATGCTCATAACGGCTGATTTCGTATCCAAACAATCCCAGAGCTTTGTTCAGTGCTTCATAATGCCAGTCTTTGGCTTCAATCAAAACACCGTCCATATCAAAAATTACAGCTTTAATTGTCATGGTTAAATTCCCCAATATTTCTTGGCTTCAAGCGGTTTATCCGTACACAACATCAAATCCTCTGAAGCAAAATTTTTTACTTTTGAAACGGTTTCCCATTGTTTTTTCGTTTCGCGTTTGTGCAAGTCTGCCGAAACAATGCAGACTTTTTTCCCCTGTTTCAATAATTTGTCAATAACTTCCGAGCTGTACCAGTCGGATTCGAAGCAATCCAGCCATATGCCGTCTGCATATTGAAGCATAACCGGTTCTGGCATCAGATCGCTCATGCCGCTGTAGACTTTCAATCCGTGCTCTATTTGTACCACCATGTCCGGAATAGACATATCAAAACAAAAATAATTAGTATGATGATATTTGGCCAACAGCGATTTAATCTCTTCCGCTTGGCCGTCGGCCTTAA
>CALXTS010000043.1 GCA_944391465.1 uncultured Alphaproteobacteria bacterium
AGAATGTAAGAATCGAGATGCCTTTTATCCATTGGATGAGCGTCTAAAGAAAAGGCCCTAAAGCATTTCTTTAGTTGAAAAACACTCTTTCTTTTATGAAAGAGTGTTTTTTTTGATGTCTGTTATCATATTAAAATATATATATTATCCTATAAAAATAAAATATATAACTATTTGTAATTATGTGAATTTATAGGATTTTTTTATCTTTTTTTTCTAAATACAGTTAATTTTCAGAATATCATCTTGTAAAGAGCCCCCGTAAATAACATCAACGGAGAGCTTTGTCTTGAATTACCAAGCGCTAAATAATGAGATTTTGAAGTGTTGTCCTGACTTGACGGCGGATGAAGCTGTCGATGCAGGTAAAAGTCTTGTTGCTCTGTTGAAGATATTACACGAGGCCGCTCAGGAAAATCCTGAGTTGGAAGTTTTAATCAATGCTCAAATGAAAGGAAGGTTTGTCAATGAGCACAGATAATAAAAATGTCTGTGATACCTGCGTTTTGCTGGTTGACTACACAGACATTATAATAACGGAGCTTGGGCGTTTTAAGCCTAATCCGCAAATTCTTTGGGATATGCAAGGGGCGGAGGCTGTGACCTGCTATAACTTCGCGACGGGTGAAGAGTCGCAACAGCATTACTACCCCAAGCTGTCATTAAGCAGCGTACTGCGGCACGGTGGTTTCAGCGTTAAGCTGAAAATTGAGTTTTCCGCACCGAAACTTCTGCATTTTCCACCCAACAATCTGGAAGAAGTTTGCGATGCCGACTTTGAAGATGTCATCAGCATTTTGGCATTACGGCTTCACGAGATGGGTGTTGAGGTTTCGCCGCAAGTGTTGCGGTCGGCACAAGTTGTAAGGATTGACTATGGTAAGAATGTCTTGGTTAAAGTCGCCCCCTGTGTGATTTTACAATACTTGAACAAAGCCGACATCAGCCGCCGGCTCGATTGTACCAAGGTGTCATACCGAAATGAAGGGCATTCACTGCATTTCTTAGCTCGGCACCGGAATGTCATTATTTACGACAAACTCAGGGATATTCAAAAAGCCCGGTATTGTAAAAGTCGGGCTGTCAGTTCCGAAAATGCTCAGGCGATTGATTGGGCAGCCTTAGGTTCAAGCCAATACTTACGGTTTGAAATTCAGTTAGGCAATTCTGAGAATATCCGTCAAGCCATCAGTAAAGCAGGGCTTCCAGTTTCGGAGCTGACATTCCAAAATCTTTTCAGCAGCCAAATTTGCCGAGCTGTTACGCTGGTTTATTGGAATGAAATTTTGGCAGCAGCCAGATACCAGCAGTTAAGCGAAGAAAATGCGGCAGATTTATTCAAACGTCTGCTGGATGCCAAATATAAGTTTCTAAAAGCCCTGCAGCTTGTCGGTTTGGTAACGATACTGAAGACGATGGGCAAACGAGAACTGCGGCTACATGCGGGAAACTCTTTTTCACCGGCAATTTATGAACTGTTTCGGCTGATTAACCAGCTCAAACCGCAAAACAACTGGCTGCAGCCAGATTTGGACGGCATAACCGCAGCTATTAATGAAAATCAAATCATAATTTTAACGAAAGGAAATGAAAATGACTTCTGCTAAAGATGCAATAATCATGTGTCGGGTTTCTTCGGCAAAACAAAATACCGGTAATTCTCTCTCTGAGCAGGAAGCTATTTGTAAGGCGTACTGCCAAAGTAAGAATTTTGAAATAATACAAAATAAAAAAGCAATTGAAAGCGCCTTTAACAAAAGACGTCCGAAATTTAATGAAGTCTTGGATTTAATTCAGCAAGTAAAAACTGCTCCAGTTGCTTTGGTTCTGTCGGAAGCTAACCGTTTAGCCCGGAACTTTAACCATATAAGTGTATTGGATGATTTGGTGAAAACGGGCAAAGTAGAAATTCATTTTGTTAAAGAGGGTATGGTAATCACTCCGTTTTCTACAGCGAATGATATATTTGATTACCGGATGCTTATAGCAGAGGCTGAGCGCTACTCCGCTGAATTATCCAATACAACGAAAAAGGCAATGCAAACGATGCGTGAGAATAGATTTTACCCCGGCAAAGCACCAATAGGATATAAAAACTGTCGTCCAAGTTGGCGCCCATGGATTCTGCCGGATGAACAGGCAGGTAAAGTTCAGTTTCTATTTGATAACTACTTACGGTCAGAAATCAGCATCAAAAATTTGCTTGAAGTTGCCCAATCATTACCTCTGTATACAACTACTGGTAGTTTAATTAGTCGAAGAACATTAATTCATATGCTGCGCAATTCTTTCTATTGTGGACAGATGAAAAGCGGTGGAAAATTATACCGACATGGTTATGCGCTGTTGGTGAATGAAGATGTTTTTACTGAGGTGCAAAAAAAATTAGACAGGGAACTTGGAAAAGTTGCCAACAAGGAAACGGAGGTGCAGGTAGCGGCATAAAGCAAATCAGGACAAAGAAGGCTGGATAATAAATCCGGCCTTCCTTGACCCGTCAAAATGAGGAATCTTAA